>NZ_JAUORR010000005.1:0-250669 GCF_030547945.1 Photobacterium sp. 1_MG-2023 | reverse complement strand
GACCGAATGTAGAGCGGCAGTCCCAAACCTTGCATTACCTGACGCTGTTGTTGACAACCGGGGGAGTCCATGTAGCCGCATTAAGGGGTGAACAACGCGACCACCCAATTAAAACATTGCACCATAAAACACTAAATTTGACCTAGAATGAAAATTGCCAAGCGTTGTGAATCCCTCTTGAATGCTTTGTTATGCCACATAGTTGATAAGGAATGATTCAATATCCCTGATCATATTTTTGACATCTTGTTCAGAGAATAGCTCAGGCTTGCCATGAGCAGCACTATTACGGATATCAGCAATAGCAGTGATCTGCTTTTGTTGAAGTTTATTGTATATACCTGCTTTAGCTAGTTGAGAGTTCATAGTGTCCAGCTTTCCATGTGCAATTTTATTGCTGGTACATAAATCACGTAATGCCGTTTCAAGCACAACGCCCGCAATGACTGCTGATGCTAACTTGTATCCATTATCCAATAACTCCTGTGCTTGCTCTAGCTCACTTTCAAACACTTCAGCTTGAACAAGTTGCTTTAGCGAAGTTAAGTAGCCGCCCTCAAAGTCTTCTTTTGCAGCCTCAAAGATCGCACCTATACGCTTTTTGACATCATAATTGGATTCCATGGTTTGGTAGTCTTCGCCTTTTACAAAAGCGATAAAGTGTTGTGACTGTTCCCCACAAGCTGTTACCAACAAGTTCTTTACCTTAACTTTCCAACTCGTAAGCAACTCATCATTTACTCTTGGGACTGAACCATACAGACCATCCACCATATGTTTGGTTGCTTCAATAGTATCTAACTGATCTTGCAGTTCATTAAAACGCTGTGCTAATTTTTTATTCATTTTTTTCTCCTAGCCCAAATCCTGCCGTGTGGCATAACATTTTATTCAACGACACCATGTCGTATAACTCTGTCATATAACTCTTTCAATCAGAAACAACTTAAGTAATTGATTAAATTGAACTAAATTCGATTAACCAGATAAACCTATCAGTTAGATATACGACATCATGTCGTATATCCTACTCAATCTGCTTCTTCTAACCAACTGATATGCCATACTTTTCTTGTATTTTATGACTGACCCCAAAAATCAGCGTCGCTTCGACTTGTGAGAAAAGCGACATCGGTCGCTTAGTCAGTAGCAAGAAGCCATAGAATCGAACTCGCTCTATGGATTTCCGCCTGCGCGGGGATGACGGTAAAGAATTGAATTATAAATAAATTATTTGAATTTTGGCGTGTATCTTTAAAGCAGGAATCAAAAGTTCGATACCGGCCTCTCCCCCAGGGAAAAATTCAGGACGAATGTTTCGGTTGTCGGCGCCGGGAGCGCCTACAACCGACCCGAACCACACCAGAGAAGAAAAAGGCATTTCTGGGTACTCTTTTTGCCTCAAAAGAGTACCTGGCGCGCTGAGTACAATGTGAAGGGATGCTCCAGACTCAAGCGCGACATACAAACGAATTCAAAAGTGCCAATGCACCACTTACGTGCGATATAAAACCTTGATGACATGGTACCCAAACTTGGTTTTCACCGGGCCGATTGGCTCGAGGACTTTGCCGGTGAACACGGCTTTATCAAAGGCTGGAACCATGGCGCCTTTTCGGAATTCGCCTAAGTCGCCACCACGCTTGCCAGACGGGCACGTGGAATATTTCTTTGCCAGAGTCTGGAACTTGGCGCCTTTTTTCAGCTGTTTGAGAATGTCGTCAGCCTGTTCTTTGTGTTTCACCAGAATGTGCAGTGCTGCTGCGGTAGAGGCCATGATGCTCGCCCTTTCGTGTCTGAATCTGTTTGGGCGGCAAGTGTGCGACAAATCACAACAACTGGCAAGTGTTCACGTATACCCGGCTCACGGCCAGAAGATCAGGTTGACCATACGCAGAACAATCCCCAGAACGACGGCTGCAACCCCGAAGCGGTAAAAGTTGTATTCTTTCGCCGTCATACTGACTCGTTTATAAAACATCGTGACCAATCCGCCCCAGTCTTTGGTTCGGCGACCATAATTCGCCATGCTGGTGAGGATCAACAGTAATCCGGCGATAAGCAGTGTCCATTCGGCTGTCTTTGCTATGATTTCCAACATGCTGACTCCTTTACTGAGCATGAGCATCAATTCACACGATTACTTTGATCAAGAAGCGGCGCTCACGCTATTAGACCATGGTGGCATAGCAAAATAAGCGGGATCCAGATCACCGAATCACATGCACATCGACTGGCTTTGGTGTAAACTCCTGCCCCCAATGTATTTAGCCAGTGATATCGAGAATTTATGGACTTACTGGAAGCCAGACTCAAAAAAATCGACCGACGCAATTACCGCAGCTATTCCAGCCTGCGTGGTCAGTACAACTTTGTTGATTACGATTTCTTTATCGATATCCCGCAATCGGATCCCTTCGCACCGGCAACCCGCGTTCGAGCGCGTCGCCAGTGGTCGCTGACGGATCTGGCCTGGCTGAAAGATCAGTCGGCGGATTATCAGCGTGCGGCGCGCGATTTTATCGCCCGTCAGTTTGCTGAACTGGCCAAAGAAGTCAACGAAATCCAGATCGATCGGCCGGGACAGGCTGTCCTGGATCGCACAGCAGTCGTCTTTGATGACGATGCCATTGAGCTGCGTTTTCGTGTCGACCTGCCCGCGGATGGGCGCACCATCATCGCCAAAAAAACACTGAGCCTGCTGACATTCACACTGCCGAAAATGATTCGTCGTGCCACCATTGCGCGTGAACTGCCGATGGACGAGCTGCGCCGTCACTGTGAAACCGTCGAAGATCAGGTCGCGCTGCGCGCGCAATTAAAAGACAACAACCTGATTGCCTTTGTGGCCGATAACAGTGTTCTGCCTCGTCTGGCGGGTAACAGCGATCAGCCCATGGCAGATGCCGTGCCTTTTCGCAGCCCTGAAGAACTGGCGATCGAGCTGGAAGCACCGCACGCAGGGAAACTGCGCGGCATGGGCATTCCAACCGGCATTACCATGATTGTCGGCGGCGGTTTCCATGGTAAATCGACCTTGCTGAATGCTGTTGAGAATGCGGTCTATGATCACATACCGGGTGATGGTCGCGAATATATTGTGACGGATGAAACGGCGAGTAAGATTCGGGCCGAAGATGGCCGTTGTGTGCACAGTGTGGATCTCTCCCCGTACATCAGCAATCTGCCAATGGGCAAAGACACGACTTGCTTCAGCACGCAGAATGCATCCGGTTCGACGTCACAGGCAGCCTGGCTGCAGGAATCACTGGAAGCCGGTGCGCAAACCCTGCTGATCGATGAAGATACGTCTGCTTCAAACTTTATGATCCGCGACGAGCGTATGCAGGCGCTGATTGCCAAAGACGATGAGCCGATTACTCCGCTGGTTGATCGGATCGCACTGCTGCGTGATCACCTGAATATCTCGGTGATGCTGGTCATGGGCGGCTCAGGTGACTATCTGGACGTGGCCGATACCGTGATTCAGATGCACAACTATGAAGCAGTTGATGTGACCGCCAAAGCGAAGATTGTTGTGCAATCACACCCGACTCAGCGCCAGCCGGAGGGCAGCGATACCATTGAGCGGCCGCGTACCCGTCAGTTGAATCGCTCCGGGTTGCAGGCGCAGCTTGAAGATGGCAAGTTCCGGATTCAGGTGAAGAATAAACAAAGCCTGCGCTTTGGCCGCGAGTTTGTCGATTTGCAGGCGCTTGAGCAAATTACCGACGCGAGTCAGCTGCATGCGACAGGCTGGTTATGGTGTCAGCTGGCAATGATGAAAGGCTGGGAAAAACAACCTGTGAAAGCCTTCGCCAACATGCTGCATGACGACTGGTTCCGCAGCATGCCTCATTATGGCGACTTCGCGAAGCCTCGCGTTGTCGATGTGATGGCTGTGCTGAACCGGATGCGTAAAGCCGAATTCAAGTAAGCTCAGGCACGCTAGCACCTTTTCAGACGGGCATCCTTTGTATGCCCGTTTTTTCGTCTTCGTTTCATCTGATGTGCTGAATGCTCCCTTCCGGAGCAGCAGTGATCAAAAAACCGCTGGCCGAAGCGCAGCGGTTTTTTACATTCGTGTTGGTTCCGATGCCGAAATGATACCGATCAAAGTCAGTCAATGATCAGAAATAGCGCAGGAAAAATGGTTGAGAACAAGGCAGATTTTCAGATAAGTTGTGATTCTACAATCAAAAAATCTAACGAAGTTATCGAGCATTTAAACAAGCTAGGATGACCAGTGATTGACTGCGATTGGTATTAATGGCTGTCCGGATAACCCTGCGGATTTTGTGACTGCCAGCGCCAGGTATCGGCTGTCATCTGCTCAACCGTGCGGTTTGCGGTCCAGTGCAGTTCCCGCTTCGCTTTGCTTGGATCCGCCCAGCATTCTGCAATATCACCCGGACGACGTGGCGCTATCTGATACGGCACCGCTTTATCTGCGGCTTTGGCAAATGCTTCAACCATCTGCAGCACACTCAGACCATTACCTGTGCCCAGATTGTAGACATGCAGGCCCGCTTCCTGACCTTTGTGCTGCAATGCTGCGATATGACCGTCAGCCAGATCGACAACGTGGATGTAATCACGCACACCCGTGCCATCAACCGTCGGATAATCATTCCCAAATACAGACAGATACTCACGACGACCCACGGCAACCTGCGCAATGAAAGGCATCAGGTTATTCGGAATCCCTTGCGGATCTTCACCCATTTCACCGGACTCATGCGCCCCGACCGGGTTAAAGTAGCGCAGCAGCGTGATGCTCATTTCAGGGTGTGCGTGCTGGATATCCCGCAGACACTCTTCGACCATCAGCTTGCTTCGGCCATAAGGGTTCGTTGCGCTGGTCGGGAAAGATTCCAGAATCGGCACACTGGCCGGATCGCCATAAACGGTCGCGGATGAGCTGAAAATCATGCTGTTGACGCCCGCTTCACGCATCGCTTCAACCAGCACTAAGGTACCGTGAACATTGTTATCGTAATATTCCAGCGGCTTCTGAACGGATTCTCCAACGGCTTTCAGACCGGCAAAGTGAATCACAGCCTCGACATCATTTTCACGGAAGACACGGTCCAGAAATGCGCGATCACGAATATCACCTTCATAAAATGCAGGTCTGACACCCGACAATGTTTCAATTCGCTCCAGGACGGTTTTCTTACTGTTATAGAGGTTATCGACAATAATCGGGGTCATACCGGCTTCAATCATTTGTACACAAGTATGACTGCCGATGTAACCCATGCCGCCTGTGACCAGAACGCGCATAATCTTCTCCTTGTTTGGTCTTGCTTGTTATGCCAACTGCGCTGAAGTATATCAGAGAGTTATACCAATATATCAGCGTTCTGTTTATTTGCTCTGATTCTGACCAGCGCTGTGTATTAACATCGCTTTGATTTCAATCGCTTTCAATCGCTGTTATGTTGGCAGCAATAAATTCAGATTGAATGATCGAGGCTTCATGACAGCACAAACGCTCTGCCAGTGGAAAGGCTTTTCTGTCGAGCAGGACACCCATCAGTTACCGGATGGACGGGACATCACATTTACAACCGTTCGTCATCCGGGCGCAGTGGTGATCGTCCCGATCACAGACTCAGGAGAACTGGTTCTGTTACGGCAGTATCGCCCGGCCATTGGCCGATGGATTCTGGAGTTCCCCGCCGGCACGGTGGAAAAAGGGGAAGACCTGCAAATCTGCGCGCAACGTGAACTAGCAGAAGAAGCCAAATTTGCGGCTGGACACTGGCAACCGCTGGGAGAACTCTTACCTGTTCCGGGTTTTTGCGACGAAGTTCAGCACATTTTTCTGGCCACTCAGTTATCACCTGCGGAAGGCGAACTGGATGCCGATGAAGTGCTTGAAGTACTCACCTTACCCGTCCGTTCCTTTTTAGAAAAAGTGGCTGAGAATGAGATTCAGGATGCGAAAACTCTGGCTGTATTTCTGAAAATGCAAACATTAGGATGGCTCCCCCGCTCCTGAATCTGTTCAGCTCGTTTTTAGTTAGCTATATAGCGAGCAAACATACCGTTATTTACTTTGTTAGCTATATAGATAACTTTTACCGGTGCAACTATACTGTTCGTTCAAACGCGAACAAGGAAACCCGATGTCCAGCAGAGCAGAAATCGGCAACACGATCGCCAAAGCAAGAAAAGCATCCGGTGCGACCCAAAAACAAATGGCTGAGCGCACCGGCATCAACAAAACAACCCTGTCAGAAATCGAAAATGGCCGGTTCACCGGCTCGCTTGATATTTTCGAACGGTATCTGGATGCCGTCGGACTTCAGTTAGAGGTCACGCCCAAACAGCATCAGTTACCCAACTGGGATGAGCTCGACGAGCTCTTTGGGGAAGACTGACCATGACACTCGCACAACTGCCAGGGAAAATTGAACAAATCACGGTTTGTCTTGAAAATGATGCGCTTGGCGTGCTGACCCATGGCTCGGTGCACCATTACCAGCCGACACAAACGCAACGGCATGTCTCGCTGACCATGACCAAGCCAAATCTGGATGGGTATTCTTCCGGCGCACTCCATCCGGTGTTTGCTCAGAACTTACCCGAAGGATTCAACCGTCGTTTCATCGCAGAAAAACTGGCACGTTATGCCCGGGTCAACGATATGTACCTGCTTGCGTTACAGGGTCACAATGGTATCGGCATGCTTGCTTATCAAAGTGACCTGAAACTTCCGGAAGCCGAATCCGTCAGCTTATCCGACATCCTGACTTATCAGGGAAGCACCCCGCTTTTTCCTCAGCTGCTGGAAAAATATTATCTGAGGAACGCGCTGGCCGGTGTCCAGCCAAAAGTCAGTATTCCGAGAACAGACCGGACCGTTGAACAGAAAGATCTCATCGTGAAATCTTTCGACGAAGAATTCCCGTTACTGACCGTCAATGAATACGTGTGCATGGAAGCCGCAAGATTCTGTGGTCTTGCTCCGCCGAACACCTATTTATCGGAGAATCTGGAAACCTTTATTGTGGAGCGGTTTGATAAACCAGAGGGTCAGCGTCTCGGTTATGAAGACTTCACCACGCTGATGAAAAAGCCAAACCATCCGGATGCCAAGTATTCCGGCAGTTACGAGACGCTGCTGAAAGCAACCCACTTATATACCCACAGTCTGGATGAAGTGGAAAAAATGTATCGCTATATTGTATTTAATTGCCTGATCGGCAATGGCGATGCGCACCTGAAAAACTATGCATTGCAATATACACAGGACATGAAACACATTTTTGTGTCTCCGCCATTTGATATCACGCACACCCTGATTTACGACACCATTGACAACAAAATGGCTCTGAAACTGGCCAACAGTAAAGTGTTTCCCGACAGAAACCACTTACTGAAACTGGCCGAATCCACCAGCTTCCGAATCCGGCATGCTGCACAGATCATCGATGCAACGGCCCAGGGCATTCTGGATTATCTGCAGCACACCCATGAAGCCGAACTCATGCCCGGGCTCAAAGCGTCCATTGAAGCGGCGGTGTCTCAGGCCATGACATCAGGCTACAGTACGAAATCCTACCGGCATGATAAGAAACGAAAGTTTGAATAATACCAATCAAAGTAAGTCAATGATCAGAAATAGCGCCGGAAAAATGTTTGAGAACAAGGCGGATTTTTTAGATAAGTAGTGATTCTACAATCAAAAAATCTAACGCAGTGATCGAACATTTTAGCAAGCTAGAATGACCAGTTATTGACTGCGATTGGTATAAGCCACCGCATCCGGCTGTTCACTGTCATCGCAGTCACTCTGAGGACAGACCCGATCCAGATGAGGCTTGTGCCAGATATTTTTCCATTTCCTCGGGTGGCACCATGCCGCCCCCTGTCGCCCAGACCAGATGTGTCGCTTGGTGTAACCGTTTTTCGCTCATCCCGATCCGACCTTGATAAGGCGCATCCTTCAACACATGAATCACCCCAGGCATCCCCGCCAATGCCGAAGGTTCCAACTGAATGCCTTCAGACTGATTCAGTTTCCCCAGCCAGTGATACATCTGCGCATCACTCAAGGTGTAATAACCATCAATCAGCCGTTCCATCGCCCGCCCCACAAATCCTGAAGGCCGGCCGACCGCTAAACCATCCGCCGCAGTGATGTTATCAATCCCCAGATCCTGAACAGCGATCTGGTCATGCAATCCCGTATGCACCCCCAGCAACATACAGGGAGAATGCGTGGGTTCCGCAAAGATGCAGTGGACGTGATCGCCAAAAGCCAGCTTCAATCCGAACGCAACACCACCCGGACCGCCGCCCACACCGCAAGGCAGGTAAACAAACAGCGGATGCTCGGCATCAACCAAGATACCTTGATCACCAAACTGCTTTTTCAACCGCTCTCCGGCAACGGCATAGCCCAGAAACAGCGTTCTCGAATTTTCATCATCAATGAAAAAACACCGCGGATCTTGTTCCGCCGCTTTTCTGCCCGCCTCCACGGCGACGCCATAATCCTGTGCGTATTCAACGACAATGACACCGTGCGAACGCAGTTTTTCTTTTTTCCACTCGCGGGCATCTGCCGACATATGTACCGTCACCGTGAACCCCAGTTTGGCGCTCATGATGCCAATCGACATCCCCAGATTCCCTGTCGATCCAACCGCAATGCTGTACTGGCTGAAGAAACGCCGGCATTCGTCTGAATCAAGTTTGCTGTAATCATCCGCTTCAGTTAACAATCCCGCATCCATCGCCAGCTTTTCAGCATGGGTCAGCACTTCATAAATACCGCCACGGGCTTTGATCGAACCGGAAATAGGCAAATGACTGTCCTTTTTCAGCATCAGTCGTCCTGATATCGCTTGGCCCTCAGCCCGATCCAGTTCCGCTTTCATCGCGGGAATTTCAATCACCTCAGATTCAATCATACCACCCGCTTGCGCCGTTTCAGGAAACACCACCTTCAAATACGGTGCAAATCGGGTCAACCGGTCACTCGCCTCCTGAATATCTGCTGCGGTCAGGCCCACATACGGCAACGCGTCATTCAAAGGCGTCACATTGGGGTTAAACCAGCACACTTCATCCAGTGCCTGCAGGGATTTCAGTAAGGGAAATTGCGCGGTCAGGGTGGATACATCAATCATGGTCATCGTTCCTTCAGGGATATCGCGTCACTCCGGATCATGGGCCGATTCTATGAGGCATCCATCGAAATACAAAGCAACCTTCATCAAACCAGTGACATCTGCACAAGAAATCCCGGTTTCATCTATTCCCCCATCCCCGCCAATACCACGCGGAAACGGAGAGGCGGCCCCAGAAAGTTACTTAAATGTAAAATTTACAATCAATGTATATCAAAACTTTTAAATGGAATATGCGGACAAAAATAACCCAAGTTGCATCAAACACATCCGTTCAACGCATTGAAACCAGCAATGGATCACATTTTGTTAACATTTCCGTGCACGCATCTGATTTCGTATTAACCTTTCACTCATCGGAGGTCTAACAAGGAGAGATACATTGAAACGATTCATTCCCCTGCTCATCTGCTGTGTGGTCGCATTCAGCACTCAGGCCAGCAGTACCCCCTCAGGCGTCTCGCAGAAAGGTTATACCGAGACAAAGTACCCGATTGTGCTGGTTCATGGCTTATTTGGCTTCGATTCCATTGCCGGGATCGATTATTTTTATGGTATCCCGCATGCCTTGAATAAAGACGGTGCGAACGTATTCGTGGCTCAAATCTCTGCAACCAACAGTTCCGAGCTGCGAGGTGAACAACTGCTGGCTCAGGTGGAAGATGTGCTGGCCATTACCGGCGCTGAAAAAGTCAATCTGATCGGCCACAGCCACGGCGGACCGACAGCCCGTTATGTTGCCTCGGTCGCACCGGAGATGGTGGCCTCAGTCACCAGCATCGGCGGTGTCAACAAAGGCTCCCGGATCGCTGACATTGTCCGGGGTTCAGTCCCGTCGGGTTCTGTTCCTGAAGGCATTGCGGTCAAGCTGGCTGAAGGTTTAGTCACCATGATTAACCTGTTATCCGGTGGCAGTGATTTACCTCAGGATCCGCTGGCATCTCTGGCTGCCCTGACCACAGAAGGATCCCTGGCATTCAACGCGAAGTACCCGGAAGGCCTACCGGCAACGGCTTGCGGTGAAGGTGACTATATTGCAGACAACGGCGTCTATTACTACTCGTGGACTGGCACCAGCAATTTCACCAATGCGCTGGATCCGTCGGATGCTGCCATGACCGTACTCGGCATCGCTTTTCAAGAACCCAACGATGGTCTTGTCGGCCAGTGCAGCACCCATTTAGGGAAAGTGATCCGCAATGATTACCGGATGAATCATCTGGATGAGATCAACGGCCTGCTGGGCATTACTCATTTGTTCGAAACGGCACCGACAACACTTTATCGCCAGCACGCCAACCGCTTGCAGCTGCAAGGATTATAAATCATGAAAAAGACCGTACTTTCAATCATTGGTGTTGTCGTGACTGCAGGTGCGGTCTATACCGACACGCAACAGACCTCCGAGCCACCCGCTGTCCGGGTGGCCTCTCAACTGGATACACAGATCGACCAGGACTCCACCCGGGATACATTCGATTATTTTCTGTCAGGCATCGGAGAAGCCGATCTCGACACCCTGCGAACGCACTTTCTGACATACAACGCAAACCAAGCCAAAGCTTACCGCCATGATGAAGCTTTATTCGAGCAATTTGTTCAGTACCGGGCTGCGCTGGAAGCGCTGGATCCGGGCAACATGAACGCACTGGACATCGAGGGCCTCCGCTTTCTGAATGACCTGCTGCTTCAGACACAACGTGAATTCTTCAGTCAAGAGGAACAACAGCTTCTTTTTGGCGAAGAAAACCTGCAACGTCAGCTGGCACTCAGAAAACTGGAACTCCGTGAGCAAACGCGTGATCAGGCGGATTTCCTGAATGCCTGGCAACAAGAGTTAGATGCCTTACCGCCCGTGATGGCCGACAGTTACCGTCGCTCCAGCCTGCTTGCTCAGCTTGAACACGCAAAATCCATGGATCCGCAGGACCAGTTTCTGACCCGGCAGGCATTGGTTGGCCCGGAAGCAGCAGAGAGACTGGCGCAGGTCAGTCAGAAACGTCTGGATTTTCAAAATCGGCTGGCGCAGTATTTCGAACAATACGACAGTCTTCAGGGGGACTTCAGCCTTTCTGAAGCCGACCGCCAGCTAGCCATCCATACGCTCCGGGAAAGCAGCTTTTCAGAAAGCCAATGGCGCCGGGTGCAGGCGCTGGAATCAATCCGTCAGACTGAGCAGGCAAATTAAAAAAGCCCCGGCTACAGGCCAGGGCTTTCAGTGTATCAGTCTTTCTTTGGCCGCTTGTTCTTCGGCACATAATTCAGAATAGAAACCGGAACCGGTTTTTTCGGCGCGAAGCCTTCCACTTCACGGCGCTCAATCAAATGCCCGAGGCGACTTTCAATCATGCACAGGTTTTTGAAGTTATCTTTCGAAACGAACGAAATCGCTTCACCCGTCGCATCAGCACGACCGGTTCGTCCAATACGGTGAACATATTCATCGGCCGGGAAAGGCAAATCGTAATTCACAACCCGTGGCAGCTCTTCGATATCGATACCGCGAGCACCAACGCCAGTGGCAATCAGGTATTTGATCTTTCCGGCTTTGAAGTCTTCCAGTAACTGAGCACGGACAGCCTGACTGCGGCCACTGTGAAACGCTTCGGCTTCAATCCCGCGCTTCTCCAGCTGTGAAGCCAGCTTGGCAGCACCATGTTTCGTCTCAATAAAGATCAAGGTCTGATCCCACTGATGTGTTTGAATCAGGTGACTCAAGAGTGCGGATTTCTGATCTTTATCCACGGTGATCAGCCACTGTTCAATACTCGCTTTCGAAGCCTGACTGGCCGTAATCGTGATTTCATGCGGATTTTCTACGGCGGATTTCGCCAGTTCACGAACTTTTCGCGACAGGGTTGCCGAAAACAGCAGCATCTGAACCTGCTCCGGCAGCCGATCCAGAATTTTATTGATGGCTTCAATGAAGCCCATATCGAGCATGCGGTCTGCTTCATCCAGAACCACCATTTCGATTTCTTCGAAATACACCGCCCGCTGACCATACATATCGATCAAACGGCCCGGCGTCGCCACCAGCACATCAACACCTTCAATTAAACGCTGCTTTTGTGGCTGTTCATCAACACCGCCATACATCGCCATCGACGTCAGACCCAGGTGTTTACCATAAGCGCTGACTTTCTCGTCCACCTGCATCGCCAGTTCACGGGTGGGCACCAGAATCAGCGCGCGCACACGCTTCTTACGTTTCGTTTGCCCTTGGCTCAGCTTTTCCAGAATCGGTAAAACAAAGCTGGCGGTTTTACCCGTACCGGTCTGTGCCGCTGCGATCAGGTTCTGCCCTTGCAGAATGACCGGAATGGCTTTGTTCTGAATGGTGGTTGGTTTGGTATAACCCAACTCAGTAACAGCCTGAACAAGTGCGTTGCTGAGTCCAAGTTTAGCGAATGGCATGAATCGTCTCTGTCTGGTTGATCGCTGGAAGTAGCGGATGATCTACATGAAGCGCGGGAGTTTAACACGGACTTTCGGTACAGGTACGAATAATTACAAAAATGTTCCCTTCCGGAACAGGCGGATCCCATTCACTGGAAGGGCGCATTTCACCGGTTACACATCGACGCCCGCTTCATCTTCAGCCACAAACTCGGTTTCTGTCAGCGCATCGCTCAGCCAGGCCTGAATGGCCGGAGATTCAAAGACTTTCTTCATATAACGCTGACTGGCCTCAGAGACTTCAATGCCGTAGGTCATGAACCTGAGAACAACGGGAGCATACATGCAGTCTGCGATACTCCACTTTCCAAACAACCATCCCCCCTGATCTTCATATGCTGCCATTTGCTCCCGCCAGATCTGATCGATCCGGGCAACATCTTTTTGAGCAGCCTCAGACAATGTCACCCGGCGTTTCGCCCGGCAATTCATGGGCATTTCACTTCGTACAGCCATCAAGCCGGAGTGCATTTCACAGCTGATGGCTCGCGCTTTTGCCCGTGCGGCTTGGTCCTGTGGCCATGCCTGATGATCGCAATAGGTTTCGTTGATGTACTCACAAATCGCGAGTGAATCCCACACGGTGACATCGCCGTCGATCAGGACAGGCACTTTTGCCGTCGGCGCGTGCAACGCGAGGGTTGCGTAAAATTGGTCTGTGAAAAGTTTGAGTTTGACTTCTTCAAAAGAGATGTCGTTTTGTGCCAGCATCAGCCAGCCGCGCAGTGACCAGCTCGAGTAGTTTTTATTTCCGATGATGAGTTGCATCTGTTTTCCTTCTCTGATGTCGGTGATCCTGCCGTCAATCTACGCTCGCACTGAGCCAATGACTATCGCATTCTATGAATTGCTGTTATCAGAAAATCGAATGGGTTATCAATCCGAATTGGCTTCCCTGATATCCTAGTCCAGCCAGCGATGGTCACAGCCAGATCGGAGATAAAATGCACCATGAGAATGAGATTTGAGCAGCATTTTTAAAAATCACAGCCCATTCCGTCTGAATGACAGTTTCATTCGACAAATCGACAGGTAAATTAGCATTCCATTCAATAAGTTGACGCGGTAAAATTGGTGAAAAACCATCCCGTTGCATATTCATCACGGCATTCGATCCCATGACCTCAAGAAAATATGTCAAAGCAGCTTATCTTCCGCTGGAAAGTCATCATCAGGCGTTTCATCCGCCTGTACTCACACTCAGTGAGACGTTGAAACAGTCGGTGGATTATGAGTGCAACATTTTGATCTATTGCACACCGGAGGAGCTGAATTCGCTGCAAACCGGCGCTTGGACACTCAAACATACTTCGGCTGAATCCGCCGTGATGAACTGGCACAAAACTCAGCACAGAAAAGGTCACACGATTCTGACGGCACGCTGCACTGAAAAAGAACCGAAACACCTGCTCCATGAATGCTTTCAGCAGGCCGGATCGGCATCCAGCTTTCAAATCGAGCCCAGAGCAAAAGGGATGAGTTATCTCAATGCAGAGTTTATTCCAGCAAAGTTGGCGGTACAGTTCGGGCAAAGGCTTGGCTGGCCGACAACAGGTTTTTACTACTACTTTGTCGAGCACAAACTGTATCAGGAGTGTCAGCTCACCGGCGAAGATCGCTGGAGTTTTTATTTCACCCGCTCTGATGCAACCACACTCACCGATCAACTGATCTCAGCGCGCCATTTCTCCAATCTGCTCTTACCCTACCGGATTGAAGGGCAGCGCGTCGGTGGCCAGTATGTGCTGTACCGGAAAGAAAAGCTGACCCAAAAAGAATTTTCACAGATCTCAGAACAATGGCTCAAGCGCAATGCAACTGCGATTGATCTGAGCAGCGTAATGAACAGCCGAATTCAGGCACGGCCGATCCGTCAAAGCCGGAGCCATACCGGGATGACTCAAAAACCACCCGCTTCTTATCGCGTTCAGATGAATCCACAGACCCGGCAACGGGAAAGCTGGCCTGACATTGCAGAAAAGCACGGCCTCTCTGCCAAGCAATTACTCGCCTTAAATCCGGATTACAACGACAACCCGCTCCGGTTACAGATCGGTGACACCTTGCTGGTGTCTTCCTGGGAACATCAGACACAGCCACAAAAAGCAGATCTGCCCGCCCCCGTCACGCATTTTGAACCGGGAAAAGCCTATCCCTTCGGTGATGTCTGGGGCACTTATCGGCAGCGTTTTATCATGCCCTGGCTTCTGCATATTCAGGAAAGCAGCAGGATCCTCGCCAATACGCCGATCATCAATGCGATTCAGGTGCAACATCCCGAGCCGACGTAGGATGAATCATGGCGCCAGCCAAACAAGAAATGAGGGAAATCTGAGCGAAAGGATCACTTCGCCCAACAGAAATGCTGAATTTTGATGGCAGGAATTTATTTGAATTCATGCGTTTCGGTCGCCTTGTTCAGAGAATGCAACTCATCTCATTTTCGATAAGGACCCGTGACCATGAATCTATCACTTAAACCAACAAAAGCATTTATTCTGACTTCCTGGGCTGCGCTGGCAATCGCCGTGTTCGCCTATGCCATCGGGCTTTACAATGCCAACCTCCAGCTGAATGAAAAAGGCTATTATCTGGTGGTTTTGTTATTTGGCTTGTCCAGCGTGATCACCTTGCAGAAAACGGTTCGGGATGAAATGGAGGACATTCAGGTCACTTCACTCTACAAAACCATGGTGATTGCAGGGGTGGTGAGTGCCTGCGCCCTGATGCTGATTGGATTATGGAACGCAGATACGCTGGCGATGAACGAGAAAGGCTTTTTCGCCATATCTTTTGTGCTGGGTTTATTTGCAGCCGTTGTGACTCAGAAAAATGTACGCGACCTCGCCTGTTTCGACCAGACAACGACCCAACCGGCCACGGAAACCGCTCGCCGCGCAACCGAAACCAAAGACACTGACACCCTTTAACGGGACAGGCACAAGACCGAGACAGTCTGTCTTGTGCTTTCATTGCTTCAAAAATCCAATTCATTCGGTATGCTGACAAAAAAGAATGGAGTGTGTACATGGATATTGATGCGCTGCGCAGTTTTCTGGCCTTTGTCGAAACGGGCAGTTTTACCCGGGCTGCCAAACAGACATTCAGAACGCAATCTGCGATCAGCATGCAAATGAAGAAACTGGAACAGGAATTAGATCAGACGCTGTTTCTGCGTGAAGGACGTCAATTGGTGCTGACCCATGACGGACAAACCCTCGCGAGTTATGCACGCCGATTAGTCAGTTTACATGATGAAGCGGTCTCCAGCCTTCGTTCCCAAACGAACAGACAGCCCTTATTACTGGGCTGCCCTGACGATTACGCAGAAACACTGCTGCCGCATTTAATCACGCTGCTCCGTCAGCAACTGGGGCCCATTCAGATTCAGATAACATGCGCTGCCAGTGTCCGGCTGCGGCAATTGATGGACAAGGGTGACATTCACGCAGCCATGCTGACCCGGCATCCCGGCTCTGATGAAGGCCATTTTCTCATGCACGATCAGGGGATCTGGTACACATCGCCGGACTTCGACCTGCTTGCCCGGCGCCCGTTACCTATCGCCCTGTTTCAGACCGATTGTAAATTTCATGCAGCAGCGCTGGATGGATTAACGAAACAGGAAATCAGTTTCGAGATGGTGACCTGCAGCAGCAGTGCAACAGCACAGCGTGGCATCGTTCGGGCCGGATTAGCCATCGGTGCGATGGCACGCAGCAGTCTGTCGCCCGATTTAGTCGAATTAACCGATGCCTGGCTGCCGCCGTTACCCAATGTTGAAATTGCGCTGGTCTTGTCACCGAATGCCCATTCGCTGCTGACCACACAGGACGTCCGGCAGATCTGTCAGTCTTTCGAATCTGAAATCACCCAATCCACACATCGCAAAAGGCCGCCCTTGCACTTCATGAAAACTGCAATCAAATGTGAATAGCCCTCGCCACTGCGCGACTTTTATGGCATTGTGCGGGCCGTGACTCACAGAATGACAAGAAACAAAGATGAAAGAAATCAATCAAAAATTGATGGCCATTCTCAGCAAATTCACGTCTTATCTGTCTATGCTGATGCTGGTGATTGGCGGTGGGCTGGCACTCTACGCCATGATTTACGGGCCTTAACTGACCCGTAAACCCAATCGGTTGCTCGTCTTCAGGCTTGTATGATGAGCAGTTACATCCGCATCCCGCCGTCAATCTCCAGCACACGTCCGGTAAAATAATCATTTTCCAGAATATACTGAACGGCGTGCGCTATTTCCTGAGCCTGTCCGACCCGGCCCAGCGGGATCATTTTTTCCAAACGCGCTATCGCTTCCTGCGGTAACTGATCCGCCATTGCGGTTCGGACCACTCCCGGCGCAACTGCCGCAGCCCGAATACCGTACCGACCCAGCTCTTTGGCCCAGCAAACGGCCATAGTCGCCACTGCCGCTTTCGACGCTGCATAGTTCGTCTGACCAAAATTCCCGGCTCGTGCGACGCTGGAGATATTAATAATGGCCCCCGGTCGTTGAGACTGAATCATTCGTGCTGCCGCTTCCCGGCCACACAAAAAAGTGCCGGTCACATTCACCGTCATGACGGCATTAAACTGCGCCAGCGACATTTTAGAGATCTCGCTGTCTTTGACTTTCACCAGCAGGCCATCCCGCAGAATTCCGGCGTTATTCACTAAGCCATCCAGTTGACCAAAATCATCCATAATCCGGTCAAAAACACGCTCAACTTCATGTTCCTGCGTCACATCCACTTCATACGTCAGTGCCTTGCTGCTGAGCATCTGGCACTGAGAGCGGGTTTGAGCCAGACCTTCCGGGTTGAGATCAATCAGCGCCAGATCCGCCCCGGCTTTTGCCAGCGTGATCGCCATCATTTGCCCGAGCCCTTGTCCGGCGCCCGTAATCGCAATCACTGAGTTCTTGATATCCATAGGTCTCTCCTTGTTCTGCAACACTCATTGCTGCCGCTGATACAACTCAAACAAACTGGAAAAATCGCGAAGTTCATTGCCTTTAGCATTGTGCAGGGCATAGAGGTTACGCGCCAGTGATCCCATGGGGACAGCCGTCTGACTGAGCAACGCAGCGTCCATCCCTAACCCCAGATCTTTCAGCATTAGCTTACTCATGAATCCCGGCTGATACCCCTTGCTGGCCGGTGCATTTTCAAGCACGCCCGGACAAGGGTTATAGAGTTCTAACACCCAGTTTCTGCCTGAACTTTGCAACATGATGTCTGACAACACTTTGGGATCCAGGCCGTTCTCGATCCCCAGATTCAAAGCTTCACAGGCACCAGCCATCTGTATGGCGAGCATCAGGTTGTTACAGATTTTGGCCATCTGGCCCGCCCCGGCCGGACCAGCATGAAAGATGTTCTTCCCCACATGCCGCAGCACAGACTCAGCCTGACGAAACGCTGAATCCGTTCCCCCGACAATAAAGGTCAGCGTACCCGCCTCTGCACCCGCAACACCGCCCGAGACCGGCGCATCGACAAATTCGATCTGGTGGTCAGCTGCATGATCAGCCACTTCCTTTGCAGTCGCCGGATCGATCGTTGAGGAATCAATCAGGAAGGTGCCCGGTGACACCATCGCAAACAGACCGTCTTCCGGCCGACCTTTCGGCCCAAGATAGACCTGCCGCACATGCTGGCCTGCAGGCAGCATGGTCATCACGGTATCAGCGCCAGCCACAGCTTCTTTCAAACTGCTGGCCGCCACCGCACCATCGGACGCTAACTGACGTGCCGCTTCTGTATTGATGTCGAACACCTGCACTTTACAGCCTGCTTTAAGTAAGTTCCTTGCCATCGGGCCACCCATATTGCCGAGCCCGATAAATGCAATTGTCGCTGCCATCACACACTCCTTTTCAAACATTGAATCTGTTTTGCAGAACTGGATCAGTTCTGAGATCAGTCTTGTTCGGTGCTACAGTTCAGCCTCACGCATGATACGGCCTTCATTCATCCATGATTCATGACTGTCCGGTTACACCAGATCAGCCAATGGGTGATCGTCTTCATGCCACATAGGCGCGAACAGATCATCAATCACGCTGGTATCCACTGCTGCAACATTCGGGAAAATCCACTGAGGCTCGCCCGTTTTGTCAATCAGATGGGCACGCACCCCCTCCTGAAACTCTCCCAGTAAGCCACAGCGTACAGAGAGCCCCAGCTCCAGCCGGAAACTGTCTGCCAGTGAAATGTTCTTATAATCTCGGACCTGCCGGTAACAGGTATGCGCTGAAATAGGGCTGCCCTTTCTCAGTGTCGCTTTCGCCGTTTCCAGCCAGGTCCCCAAGCCATCGATCGCCTGAATCTGCTGGCAAATCTCATCCAGGTTCCGGCCCACACAAGCAGCCATGATCTGCGGAAAATAAGGGATCATCTGGCTTGGCGGCCACGCCGGTTTCGCAGATTCCGCCAGTTGACTCAGACAGTTCGTCACCGCCTGATCGTGATCCGTTACGGCTTGCCAGTTGAGATCACACAGCGCCGCAAGCAACGCCTCTTTTTGATCGGCAAGCAGAATATGATCCGTCATTTTCAGATCAAGCGCGTCACTGGCATTCACCCGTGCCCCAGTCAAGCCGAGGAAGAGCCCGACGCCACCCGGCAGCTGATTCAGAAACCAGGTACCGCCGACATCCGGATAAAGCCCGATGGTAATTTCAGGCATCGCCAGCGAACTGGATGGCGTGACCACCCGATGACCCGCACCGACAAATAAACCGATGCCGCCTCCCATGACGATCCCTTCACCCCAGGCAATCAATGGCTTTTTGAACTGATGAATTTGATAGTCGCAGCGGTATTCCACACTGAAATACTCCGTCAGGAAAGCTTCCGGAGAAGCCCCTAGTTCACCGGCTTCTTTATGACTTTCTGCACTGAGCATCGCGTGATACATCGCCCGCACATCGCCGCCGGCACAGAATGCTTTGGCAAAATCACTATGCAGGAAGACACAGACAATCCCATCATCCTGCGCCCAGTCCGTCAGTTGGGCACTGAGCTGCTTCAGCATATCCAGCGTCAGTGCATTCAACGATGCCGGGTTATCCAGTGCAGCCACACCAATCCGATGGCCGTCCTGACATGGCAGCTCACTAAAATTCATCTTTCCTGTCATACATACTCCATGTGCCGCATTCAACTTCCGTCAGAATACGGCCTACAACTTTGTTTATTTATGGTTCAAAACCACTGATTATTGATTTTTCCACACGGGCGGGCGCTTCTCTAAAAACGCCTGAACCCCCTCCCGTTGATCTCTGGTATCAAACAGACGAATGAAACGCTCTCTTTCCTGAATCAACCCCTGATTGAGCGGTGCATAACGTGCATTTTGGATCAAAGCCTTACATGCTGTCACAGCAACCGGTGACTGATGCGCAACCTTTTCCGCCAGATGAATGGCCGTTTCCAGTGCCTGACCTGAAGCCACCACTTCCTCTACCAGACGGATCTCTGACGCCTGAGAAGCCCCGACACGCTCACCGCACAAAATCATGCGTTTCGCCCAGCCTTCACCCACCAGCCAGGCCAGATTCTGAGTCCCGCCAGCACATGGCAATAACCCCACGCTGGCCTCAGGTAATGCCATCACCGCATGCGCTTCAGCAATCCGGATATCACAGGCTAAAGCGACTTCCAGGCCGCCCCCCATGGCATAGCCATTGATCGCTGCAATCGACACGCCCCGAAATGCCGACAAGGTTTCAAACGCCTGCCCGAAGCAAAAGGCCATCTCTGCCGCCACCGCTTTGTCACCGTCGGCGAACAGCTTCAGATCGGCACCTGCCGAGAAAAACTTCTCACCTTTTCCGGTCAGAACCAGCGCATAAATCGTCTTGTCTTCATTCAACGCTTCAACCAGTGATTTCAGCTGATTGAGACTCTCTGCCGTCCAGGTATTGGCGGGCGGATTGTTCATGGTCAAAACGGCCACATGACCTTGAATCTCCACTTCAATTGGCCCACCCGTCTGTGTCAGTGCGTGCATCTTGCCATCCTCTCAGTTAATTTGCTGCGTTCTGCATCCTTCAAAGTGATTCAAAACAGCGTAGTATCCTCGCTGAGCAATCGCCTTGCGATGATCAAGCGCATGATTTCATTCGTTCCTTCAAGAATTTGATGCACACGCACATCCCGGAAATGACGTTCAATCGGATACTCCTGAATATAGCCATAGCCGCCATACAGCTGCAGCGCCTGATCGCAAACCGAAAAACCGACATCGGTCGCAAACCGTTTGGCCATGGCGCAATACGCCGTGGCTTCCGGATCCTGGCGATCCAGCTTGGCCGCCGCAAAGCGGACCAACTGGCGTGCAGCCACCAGCTCGGTTGCCATATCTGCAAGCTTGAACTGTAACGCCTGAAACTGAGCCAGCGGTTTACCGAACTGTTTTCTTTCGGTCATGTATGCCCGTGCCAGATTCAGTGCCTGTTGCGCCGTTCCCACAGAGCAGGTGGCAATATTAATCCGGCCTCCATCCAGTCCTTTCATCGCAAATCGAAACCCTTCACCTTCTTCACCCAACCGGAAGTGCGCAGGAATGGTGACGCGGTCAAAAGTCACGGCCCGGGTGGGCTGACTGTGCCAGCCCAGTTTGGGCTCTTTGCGGCCATAACTGATGCCGTCGGCATCCGCCGGAATAATAAAGGCAGAAATCCCGCTGGCACCAACTTCGCCAGTCCGTGCCATCACAACCAGAACATCCGTATCTCCCGCGCCGGAAATAAACGCTTTGGATCCGGAGATCTCATAGGTATCGCCTTTCCGTTCGGCTTTTGTGGTCAGAGACGCAGCATCCGATCCGGCATTGGCTTCTGTCAGACAATAAGATCCGAGCCACTCCCCGGTGATCAGCTTGGGACAACATGCCGCTTTGGCGGCTTCCGACCCGAAACTGGCAATCATCCAGGTCACCATATTGTGAATCGTCATAAAAGCCGTCGTCGACGTACAGCCCATCGCCAGTTGCTCGAAAATCATCGAGGCATCAAGACGGCTCAGACCCATCCCCCCATGCTCGACTGGCGTATACAGACTGAGGAAGCCCATTTCACCCGCCTGTCGTAAGACAGATTTCGGGAAAGTGGACGTTTCATCCCAACTCGCAGCCATCGGTAACAGCTGTTCTTGCGAGAACTGGCGGGCAGCCTCGGCAAAAGCAGCCTGATCTTCGTTGAGTTCAAAATCCATTGCTTTGCTCCGGTTGATATGAGGATCAGTGATCCATGTTGATCGTCAGATTCGGTCCTTTCGGAATATCGTCATCAAACCAGCGCGAAGTCACGGTCTTGGTCTCGGTGTAGAAACGGACCGCCTGTTTGCCATAGGCATGCAGGTCACCATAGAAACTGCCGCGCCATCCGGTGAATGAAAAGAACGGTAATGGCACAGGAATCGGCACATTAATGCCAACCTGACCCACCTGAATCTCATGCTGGAATTTACGGGCAGCAGCACCGCTGGCGGTGAAGATGGACGTTCCGTTACCATATGGATTCTCATTGATCAGCGCGATGGCTTCTTCCAACGAATTGACTTCCACACACACCAGCACCGGTCCGAAAATTTCTTCGCGATAGATGCTCATTTCTGGCGTCACGCCGCTGAACAGCGTCGGGCCCACCCAGTTGCCGTTCGGATAATCTTTAACCGTGCATTCACTCCCGTCGAGTTCACAGACTGCGCCCTGAGATTTACCTTCCTGAATCAAACGCAGCACACGCGTTTTCGCTTCGGGGCTGATCAGCGGGCCATAGGCCGCGTCCTCTTCATCCCAGCCGCCCGGCTTCATCCTGGCCATCGCTTCTTTGAGTTCTGGGATCCAGTCTTTGGCACCATCGACAAACACAGCAACGGAAATCGCCATACAGCGCTGCCCGGCCGCGCCCACCGAAGCGCCCACCAGATTATTAATCACCTGCGCTTTATTGGCATCCGGCATCACCACCAGATGGTTTTTCGCGCCGGCAAACGCCTGAACGCGTTTCAGATGCTGGGTGCCTGTCTGGTAGATGTACCGGGCAACGGGCACCGATCCAACAAAGGAGACCGTTCGGATGTCCGGATGCTCCAGAATGTGATCCACCTGAGCTTTTCGGCCATGCACCACTTGCAGCACACCCGGAGGCGCCCCCGCCTGTTCGAAGAGTTCCGCCAGACGAACCGAGGTCAGCGGCACCTGATCAGACGGTTTGAGGATAAAAGTATTCCCGGCCGCAATGGCCAGCGGAAACATCCACAGCGGGATCATCGCGGGGAAGTTAAAAGGCGTGATCCCACTGCACACACCCAGCGGCTGCGTCAGCGAAAAGGTATCAATATGCTTGGCGACATTTTCACTGGTTTCCCCCATCATCAGGCTGGCAATATTCGCGGCCTGTTCAACCACTTCAATCCCACGCCAGACATCCCCTTTGGCATCCGCCAGAATTTTGCCGGTTTCGCTAGACAGCAGACAGGCTAACTCGTCATGATGTGCTTTCAGAAGCTGCTGATAACTCAGCATTAGTCGGGCCCGTTCCGGAACCGGCACTTCTTTCCACTTTTCAAAAGTTGCTTTGGCACTGGCAATCGCCTGATCGATCTCTGATGTCAGTGCACAGGGCAACTGCGCAATCACTTCATTCGTTGCCGGGTTTGTCACATCAATCCATTCCTCAGTGCGTGACTGGCGAAACTGGCCTTCAATAAACTGCGGTACTTTCTCAATCATGGGGTTGTCCTCTCCACTGTTCGTTCCTGATCGGTGATACAGCTACCCGACCATTGATTTAATCAGAAGGTAGTTCAATGGCGATGGCTGTTGCCTCTCCGCCACCAATACAGAGTGATGCAATGCCGCGCCGAACGGATTTGCCGTTTTGCTGTATGCGTCGCAAAGCATGAATCAGGCTGACAAGGATCCGAGCGCCGCTGGCACCAATCGGATGACCCAAAGCGCAGGCTCCGCCATGGATGTTGACTTTCTCGGCATCCAGCTGAAGCTCCTTCACCGCAATTTGAGTGACCACTGCAAACGCTTCGTTGATTTCCCAGAGATCTACGTCTTCAGCACGCCACGACAGTTGATCGAGCAACTGACGGATCGCATCTACAGGCGCAATCGTAAATTCAGCAGGCAGACGCGCGTGAGTCGACTGTCCCCGCACAATCGCCAGCGGCTCAAGGCCATGTTGTCGTGCCGTATCACTGTCCATCAGCAGCAAGGCAGCGGCACCATCTGCAATCGCACTGGAATTGGCGGCCGTGACACTGCCGTCTTTGGCAAATACGGGTTTCAGTTTCGGAATTTTTTCCGGATCGACTTCATGCGGGTGCTCATCCGTTTTCACCAGATGCTCCCCTCTGCGATCAGCAACCACCACAGGGCATGTTTCCTGATCAAACGCTCCGTCATCAATCGCCTGACGCGCCCGCTGGACCGACAGTGCGGCCCACTCGTCCATCGACTCCCGGCTGAAAGCAGTCGCGTCTGCTGTGCGCTGGGCATACACTCCCATGAGATCGCCTTCATAGGCATCCTGCAAGCCATCTAAAAACATGTGATCGTGCGTTGTCTGATGGCCCAGACGGAAGCCTTCTCTGGCTTGCTTGAGCAGATACGGCGCGTTGGTCATGCTTTCCATGCCCCCCGCGATGGCGGTGTGAATGCTGCCAGCGCGAATCATATCCGTGGCCAGCATGACGGTTTTCATGCCGGACCCGCAGACTTTATTCACAGTCACACAGCCTGTTGAAATCGGTAATCCGGCATTCAGTGCCGCCTGACGTGCAGGCGCTTGTCCGCACCCGGCCGGTAAAACACATCCCATCAGCACTTCATCAATGCGGATTCCGTCTGATTTGGATGGCCACAGCGCATCGGTAAAAATTCCAATACTTTCCAGCGCGCCTTTCACCGCGTATGCCCCCAGTGTTGGCGCAGACAACGACGCAAACTGTCCCTGAAAACTCCCCAGGGGAGTACGTTTTGCAGATACGATCCAGACTTCTTTGTCGCCTGATGCGACCGCTGATGAATTGGTGCTGGCTTCCATTTTCCCGGCTCCACTTTGCTTGACGTTTTCGTAAGCATAGCACTAACATTTACGTAAACGTTAAGAAACAAGATGACAACACAATCAATGACTAACCGTACAGAATTGTTGCCATCTTACTGACAATATCCATATTCAGGCTTAAGTCTGCGGCAGTCATTTCGCTGTCCTGCTTTCGCTCACAACGGGAGGACAGCAGTGTGGTGGAGACCTTTAAAATCAGTGAACTGGCCAGAGAATTCGGCATCACAACCCGCAGTATCCGGTTTTACGAGGATGTCGGCCTGTTGCAGCCGGATCGTGAAGGCGCCATCCGGGTCTACCAGCGCCGGGATAAGATCCGGCTGAAACTGATCCTTCGCGGCAAACGGCTGGGGTTTTCTCTGGCAGAAATCCGGGAATTGTTTGACCTGTACGATACCGATCAGAGCGACAGTCAGTTACGTCAAATGATTAAAATCATTGATGAAAAACAGGACAAGTTGCAACGGCAACTGGATGATATCCAGGTCATCATGCAGGATCTCGATACTGCCAAAGAACGATGTGAACACGCGCTGGGCCAGAATAACCGTCAGCACAAAAATCGTCACAATCATCGGAAGACTCTGGAATAACCGCCTGCTCTGAGGCATTCCATCGTCTTGTTATCAGTTGAGAATTCAGTCGTTTCTCATGAAATGTCCGGCTTGCCGGACCCAAGGGAGATGTTATGAAAGACCTGTTTACACCGCTCAATTTCGGGCTGGGTGAAACACTGGACATGCTTCGGGACCACGTCAATCATTTTGCTGCCGATGCAATCGCACCGATTGCGGAACAGATCGACAAAGACAACCAGTTCCCATCGCATTTGTGGCCGAAATTCGGAGAAATGGGGCTGCTTGGGGTCACAGTGAGTGAATCCTTTGGTGGCGCTGGGATGGGTTATCTGGCCCATGTGGTGGCGATGGAAGAAATCAGCCGTGCTTCCGCATCCGTCGGGCTGAGTTATGGCGCCCATTCCAATTTGTGCGTGAATCAGATTTTCCGCAATGGGACGCAGGCACAGAAAGAAAAATATCTGCCGAAGCTCATCTCCGGGGAGCATGTTGGCGCACTGGCGATGAGTGAAGCCAACGCGGGTTCAGATGTGGTCAGCATGCAGCTCAAAGCCGAACAACACGGCGATGTGTTTGTGCTCAACGGCAGCAAAATGTGGATCACCAACGGGCCAGATGCCCACACCTTTGTGGTCTACGCCAAAACGGATCCTCAGGCCGGATCCCGTGGGATCAGCGCCTTCCTGATTGAAAAAGGCTTCCCCGGATTCAGTCAGGCGCAAAAACTCGACAAGCTGGGGATGCGCGGTTCGAATACCTGCGAACTGGTATTCAAAAACTGTGAAGTCCCCTCAGAAAATCTCTTGGGCCAGTTGAATCGCGGCGTCGAGGTACTGATGAGCGGCCTGGATTACGAGCGTGTTGTTCTCGCTGCAGGTCCGTTAGGCATCATGCGTGCCTGTCTGGATGTGTGTCTGCCTTACATTCATGACCGTAAACAGTTCGGAAAATCCATCGGGGAATTTCAGCTGGTTCAGGCCAAAATCGCCGATATGTATACGCGTATGAATGCGGCACGCGCTTATGTTTATACCGTTGCCGCGGCCTGTGACCGGGGTGAAACCACGCGTCAGGATGCTGCCGGTGTCATTCTGTATTGCGCTGAACTGGCCACGCAGATGGCTTTGGATGCCATTCAGTTGCTGGGCGGAAACGGCTATATCAATGAATTTCCGACAGGCCGCCTGCTTCGGGATGCCAAGTTGTACGAAATTGGTGCCGGAACCTCAGAGATTCGCCGGATGCTTATCGGACGCGAATTATTCGAACAAAGCAAATAAACCAGATCAGGGAACAGATTCATGGCGAAAATTGAAAGCCGTATTCAGCCGCATGATGCACAGTTTCAGCAGAATCATCAGGCGATGGCTGCTGTAGTTGATGAACTGCAGACACGTGTCAGTATTCAGTTGCAAGGCGGTGGTGAGGCGGCGCAGGCCAGACAACGGTCGAAAGGAAAATTGCCGGTTCGGGAGCGGATTGAGCGATTGCTGGATTCGGGCAGTCCCTTTCTGGAAGTCGGCCAGTTTGCCGCCTGGGAAGTCTATGCGGAAGCAATTCCCTGTGCGGGCGTCGTCGCAGGGATCGGCCAGGTCGCCGGTCGCGATGTGATGATCATCGCCAATGATCCAACCGTCAAAGGCGGTACTTACTATCCGCTGACTGTCAAAAAACATCTCAGAGCGCAGGAAATTGCCGAACGTTGTCACCTGCCCTGCCTGTATCTGGTGGACTCAGGTGGTGCAAACCTCCCCCATCAGGCAGAAGTCTTTCCGGATAAAGATCATTTTGGCCGGATCTTTTTCAATCAGGCCAGAATGTCTGCCAAAGGCATTCCGCAGATTGCGATTGTCCTCGGGTTGTGTACTGCCGGGGGCGCCTATGTCCCGGCAATGGCTGATGTTGCCATCATGGTCAGAAATCAGGGCACCATTTTCCTCGCCGGACCGCCGCTGGTCAAAGCAGCGACGGGGGAAGATGTCAGTGCAGAAGACTTGGGCGGCGCAGATGTGCACTGCAAAACCTCGGGCGTTGCGGATTATTATGCCGACGATGAAGCCCATGCACTGACGCTGGCCAGGCAGGCAGTCCACAGTTGTCAGCAAGCGCGCATCTCAGGACAGGCAGTCATGTCTGAAGCCGTGAAACCACCGCGCTACCCGGCAACGGATCTCTACGGCATCGTCGGTACTGATCTCAAGAAACAGATTGATGCCCGGGAAGTGATTGCACGGCTGGTGGATGATTCTGAGTTCGACGAATTCAAAGCGCTCTATGGCGACACCCTGATTTGCGGCTTTGCCAGTCTGCATGGTCATCCGGTGGGTATCGTTGCGAATCAGGGCATTCTGTTCTCGGAATCCGCACAAAAAGGTGCCCACTTCATTCAGCTGTGTACCCAGCGCAAAATTCCGCTGCTCTTTTTACAGAACATCACGGGCTTTATGGTGGGTAAGAAATATGAAGCAGAAGGGATTGCCAAGCACGGCGCAAAAATGGTGATGGCTGTGGCCTGTGCCAATGTGCCGAAATTTACCGTGATCATTGGCGGTTCTTACGGCGCCGGTAACTACGGGATGTGCGGACGAGCCTACGACCCGACGATGATCTGGATGTGGCCCAATGCCCGGATTTCAGTCATGGGGGGTGAACAGGCAGCCGGTGTGATGGCACAGGTGACCCGAGACGCAAAAGCACGTCAGGGGGAAACCTGGTCGCCGGAAGCAGAAACTGCGTTCAGGCAGCCCATTCTTGAGCGCTATGAACAAGAAGGCTCTCCGTATTTTGCCAGTGCCCGGTTGTGGGATGACGGTATTATCGATCCGACTCAGACGCGGGACGTAATAGGTCTCGCGTTGAAGGCCGCCGCCAATGCCCCGATTGAAGATAGCCCGTTCGGAATATTCCGGATGTAGCCGCGAGGACAACCCATGCATACTCATGAAATACCCGTATTCCAACCCGGTGACATTGCTGAAATTCTGCACGCCACGGCCAGCGATCCGGTGTTGTGTTCGATCAGTCGTCGTGGCATTGCGCACCTGACCCTGAACCGCCCGGAGAAATCCAATGCATTTGATGATCTGCTGATTGCTGCCCTGCGTCACTACCTGCAGCAACTGGCCAAACATTCGGATGTGCGCGTACTGGTCCTCAGTGCGGCCGGAAAACACTTTTCTGCCGGGGCTGATCTGAACTGGATGAAAGCCATGGCTCAGAAAAGCCGTCATGACAATCTTAATGATGCTCAGGCACTGGCTTCGCTGATGTATGAGCTGGATACCTTCCCGCATCCGAGCATTGCGATGGTTCAGGGGGCTGCATTTGGCGGCGCATTGGGGCTGATCAGCTGCTGCGATATCGCACTGGGCGCTGACAGCGCACGCTTCAAACTGAGTGAAGTAAAGCTGGGTCTGATTCCGGCAACGATCGGTCCCTATGTCTGCCGGGCCATGGGCCAGCGACAGGCCAGGCGTCTGATGCTGACAGCCGAAACCTTTGATGCAGCAACAGCCCTGCAGTTGGGTGTCTTACATCATGCCTGTCCGGCTGATCAGTTGGAAACCGAACTTCAGCAAACCATTGAAGTGCTGCTGGCAAACAGTCCTGCTGCACTCAGTCAGGTAAAGCAGCTCTGTCAGATGTGTGCTCAGTCAGCTATTGATGAAAAGCTCATCCGGCTGACCAGTGAAATGATTGCAGATATCCGGGTCTCGGCTCAGGGACAGGAAGGGCTTTCTGCATTTTTTGAAAAACGTCGTCCGGACTGGGATACCAGTCAGTCTTTGCAAGGAGCGAAAGATGAGTAAGCCCGGTGATCGGCTGCAGCCACTCTTTGAAACATCCGTAACGGAGGCCGCACAAATTTCAGGACAACCTGCTGTGTCTGTCCCCGCCAACATTCGTCGATTGTTCATCGCGAACCGCGGTGAAATTGCCTGTCGGGTGATCCGGAGCGCACAACAAATGGGCATTGTGACCATTGCGGTCTATTCCGAAGCCGATCGTCATGCCAGACATGTCCGCATGGCGGACGAAGCCATCTGCATCGGCCCTGCCCCTGCGCTTGAATCCTATCTGGTGATTGAAAAAATCATCGGTGCGGCGACGGCCAGTCAGGCAGATGCGATTCATCCTGGCTATGGTTTCCTGTCTGAAAATGTTGATTTCGCCAAAGCCTGCGAGCAGCACGGCATCCGGTTCATTGGCCCGCCTCCTGCAGCGATGGCTGTCATGAGTTCCAAATCAGACGCTAAAAGCATTATGGAAAAAGCCGGTGTTCCCCTGCTCCCCGGTTACCATGGTGCGGATGACAATACCGACAACCTGACTCAGGCAGCGGCGAAAATTGGCTATCCCGTGATTCTGAAACCCGCGCTTGGCGGTGGCGGTAAAGGCATGAAAATCGTCCGGCACGAATCAGAACTGTCCGAGGCGATCCGTTCAGCCAAACGGGAAGCCCGTTCCGCCTTTGGCGATGAAGCCCTGTTACTGGAAAAGTATCTGACCGAGCCGCGACACATCGAGGTTCAGGTCTTCGCAGACCAGCACGGCCACTGTGTGTATCTTTCCGATCGGGACTGTTCAGTTCAGCGCCGCCACCAGAAAATCATTGAAGAAGCGCCTGCGCCAGGATTGTCCGATGATTTACGACGGAAGATGGGAGACACCGCAGTTCAGGCAGCATTAGCGATTGCGTATGTCGGAGCGGGGACCGTCGAGTTTCTGTTTGACCCGGACAGCCAGACCTACTATTTCATGGAAATGAACACCCGGTTGCAGGTGGAGCATCCAGTCACCGAACTGATCACAGGTCAGGATTTGGTGCAGTGGCAAATTCACATCGCAGAAGGACGCCCGTTACCGCTCGCTCAAGCTGACATCCGCCATCAGGGACATGCCATCGAAGCCCGGCTCTATGCCGAAGACACAGCACAAGGCTTCCTGCCCGCCTCCGGTCTGATTGAATTTTTGTCTGAACCAGCCTATCAACATCCGGACTCAAATGCCGCACAACCTGTCCGGACCAGAATCGACAGTGGCATCGCACAAGGTGACACCGTCACAACCTATTACGATCCCATGCTGGCCAAAATCATCGCCTGGGGAGAGAACAGGACAGCCGCAATTGACCAGTTACAGTCGCTGCTCGCCCAGTATCAGTTAGGCGGTGTTCAGACCAACCTGCCCTACCTGCAACGGATCCTGAAGCAGGACGCATTTATACAGGCCAATCTGAGCACGCATTTTATTGAGCAGTATCAGGATGCGCTGGCCACGGATCCGGTTGATGCCTTTACGCTGACCACGAGTACGGGCCTTTCAGTGTCTGTCCCGGAAAACGATCTCCTGACTGCCGCAGCATTATGTTTCCGGCAAATGGGGTCGTCGCCACTGTCTGGCTGGCGACTCAATCAACCAGCCCGGCACATCGTTACCCTGTATGATGCCAAGGACGCGCCCTGCCAGTTCTGGTTCTCTGTTGACCATGGCGTCACGCATACCATCAATCTGGAACAACTGTGTACAGGAGAAGAAAACAACAGTTTTGCGTCGGTCAGTCTAACCTTGCTGGCATGCCATGAAGCCTCTCGATCGCTGGACTGTCATGTTGAGTTTCTTGGCCGCCGGAAACAGATCCGTCTGGTGTTCCTGGCCGACGACGATCAGGTTCTGAGCTTTTATCAGGGCAGGCAGATCCTGCACCGCCTGAACCCAGCGCATCGACACCATGAAAATCAGGCCGAAGATATCCCGGTCGCGCCATTAAACGGTGTGGTTGCCGAAGTCCTGTGCCATCCGGGACAGCAAGTCGAGAAAGATCAGGGGCTGGTCGTGATTGAAGCAATGAAAATGGAATACACCGTGCGCGCGCCCCATGCCGGACACGTAGACGCGGTTTTGGTCAGCCAAGGCACACAGGTTCAGCACGGACAGGAGCTTGTCCAGCTGAGCCCGACGGAATCTGTAAACGGACAGACACAATGAGGTGCGCATGAATGATTGCCTAGCGGCCAGAGATCTTCCGACATTACCGGCTTCTGTTCGCATTGTTGAAGTGGGTCCGCGTGATGGATTACAGAATGAGTCCAGTGTCACTGTGGGCGATAAGATTACTCTGGTGAATCAGCTGTCTGCAGCAGGTCTTCAGTATATTGAAACCGGCGCCTTTGTATCCCCGAAATGGGTACCGCAAATGGCAGATTCTGAAGATGTGTTTCATGGTATCCACCGAACATCGGGGGTCATTTACGCAGCCCTCGCCCCAAATCTAAAGGGTCTGGAGAGAGCGCTGGCTGCCGGTGCCGATGAAGTCGCAATTTTTGCTTCAGCGTCAGAGGGGTTCAGCCAGCACAACATTCACTGCAGTATTCAGGAGAGTCTGGCCCGGTTCAAACCCGTGATCGCGCAAGCGAAATCCAGCGGTATTCGTGTTCGGGGCTATTTATCCTGCGTGACTGACTGTCCGTATGACGGCCCGACGTCTCCTCAGCAAACCGCGCGCATTGCCCACGCTCTGTATCAGTTGGGCTGTTACGAGATTTCGCTGGGCGATACCATCGGCCGCGCCACACCTCTGCGGTTTGCAGCCATGCTGAATGCCTGCCTCAGCGACATCCCGGCTGAAGCGCTTGCAGTCCATTGTCACAATACCTGGGGACAGGCGCTGGCCAATATTTATCAGTCCCTGCTGATGGGAATCTCGACGATTGATACCAGTGTCGCTGGCTTGGGCGGATGCCCTTATGCGCCTGGGGCGAGTGGCAATGTTGCCACGGAAGATGTGGTTTACTTATGTGAACAATCCGGGATCCACACAGGCATTGATTTACAGAAACTTGCTTTGGCTGGCGAAGCCATTTGTCAGCGACTTGGCCGTCGACCATCTTCCAATGCAGCTTTAGCTTACATCGCAGGCCGAACACAAACATAAAATGATTCAACATCATGAGGCCGGTGTTTTCCACCGGCCTATTTCTTATAATCAGGCCATGTAGCTGTCCTCATCAGAGCGCAGTGTCCGCTGTTCAGCTTCCAACTCGCTCACTACACGCCATACCTTCTGCTCACGCCGTTGCTTCAAGTCTGACGGCATACCCAATCCGGAGCCCCTCAGTGAATCGTCAGGACCGACATACTCATCAATATGTTCATTGAATAAGGCCCGAAATTCCTCCATCGTTGGCATGCAATAATGTTCATTTTCATACACTTCGAAGATATGTTCGACTTTAAGTGAGATATCCCGTTTAATTCCATCAAAATCTGACATATCCATCTTACACCTCACCAAAAATAACCTATACAGGGGCGTATAGGTTTTCTATACCGATTTATTGTAGCCGAGTTTTATGACATCAAAGTGCTGCCGACACAGTGAAAAATACAGCAAATTATTCCCATTTCGCATAACTCTGTATCCCTGAAGGTTTTTTCATCAATATCGCCATTCCGAACATGTAATCCTTTTCATCAGTTGCAATCAAGAATTAGATCCAATTCAAAAATTACTAAGCTCAAGATTGTATCGGGACAAAACATCTCACTTGTCTATACTGAATATAGCTTGTGTTTCAATTTGTTAGCGATTGCACCGAGGGCCTACATGAGATGTTTTCATCGGTTAGGAATCATTACTTTTTTCATGACGTTCTGGCTCAGTTCGGTAAAAATTTGCTTTGCAGACAACACAATCGCAACGGATCCCTGGCAACAGTCAGAAGGGGTCACAGAAGATACCCTCATGCCAGCATGGCTGGAGGATACGCAATCCTCTCTCTCAGAAACCATCACCGAAGTCAGTTCAAATATTGATGAGTTCCTGAGCCTGAGTGATCTTGAAGATCCCGTACTCAATAAAAGCTATTTGCGGATCCGCCTTCAGCCTATCTATTCACATCGAGAATATTTTGAGTTTGATTCGAGCATCTCTTTGCGGATGGATTTACCGCATACCGAAAAGAACTGGAAATTGATTTTCGAAACGGATCCAGGAGACTTTGAAAGCCTCGAAGACAAAGAACGGGGACTGGTTGAAACCACCCGGACCGATAACCGGGGGGCCATTGGTGGGGTCCGCCTTGAAAGCCGCAAATTCGGCGAATGGTATGCCGATTTTGATATCGGCCTGAAGCTGCGCCTTCCACTCGATCCGTTCACCCGAGCGCAGTTCAGACGTACCGATAAACTGGGAGAAGGCTGGACCAGCCTGCTTCGTCAGGAGCTGTTCTTTTATCACAGCAAAGGACCGGGCAGTCTGACGTCAGTCGATCTCTATTACGCTCTGGAGCCTGCAGAGCTCACGATCCTCCGGATTGGGAGCAGCGCACAGTTCCTGGATGAAGATGACAACTGGCAGTTTGTGAATCTGGCCGAAATTTATGACCGGGTGAGCAGCCGGAATCTATTCACCTACTCCATCGGTACAAGTGCCAACAGTCGTCCCAACCTTGCCGCAGAGAACGCCTGGATTTCTTTCAGCTGGCAACGCAGACTGCACAAGAACTGGCTGTTCATGAAACTCACGCCAAGTCTCAACTTCCAAAAAGAACACGATTATAAGGTTAACCCCGGCATTCAAGCCGAAATCGAACTCTACTTCACGCAAAACCGCCAAATCAACAAGCTTTATCGCAGCATTCCGAAGCCGTGATTCCAATGCAGTCATTCCATAAAGGCCACTTTTCGCTCCCATTGCAGGGGGGCCTGGGCGTAACAAGGGGCGTAACAAGGACAGACACTTCAAGCTAAGTCCTCATAAGCTGAAGGGACAGGCGCATGAAAAAGCTACAGCCGGAGCTGAAGGGACAGTCGCTTCACTTTTTAGTTGCCTAACTTGTCTAAGTAACTTGTCTAAGGACAGACACATTAAGATAAATGAACCGACAATTTTTCTTCAAAGGACAGTCGTGCTAAGAAAATCTGCCAACATCCAAATTGCTTCGATGAACAATGTTCAAAAAACAAGTTCATTCATCAAACGATAGTATTTTGGAATTCAGGAGCCATTACTGCGGCAATAACAGTGATTTTCAGGCGAGTTGGGGCACAGAAGCGAACGCTTGTGCAATGAGAGTGCAATGAGAGTTCAGTGTCGTTGCATCACGCTACGGAATTTGTAATCCAGAACATCGCTGCCGGTTGAAATGCGGCAAAGCGTCTTGCATTACTGAAGCGGGACCGATCAATGTCCCCTTTTCTATTGTTGTGCAAATACTCAGCCATGCAACCGAATCCAGACCAAGTCGTTTGAGAATAGGCGACTGCGTTGCAGCGATACAATGATGAGATCTACTTTTCACCTGTCGGCCAGTCCAGTCAAGCAGTTGAAGGTAATCCATGAGTCGAAATGGCAGCCCTTCCGCCTCTTGCTTTCTTGGATTCCCTGCGAACGGAAAGAGAAATGGGGCGGTTTTCATGTCTTTGTGAAGCGATTCAATACGGGCTTTCACCGATGTAAAATCGGACGTTTCAGGTGTGTCAGCAATACCGGCTCGAATCGGGTTCAGATCAACATAAGCCATGGCCGCGGCTAATGCTTTTTCATCCAGCAATGCCTGACTTTTGAAACGCCCTTCCCAAAAATGGCCGGTACAGCCATCTTCGCGGTTGGCCTCCTGAGCAATATGTTGATTGAGCAGACGCATGAACCAGCTAATAGAGCAGAGGCGCTCCCGCCAGGTTTTGATGATTGCCCGGCATGCCGTTGTTTCTGTGTCCGATAAAAGCTCACCTTTTAAGTATCTTTGTATCAATACCGGCGCTCGATGTAAGGTGAGCCAGCGTTGAATCACCTCCTGTTCAGAAAGGCCCTGGGCTTGCTTCATGTTGATATAAAGCACAACATGATAGTGATTGCTCATGATTGCATAAGCACAGACACCAATACAGAACATGCTTGATATAAGCTGTAATCGCTCCTCTACCCAAGCACGCCGATGCGCGTAGCTGGTCTGTGTCAATTGGTCATAACCGCACAAATAGGATCGGCGAACACATCGGGAAACACAGTGATAATAAGGTGTTGCTTCAACACTGATAAGTTGGCTTCTGGCTGTTGTCATAAGGTTGCTTGAATAAGAACTGGATAAATAAACAGTGTCTGAGTTTAATTCCAGTGTATAGAGGCAAGTGATGATTGTGAGAGTTCATTCGAAAAGCATTGAAATTGATAAGGCAGATTTTTTCTTCAGGCGTCTGTCCTCATCATCTTGGATGCGCGTAGCTGGTCTGTGTCAATTGGTCATAACCGCACAAATAGGATCGGCGAACACATCGGGAAACACAGTGATAATAAGGTGTTGCTTCAACACTGATAAGTTGGCTTCTGGCTGTTGTCATAAGGTTGCTTGAATAAGAACTGGATAAATAAACAGTGTCTGAGTTTAATTCCAGTGTATAGAGGCAAGTGATGATTGTGAGAGTTCATTCGAAAAGCATTGAAATTGATAAGGCAGATTTTTTCTTCAGGCGTCTGTCCTCATCATCTTGAGCCAAAGGGGTGACTTGACTAAAATGCACCTCTCGATATCCATTCTCAGGTCATTAATATGAGCGACAACAACGCTAAACCAGCTTTACCGGATCATCTGGCGGGCAATCCGCGCAGCCCACACTATGTGGCAGAGTGCTTTGAGCACGCGATTGGCATTCGACTCAATGGTAAAGAACGCACCGATGTTGAAGAATACTGCATCAGCGAAGGCTGGGTGAAAATCGCATCTCCAAAAGCAAAAGACCGCTGGGGTCAGCCCATGCTGATCAAACTGAAAGGTGAAGTAGAAGCCTTCTATAAATAAGGTTTTCTACGAGCATCATTCCTTTACATAGAGCCATACTTTGGCTCTATGTACATTTTCTCTGGCACCTTCCATTTATCCAGCCCATTCTCACATTTGCATATTCTCGCACTTTTCAAATCAGCCCCTTTCGTATAGCGTGTTCTCTGATTTTCAGAGACGTGATTTGTGCCTCTGAAATCTTTCAATTTCCTATCCCACAGCAATTGATCAGGAGAAAGTATGGCATTTTCGAAATCTGAGCGAGAAGCGCTATTGGCTGTGAAGGGTGTCGGCCCGACTGTTTTGAAACGATTTGAAGAAATTGGCATCGACTCAATGTCCGAGTTAGCAACTTATCGCGCAGAAGACATTGCAGAAAGAGTTGCGTCAATGCTGCGAACAACCTGCTGGAAAAATAGTCCGCAAGCAAAATCGGCGATTGAAGCTGCAATCCATCGCGCCAAAATCGGGTTGGATTGAACAACATGATTCATCATGGAGTGGCATCTTGAAGATCAATTTACAACCGCATGAAAACGTCATCATTACCCCAGTCAGCTCATCACATGTAATCAGTTTTCATCAATGCTTAGATACCGTTGCCAAAGAGAAACAATATCTGGCACAGACAGCAGCCTTACCGCTGGAAACTTTCACCCAATTTGTGAAAGAAAACGTAGCAAATGATGCGATTCAGTGGATTGCATTAGCCGGTCAACAAGTTGTCGGGTGGGCCGATATTTTTTCGCATTGGGCCCCCACCCTCAGGCATCGTGGTCAGTTAGGCATGGGAGTCCATCCTGATTTCCGTGGTCAAGGTATCGGCGAGCTATTACTAAAATCGTGTTTAACGAAAGCCAAGTCAAAAGGTGTATCGCGCGTGGAACTAGAAACTCGTGCAGATAATCAGGCGTCTTTAAATCTGTATCAAAAGCTAGGGTTTAACATTGAAACAGTCATTCCCAATGGCATGAACTTTGATGGCAAATACTTTGATACGGTTCAGATGTCACTGGTCTTCGATTGAATTGAACGCACACATGCATCCCACGCTACGTCATGTCGGATGTTGCTGCTCAATATGGAACCCGCAAAATGGAACACATCGAAAAAGATCTTTATGACGCTGCAATACAACTCATTCAAACGCGATATCCAACCGGCTGGGGTGGCGCAGCAGCGGTGAGAACCGCTTCCGGAAAGATATTAACCAGCATTGCCCCAGACATCAAAAATGATGCGCTATCCCTGTGCATGGAAGTCGGGGCATACTTAGAAGCGCATAAATTGAATGATGCCGTAACGCATTCATTGTGCCTCTGCCGAGAAGATGAAAAGAGTGCATTTATGGTGTTATCACCTTGCGGCATTTGTCAGGAGCGTCTGGTCCATTGGGGTGGCGATGTTCAAGCTGCAATCACCACCCTAGGCAACGAACTGGTTTTTAAAACTATACGAGAGCTCATGCCGCATCACTGGTCTTTGGTGAACGGAACAACGCTATAACAAGGCAATGGTAAATCAATGTAAAGCGTTGATGGGCGAACGAACCTCAGCACAACGCCAATAACACTCACAAATGCATGATTTAAAACGAATTTAATAAATCACCCTCACAAGCAAAGCGAAAAGCAGCACCACAAAAACAAACACAAAGAAGAACGATTCTCAGTTTTATTCGTGACAACATTCCGTAAATTGAATAGCATTGTGCGACTTATTTCATCCTTAGGACGTATACACAATGAAATCATTCGGTCTTCTGTCTCGCATTGTCCTGCTTGCTGCAGGTTTGCTTGCCACGCAAGCGGCCTTCGCTGAGAACCACTCCCCCAAAACAATCAAACACGCATTGGGTGAAATTACGCTTGATCAGGTCCCACAACGGGTTGTTGTACTGGGTCAGGGAAGCCTGGACACCCTGAACCGACTGGGTATTGAGCCAGTGGGAGTGGTGAAATCGATGATGCCTGCTTATCTCAGTAAATATCAGGATGATCAATATGTGGGCGTTGGATCGGTTGTAGAACCAGATTTCGAAGCGATTTTCATGGCGAAGCCCGACCTGATCATTGCTGAAGCACGAATGACCGCATTGATGGATCAGCTTCAGGAGATTGCACCAACCATTATGTACTCCGTCGAGTACGGGCAATACTGGCAGGATGCACAGAAAAACTGGCGGATGCTGGGTGAGATCTTCAACAAACAGGCTGAAGCAGAACAACTGATTTCGGAAGTCCAGACCAAACTGGATGCCACCCAAAAACGTGTCAAAGACAGTGGCATGAATGCACTGATGCTGATGAACAACGGCAACAAACTCGCCATGTTTAATGAAGGCAGTCGTTTTTCTATGGTCTTCAACGATTTTGGCTTCTCCCCTGCCAGAAGCGAGAAAGTGTCCGCAGGCGGCCCACACGGCAACCTGATTTCATTTGAATATATCGCAGATGCTAAGCCAGATGCCCTGCTCGTGCTTGACCGTGAACAAGCCATTGGCCGCGATACCGGTAAAGCGAAAGCCCGTTTCGATAATCCGCTGGTCAAATCCACGCCAGCTTTCAAGCAGAATCATATTGTCTACCTGAACCCGAATGCCTGGTATATCACCATGGCTGGCGCAACAGCGACCGAGCTGATGATCGACGATATTAACGCCCTGTTCTAACCCATGTTGTGAGATCTGCCTTCGGGCAGGTCTCGGTTTACTATGAAGTCATCAAGTATTTATTATTCCCGTATATTTATTTCGGGCACTTTGCTCTTATTGCTCAGTGCAGCCTCTTTATCCGTTGGTGTTGCAGACCTGCATCTCAGCCAGTTATGGCAAGGTGACCTGGAAGCGACGTCTATCCTGATTGCCAGCCGTATACCCCGGTTGCTTGCCGTTTGTCTGGCGGGTGCGGGATTAAGCATTGCCGGACTCATCATGCAGCAGATCTGTCAGAACCGATTTGCCGCACCGGATACCACAGGCACCATCGACTGCGCCCTGCTTGGTTATGTGGCCAGCATGGTGTTCTTCACCGGTTTGAGCAAATGGGTGGATTTAGCGGTCATTTTTGCATTTGCAGTCGGTGGCACACTGCTGTTCGTCAAGTTTCTGCAACGACTCACCTTCAAAAATACAGTACTTGTTCCTCTGATTGGGATGATGTTTGGCAATGTGGTCTCCGCATTTACACAGTTCATTGCCTACAAATATGATCTGGTTCAGACCATGGAAACCTGGACAATTGCTAACTTTTCCTCCGTCCTTCAGGGGCAGTATGAGCTGTTGTACCTTGCGATTCCGGCCTCTGTGCTTGCCTATCACTTTGCCAGCCAGTTCAGTGCGGCCAGTGTTGGCGAGAGTTTCGCGAAAAATATCGGCCTGAACTATCAGAATATCGTGCTGATCGGCGTTGTTATCGTCGCCGTTATTTCAGCGTCCGTCGTCATGATCGTCGGGGTGATTTATTTTGTCGGCCTGATTATTCCGAATCTGGTGTCTTTATTCCTCGGCGACAACATGAAGCGCAACCTGCCCTGGACAGCCTTCTGGGGCGTTGTGGTCGTCCTGGCCTGTGACATTCTGGGACGATTGATTATTTTTCCGTATGAAATCCCAATCTCGATGATCGTGTCTGTGCTCGGCGGTGCTGCGTTCATCTATCTGGTTCTCAAGGACAAAACCAATGCGTGATTCCATGAAAGTTCTCTGGATGGCAGCGTTGTCTGTGCTGGTCATTGGCTATTTCATCGGTCAGGGACTCACACCGGATAACTACAGCTTCTTTCTGTCCCGTCGTATTCCGAAAGTCCTGGCGATTTGTCTGGCAGCCATTGCTATTTCAGCCTCTTCAATAGTGTTCCAGACCATCACCAATAACCGGATTCTGACCCCTTCGATTCTTGGCTTTGACTTTCTTTACGTCATGCTGCAAACCTTGATTGTGGTGATCTTTGGCAGCGCCAGCTTTCTGATTATCAATCAGAAGATCAATTTCTTTGTTTGTGTGTTCCTGATGACTGGCCTGTCTACCCTGCTGTTCAGTCTCTATTTCCGTCGCCGCAATACCAACGTTTTTACCCTGCTGCTCCTGGGGATCGTACTGGGCAGCCTGTTCTCCAACATCTCGAACTTCTTTGCCATGCTCATCGACCCGAATGAGTTCACTGTGGTTCAGAACGCAATGTTTGCCAGTTTTAACAATGTAAACAGTGAATTGGTTTACTGGTGTATTCCGATGCTCCTGATTTGCCTCTTGTACTTGCTGCGACTGTCCCCGCAATTAGATGTGATGTGGCTGGGTGAGGATAACGCCAAGAGTTTGGGGGTCGATACCCGCAAACTCACGCTGCAGGTCATGCTGGTCGTCTCTGTGATGATTTCAGTCTCGACCGCACTGGTTGGCCCCGTTCTTTTCTTCGGCTTGATTGTTGTCAGCCTGACGCGAGAAATATTTCGGACATACCATCACAGAAACCTGATTCTGATCGCCAGCCTGATGGCTGTCCTACTACTGATCAGCGGTCAGTATTTTGTGGAAAAAGTCCTGCACTTTGAAACAACAGTGAGTGTCCTGATTAACTTTGTCGGTGGGAGTTATTTTCTGTACCTGCTGACCCGAAATAAAATCTGAAACTTATGATTGAATTAACCGGATTAACCAAACATTACGGCAACACCCCTGTGGTCAAACATGCCTCGGCGCTTTTTCCCAAAGGTGAAGTTACATCGATTATCGGTCCGAATGGTGCCGGTAAAAGTACCCTGCTGTCCATGGCGAGCCGACTGACCCAAAGCGATGCCGGTGAAGTCGTGATTGCTGGCACACCGCTCTCCCAATGGGACAGCAAAGCGCTGTCGAAGCGTTTGGCTGTCCTGCGACAATCCAATAACATAAACATGCGGTTCAAAGTCCGTGAGCTGGTGGCCTTTGGTCGTTATCCGCATTCACAGGGACGGCTGACGCCTGAAGATAACCGTATTATCGATGAAGCCCTGGATCATCTGGGGATCCGTGAAATTCAGGATCGCTTTATCGATGAACTCAGTGGCGGCCAGCGACAGATGGCCTTTATTGCCATGGTCGTTGCACAAGATACAGACTATATCTTTCTCGATGAGCCGTTAAACAATCTGGATATCCGTCATTCCGTGGACATCATGATGACGCTTCGCCGACTCGCAAAAGAAATGCACAAAGCTGTGGTGATCGTGATTCACGATATCAATTTCAGTTCCTGCTATTCAGATAACATCATTGCGATGAAACGCGGAGAAGTGGTTGCAAGCGGAAAAGTTCATGACGTGATCGAAAAAACGATTATGGAGGAAATGTACGAGATCCCGTTTGATATCAAAGAAATTGACGGCCAGCGGATCTGTCTGTATTACGGTGGATAATCAACTCACTCAGCCCGCCTCTCCGGCGGGTTGTTGGTTTAACGGAATGGAATAATCACCCCCACGCTGTACAGAGCGGGATTCAAGTCATTCAACCCGACCAGTGTGCTGGCTTCTGCATAACCAATCCATTTATCGTTAAATGCACCGGAAACGCCGGCATGAAAGCGGCCATAGAATCGATCATCAGCCTGAGTAATCACAGGCAGGTTACTGCTTGTATACGCAGACCGGAACTGGCTGATGATCCGATCTGAATCGTACTGATAATCATAATGCAGATAACTTTTCACATAAGGCTGAAATAACCCAAGACTGGTACGAAACGGTTTAGAAATCGTTGCGCCGGTAATGAAAGTCATCCCCTCAAGTTTATTGATATCGTCTACCTGCGAAATGACATAATTCGAATTGCCTTTCGATAGCCGCTCGTTATAGCGATCCTGATCAGACAATGTGTACTGTACGGAACTTTCCAGCGCGACCTTCGCATAGGGATAATCGACCACATAGCCGCCCCCCAGTGTAAACACCCAGACATCAGAGTCTGCATCATCCATACTGCTAACCACAGGATCGCTGTACATATTCACCTGACGCTCCATATCCGTATCGATCAGCGCGTAACTGGCAGTGAAATCCAGAAACCATTCGTTTTCGAAGTAACTGAAGTACCCGGATGCCACCAGACCATCAATATCACTGCCCTGCTCGTTATCGTAATCCGCAGATCGATAGGTTGGCATACCGAGCGCCAGACCAAACAGGTAGTTGTTATTCAGCAGATAATCTCCCCCCATGGTCAGGGAATAACCATCCGTGACCACAGGTTGTGTGCGCCCAATCGGTGACTGATTCAAGGTCAGCTGCGGCTGCGCGCGAGCAACTCGCATATACGTCCCCAATCCGCCCTGAGAGTTATCAAAATACGAGGTTTGCGCGTATTCAGGTCCTGCATAAGCGGATCCATAGAAGCTGCGGGTTCGGCTATCTTCACGAATACTGCTGGTCCGGCTGCTGACATCGCCGGGATACAACGCTAAAGGAGAAGAAAACAGGCTGACCGCCGGGTGTAGGGATTCTTTCTGACTGGCTTTATCAATGCGGACATCGTTCGCAATCGTGGAGAGTGAGTTCATTACTTCATCTGAAACTGAACTGACAAAACTGGATTTACTGCTGTCGGCCCAGGCTTGAGATGCCGTGGCTGTGAGCAGAACAACAGGTATCCAGACACCGTGACAGCGATGTACGCATTTCATAAAACCCCCTAAATCGACACGCTGAATATATGTACGCTTTGTTTTATTAGGTATATCTAATACAAGTAATGCATCGTCACTAGTGCAGCTAACCTTGAGTATAGGGAGCGGATTTTTTGAGCAGTGTCGCAAAAATAACACTCATAATTTTTTGCGATCCGAAGAATGCAGTATGAGTATTTGTCTGATGTGCCTGGGCCCTGCAACTCATTGATGATATGACGCACTGTCAAAGATATGCATGCAGGAACCGCAGAATTATCACAGGCGGTCTTTTTCTTGCCCGATAAAAACTCAACCGAGGCTGATATGCAATTACGTCCATTTTTATTTCTGACCGTCAGCATGATGACTTTACCGTCCTATGCTGACAATCTGGATCAGGCTGCAAGAGATGTCTGCGGTTGTCTGGCTGCACCCTATGCTGAGCTTGAGAAAGCTTTACAGTCGATGAAAACAGAAGAAGGGAACGACATCAGTCAGCTGATGAGTTCGCAGGGAAAGCTCACCACCTTATTTCAGGAAACAGAAAAGTGTACCGAAGCACTGCGAAAGAAATATCCGGAAATTGATGCAAACAATGATCTGAAAAAGCAGGTCTTGGACAAAACCCGTCAGTATTGTCCAAACCCGCTTGAAACCGTTGACTTCAGTGCCCCCAATTAAGCGGATTTCACCTGTAATACCAATCAAAGTAAGTCAATGATCAGAAATAGCGCAGGGGAAATGTTTGAGAACAAGGCAGACTTTTTAGATAAGTCGTGATTCTACAATCAAAAAATCTAACGCAGTGATCGAATATTTGAACAAGCTAAGATGACCAGTTATTTACTGCGATTGGTATAAAATAAGGTCGACAATGGGGGTAATGACAGACGCACCTGATGCATTTGTTGCCCCTCATGGCATTGAGAGATGACCTGCGATTGGATTGGCAAACCGCTGCCCCAGTAAGTCGTATCGTCTGAATTCAGCAACACATCATAAGTGCCCGCCATAGAGACCGGAATCACATAATCCTCGCGAGGCACCGGGGTAAAATTGCTGACCACCAGCACAGTTTCTCCTTGTTTCGACCGACGCTCATGCGCAATCACACTCTGTTCAGCATCGTCTGAGACCCGCCACGCAAAACCGGATGGATCACAGTCAAGTTCATATAATGCAGGCGTTTCCCGGTACAGATGATTCAGATCTTTCACCAGTCGCTGCACGCCCTGATGACGCCCATACTGCAGATGATGCCATGCCAGTGTACCGTCATGATCCCATTCCGCACTCTGAGCGATTTCAGTCCCCATGAAATTCAGCTTCTTCCCCGGCTGACCGTACATGTAGCCCAGATAAGCCCTGAGGTTTGCCGTTTGCTGCCACTCATCTCCCGGCATCTTGTTCAGCAGAGCACCTTTGCCGTACACCACTTCATCATGAGAAAGCGACAACACGTAATTCTCACTGAAGGCATACACCAGAGGAAACGTCAGCGTCCCGTGATGGTGACGTCGATGAACCGGATCCTGCCGGATATAACTGAGGCTGTCATGCATCCAGCCCATATTCCATTTAAACCCAAAGCCCAGCCCGCCCGCATAGGTCGGACGCGACACACCGGGAAAGGTCGTCGATTCTTCGGCAATGGTCATTGCATTCGGATAACGACTGTAAACTTCTTCATTCATCCATTTCAGCAAACTGACGGCATCATGGTTCACGTTCCCGCCTTCTGCATTGGGAATCCACTCACCAGGCTGGCGCGAATAATCCAGATACAGCATGGAGGCCACGGCATCGACCCGTAGTCCGTCAATATGAAAATGCTCGAACCAGTACAGTGCATTGGCCACCAGAAATCGGCGGACATGCTCACGGCCATAATCATAGATATAACTTTGCCAGTCGGGATGCCATCCCCGCCGCGGATCCGGATCATGAAACAGGGCAGTACCGTCAAACATTGCCAACCCGTGATCATCTGCCGGAAAATGCGCCGGAACCCAGTCGAGAATCACACCGATACCCGCCTGATGACATTGATCGATCAGGCTTTTCAGATCATCCGGCGTGCCGTACCGACTGGTCGGTGCGAACAAGCCTACCGGCTGATATCCCCAGGACCCGTAAAATGGATGTTCGGACACCGGCATCAGTTCCACATGGGTATATCCCATATCAACCAGATAAGGGATCAGGACGTCAGCAAGCTCCAGATAAGTCAGGTGGTCCCCGTTTTCATGACGTCGCCAGGAACCCGGATGCAGTTCATAGATCGACAACGGCTGTTCATGTTTAGCCGTGACCGGACGCTGCTGCCAGGTCGCATCGCCCCATGAATACGTGTTGTGATCATAAACCAGCGATGCAAACGACGGATATTGCTCCGCATGATAACCCCAGGGATCCGCCTTATGGGGCAGTGACTGTCCCGATATGTCGCGGATCTCAAATTTGTACCGCGCCCCCGTTTCAAGTCCCTCGACGAAACAGGCCCAGTACCCGTCCGCCAGCGCAGTCAACAAATTGATGTGACTGTCCCAGTTGTTGAAATCCCCCACCACACTCACGGCAGAAGCATTCGGGGCATATACCACAAAACGAACGCCGCTGACGGGCCCTTGCGGGCCATGAATGTGCATTGGTTGCGCCCCCATCTGGTGGTACTGGGTCGAAGGGTGACTCAGGGCTGCCATGTCGGGTTGCCAATTTTCCTGATTTTTCTGGCCGCGATTCACTGACTACTCCGTTTTCTGAGAGGCTTGTGCTCGCGCTGCAGTCAGCCGTTTGCTCAGCGCCTGAATGTTCGGACGATTAAACAGATCTTCCAGATTGGCCGACAACTTCCGACGCCAGTTCGGATATTCATCGACTGTCCCCGGAATATTGACCGGCTTGTCCATTTCCAGCCAGTCTTCCAGCTGCAGGCTCAGCAGCGCACTGGCACCGGCTGCCAGATGAAGTTGCAAGCTTTCGCTGAGTGCCTGATCCATCGGGACAGACATCGCATCCCGGCCGACATTGTCCGGCAGAAATCCATGCCAGTTCACGCTGTCGAGAATGCGCTGTTTGCTCTCCGCCCGGCCATCAAACAACCCCTTCAACTGGGCCTCATCCGGATACAGCCCCAGTTCCCGGCCAAGTTTGAGATCGTCACAGTGCCAGAAGCCGCGCAATGTCGGCATGTCATGGGTACATAATGCCGACATTGACTGCTCAGCATAGTGCGCCGGGGAGTAATATCCCCCATCTTCAGCAGTTTCGAAGAAGAAGACTTTGTATGAATGAATCCCAGCCGTTGCCAGCTTCTCGACAATCTCGTCCGGCACTGTTCCCAGATCTTCACCAATCACCGTACATTGATGACGATGACTTTCCAGCGCAAGAATGGCCATCAGATCATCCACCGGATAATACATATAGGCCCCCTGCTTGGCGGACTCACCTTTCGGGATCCACCACAGGCGGAGTAACCCCAAGACGTGGTCTATTCGCAGCGCACCACAATGCCGCATGTTGGACTGCAACAAATCAATAAACGGCTGATATGCCATCTTTCTCAATTGTTGTGGGTTAAATGGCGGCAATCCCCAGTTCTGACCCAGTGGCCCCAGAATATCCGGTGGTGCACCGACACTCACGTCCTGACACAGCGCGCCCTGATCCGCCCAGGTTTCCGCGCCGGAATCACACACGCCGACGGCCAGGTCACGATACAAGCCCATGACCATGCCTTTTTCTTCAGCCAGTTGCTGCGCTTCCGCAAGCTGGGTATCGGCCAGCCACTGCAAATACATATACAGTTGAACTTGGTCCGGATGTCTTTCGATAAACTGCTGCACAGCCGCACTGTCGAATTGACGGTATGGTTCCGGGAAAACCGGCCAACCCCAGATATGTTCATCGGTCGCTTTCAATTCTGCATGCAGTGCATCAAAAGCCGCCTGATGCATTAAGCTCTCGCCACCGTTTTCCACGAAGGCCAGAAATGCACCACCGCGAGCCGTTTCAGCCTTGAGATGACGCTGCTTGAAAGTGCTGAACAGCATGGGCAGCACCGCCATTTTCAGGCAGGCAACTTCACTGTAATTCACCCAGTTACTCTCCCGGGCGGCATTGAGTCGTTGCTGGAATGCGTCACTGCCAACCAGTTGCAGCGCTTCATCGCACTGAGCAAATTCCGGCACGGCACACACATCAATGTAGATAATATTCAGCCAGCGACGTGACGATGGGCTGTACGGACTTGCCCCCTCCGGATTGGCCGGAAACAAGGAGTGAATCGGGTTCAGCCCGACAAAATCACCGCCCTGTGCAGCGACATCCGAAACCAGTTGTTTCAGATCGCCGAAATCACCAATGCCCCAGTTGTGGCCGGTTCGCACGGAATACAGCTGGACACTGGGCCCCCACAATTTTTTACCCTGTACTAGTGCAGGCTGCTTGAAACACGCAGTTGGCGTCACAATCAGCGTCATCTGATAAGGCGACTGACGACGTTTGCGGTACATTTCCAACTGGTGATAACCCAGCGGCAGTTCAGGTAGCGCGACCCGAAGACTCCCGCCCTGTGCACGATCATCGGAGACCAGCTGTGATTGCAGCCAGCCTTCCATCACTTCGCCCTGTTCCGTCAACAGCCGCCAGCTGAAATCGCTGACGCGGGCACTGCGCCCCAGCATGAGTTCAACCTGAACCGGCTCTCCCTGACGGATCACCTGGACCGGAGCCAGCACTTCCCGTGGCTGAAGACGTGCGGCAGAGGCTTCCAGTGCTGCATCACTGCTGACGTCATACCCCATCGCAGCCAGCAACCGTGCCAGTGTTTCTTCGCTGACCGGGGTGTCTTCACCCCAGGCGCTGATGTAACTTTCAGCCAGCCCAGCCTGCCGGGCGACTGCTTTCAAAACCGTTTCTGTTCTCATTCATCTTCTCCGTGACGCCACAGGGGAAATCTCTCCCGAAATGCATGTCCCCGTTCACCACAATACAACAAAGCCGGGGCCATCAGCCCCGGCAAATCAATCAGCGTTTCACAGCCTCAAGCTGCCAGATATTGTTCACATAATCACGAATACTTCGGTCGGAGCTGAACTTGCCAACCAGCGCAGTATTCAGAATGGCTTTTCTCGCCCAGCCCACCTGATCACGATAGGCTTCATCAATCCGCTCCTGAGCAGAGACATAATCCGCAAAGTCTGCCAGAACGAAGTAAGGATCACCGCCTTCCAGCAGATTGTGACGAATGCCAGCCAATGCATCCGGTTCACCCGGTGTAAAGGTGTCACCCAGCAGCAGATCCAGCGAAGCTTTCAGCAAGCTGTCAGTCTCGTAGTAACGTGCGGGCTGATAGCCCTGCTGCTTGAGTTCAAGCACTTCATCCACCAGCAACCCAAAGATGAAGATATTGTCATCACCCACTTCTTCACGGATTTCCACATTGGCGCCATCCATGGTCCCGACCGTCAGGGCACCATTCAGTGCCAGCTTCATATTGCCGGTGCCGGAGGCTTCTTTGCCTGCCGTTGAAATCTGTTCGGAGACATCTGCCGCCGGGATGATGATTTCAGCCAGACTAACCCGGTAATCCGGAATGAAGACCACCTTGAGCTGACCGCCCAGACGCGGATCGTTGTTCACTTGCTCAGCCACTTTGTTGATGGCAAAAATAATCTCTTTCGCCAGCGCATACCCCGGCGCCGCTTTTGCAGCAAAGATGAAGACTCGGGGCGTCATCTCAAACTGCGGATCATTCAGCAGACGATGATACAACGACAGAATATGGACAAGATTCAGGTGCTGACGCTTGTACTCGTGCAAACGTTTAATCTGAACATCAAAAATCGCATCGGTATCCAGTGCAATGCCTATATTGTCTGCAACCCAGTCTGCCAGGCGCTGCTTGTTCGCTTTTTTGACCGCCATATAACGCTGCTGAAACTCAGCATCATCCGCAAAATCAGCCAGTGCAGACAACTGCGACAACTGCGCTGGCCAGCCCGTTCCGATTTTCTCATCAATCAACTGGCTCAGAGCCGGGTTACAGAACTTCAGCCAGCGGCGTGGTGTCACGCCATTCGTAACGTTCTGCAGTTTTCCTGGAAATAACGCATCAAATTCCGGGAACAGATCGCGCTTCACCAGCTCCGAATGCAGTGCTGCCACACCGTTCACCGCGTAACTGCCAATCACGCAGAGGTTTGCCATGCGCACCATGCGCTGACCGCCTTCCTGAATCACCGACAGTTTCTGTTTAATGTCATCTCGTCCCGGCCATTTCGCTTCCACTTCGGCCATAAATCTGTGGTTGATTTCAAAGATGATTTCCAGATGACGGGGTAACAGTTCAGCAATCAAGGCTTCGCTCCAGGTTTCCAGCGCTTCCGGGAGCAATGTGTGGTTGGTGTAAGCAAACACCTGATTGCAAATCGACCATGCAGCTTCCCAGCTCAGGTGATGCTCATCCAGCAGGATCCGCATCAGCTCAGGGATCGCGATGGTCGGGTGTGTGTCATTCAGCTGAATCGTTTCCTGCGCAGCCAGCGCTTCAATCGGATGACCCGCAGCCAGATGGCGACGCAGAATATCTGCAACTGAACAGGCACAATGGAAGTACTGCTGCATCAGTCGCAGCGTTTTGCCCTGATCATGATTGTCATTCGGGTACAGTACTTTGGTGATATTGCCGGCTTCAATCGCAGCTGCTTGCGCCCCGACGTAATCACCCTCATTGAACGGTGCAAGACGGAAAGGCACCGGGGCACGACACTCCCACAAACGCAGCGGATAGACACTTTGATTCTGGTAGCCGATCACAGGCAGATCCCAGGCCACACCTTCAACCTGCATGCCCGGCACCCAGCGGCGTCGCTGTGCGCCCTGTTCATCGGTATAGACTTCAACCCGGCCATAAAAACCTGCTGTCTGGTTCAGTTCCGGGCGTTGAATCTCCCATGGGTAGCCTTCCTGTCCGCGCCAGCCATCCGGTGCTTCCATCTGGCGGCCCTGATCGAATGACTGGCGAAACAGGCCGTATTCATAGTGAAGGCCATAGCCCACCGCTGGAAACTCCTGTGCTGCCAGTGAATCCATGAAGCAGGCAGCCAAACGGCCCAGTCCGCCATTCCCAAGCGCAGGATCGCGCTCTTCTTCCAGCAGGTCTGTGAGATTCTGACCCAGCTCAGCCATCACTTCAGCAACTGGCGCATACAGATCCAGACTGATCAGGTTGTTGCCGGTCAGGCGACCGATCAGAAATTCCAGAGAAAGATAATTCACACTGCGACAATCTGTCGCAGCCAGATGTTGCTCCGTGTCAATCAGGTTACCCGTGCTGATTTCTGCCAGTGCACGGCTCATCGCCAGATACCAGTGGCGTGCGCTGGCTGTTGCCGGTGTCTGAGCATAGGTCGTCAGCAAATGTTGTTTTACCGAAGTCTGAAATGCGGCTTTATCAAATGAAAGCGCCTGAGGTTGCTTCTGCATCATGGGTTTCTCGCTGTCGGGTCATATTCAGTCAAAAAATTCTGAGGTTCATGCTGCCTGTGACCCGGTCGAAAAACATCATCCTGAAAACCTGAGGTTGAGGGAGTAGCAGCAGGGCGTAGTCCGCCTCTGAACGTGCTTTCTGTGACAACATCCTGAAATCCATCGTGATATCCCGGATCAATTCTGATGCCAGTCACAAAAACACGGACACCACACCTGTGCAGGAGTCATGCGGATGCCAGTGAACAAATCAATAAAGTGTGACTCATCACTTACTTTCAGGGATGAGAAGTGCAACAAATGCTGATTTAGGCGGGGATACAGGTAATGATAAATACGCCTACACCATCAACCATGACAATTCAGAAAAATTAAAATTATGTGGATACCTTCTAAGCTGACCCGCCCTGCGCGATTGCACAATGCGATATTACGCCCCAGATTACTGGATCTGCTGCAACATGCCACCGCCTACCGGTTGGTGCTGTTTCGGTCTCCGGCTGGCTATGGCAAAACCACCATGGCTGCGCAGTGGCTGAATGAGCATCCGCATACCGGCTGGTTCAATCTGGACGACAATGACAACGATCCCTTTCGCTTTGCTAACTATCTGCTTCAGGCACTGAATAAAGCGTCTCAGGATGCTTGCCTGAAGACCAAAGCCATGGCGGAACGTCGCCAGTTTGCCTGCCTCAGTACCCTGTTCAGCGAACTCTTTGCAGAACTGCAGGATTACCCGCATCAGACGTATCTGGTGCTGGACGATTATCATGTGATTCACAACGAAGACATTCATGATGGTATGCGCTTTTTCCTCAAGCATATGCCGGATGAAATGACGCTGGTGGTGACCAGCCGTAGTCAGCCCCCGCTGGGTACAGCCAACCTGCGGGTCCGGGATCTGCTCATCGAAGCCGATCATGAATCTCTGGCTTTTGATGAAGAGGAAACCACGCGTTTTTTCAGTAAACGTGTCGCGAATGAGATCGAAACGACCGCACTGAGCAATCTTCGTGCACAAGTTGAAGGCTGGCCGTCAGCCCTTCAGCTCATCGCGCTGCACGCCCAGCAGCGCCCGAATCATCTCGCCGAGTCCGCCCTGTCACTCGCAGAATTTAATCGAAGTCACCTGTGGGATTACCTCGCGGAAGAAGTCTTTGATTTACTCGATGAAGACACCCGCAGTTTCCTGCTGCATTGCTCAGTGCTCGATATGTTCAATGCCGAATTAGTCATGGATCTGACGGGTCGCAGCGATGCCCTGATCAAACTCGAAACACTCAATCGTATCGGACTCTTTATCAGCCCGCTGGAAGGCGCCGATAACTGGTTTCGTTTCCATCATCTGTTTGCTGAATTCCTGCGTCACAAACGGCACGCTCACATCCCGGAACAGCGGAAAGATCTGCACAATAAGGCCGCACAGGCCTGGCTGAATCAGAACAGTCCCCAGCAGGCGCTTTACCATGTGAAAAAAAGCCAGAATCATTCATTCATGGTTGAGATTCTGTCTGACCATGGCTGGCAAATGTTCCATCATGGTGAACTGCGCATCCTCGAAGACTGTATTGCTTCGCTGGATAAACGCTTGCTGTTCAGCAGCCCGCGCCTGATTCTGCTGCGACTCTGGCTGGCCCAAAGTCAGCATCGCTACAACGAAGTGGGCGATCTGATTGCGGAATCTGAAGCAGAAATGCTGGCCAATCACATCCAGCTGGATGATGCCTTGCAGGGAGAACTGAATGCGTTGCGTGCGCAGGTTGCCATTAATCAGGGTAAACCTGAAGATGCACTCCTGCTGTCTGAGCAGGCGCTGGGCCAGCTGCCTGCAACCACCTATCGCAGCCGGATTGTGGCGACTTCCGTGGTGGGGGAAGTCCATCACTGTCTCGGGAATCTGAACCGCGCATTGCCGATGATGCAGCAAACCGAAAAAATGGCGCGTCAGTATCATGTGTATCATCAGGCACTCTGGGCACTGTTGCAGCAAAGTGAAATTATGCTGGCGCAAGGTGCTGTACAGCCTGCTTACGAGTTACTGGAGCAAGGGTTCAAACTGGTCAAAGATCAGCATTTACATCAGGTCCCCATGCACGAGTTCCTGTTACGCCTGCAAGCACAGATCCTGTGGTGCTGGAACCGGCTGGATGAAGCAGAAGAAGCGGCGCTAAAAAGTCTGGATGTACTCGCCCCTTACGATGACACCAAATCGCTGCAAGCCTACTCCATGCTCGCCCGGATTGCGATTACCCGGGGGGAGCAGGACAAAGCCGCGCGCTATCTGCAACGCTGCAATGATCTGATGGACCGTGCAGATTTTCATATCGACTGGCGTGCCAATGCCGACATGGCCAAACTGCTGTACTGGCAACAGTGCAACGACATCAGCAGTATCCAGCAATGGCTGGAACATGCAGAAGAACCGGACGGTTCATGCAACCATTTTCAGCAGCAACAATGGCGAAACCTGGCATTAGCCCGCCTACTGACTGGCAATATTGAAGAAGCACATCGGATTCTGACCATATTGCTGGACAGTTGTGAAAAGCACGCGCTGGTCACCGACAGAAACCGGAACCTGATTCTGCTGGCAACCATTTGCAAGCGGGCAGACAATCGAGAAATGGCGCTGAAACATCTGGCAGAAGCCCTGCATCTGACCAACAGCACAGGCATGGTCGGGAATTTTTTGATCGCAGCGGCAGATATTCAGGATCTGTTGCAAACCCTGATCGACGACAAAATGCTTAATGAGTTATCCATGCACCGGGCACGGCATTTACTTCGTGAAATGAACAGCAAAGAAAAACACCGTCTGGTCCACTTCGATGAGGCATTGGTCGAAAAGCTGCTGAATCTGCCGGATTTACCGGAACTGATCCGCACCAGCCCGCTGACCCAACGGGAATGGCAGGTGCTTGGACTCATTTATACCGGCTACAGTAACGAGCAGATTGCCACTGAACTGGACGTGGCGGCAACGACGATCAAAACGCATATCCGGAATCTGTATCAAAAACTGAATATCGCCAATCGCAGCGAGGCGATTGAGACCGCAAAGGAATTACTCAGCCTGATGGGCTATCAGGTTTCCTGAGCCATGTATCTGTCGAAGAGCCATCAGCCCAACGCTGGCTGTTGTTCAACATCATTGCATGCTCGCCTGCGCAAGAATGACAACATTCATGAATATTCAGTGTCTGACCAACCCCGCGACCGCGGGGATTCAGAGGATGCAGGATGAGCACGAGCTAGGAATCTAACGTCCGAAAAGAAAAGGGAGGATTCTCCTCCCCCGTTCTCATCCCTGGGTTTGATAACTCACGTTAACGGGCGATCACCTCAGCTGTCGGGACCGCCTGAATCTGCACCGGGAAACTATCTGCCCAAGACAGTACCGATGTATGGTGCTCACGAATCAGTGCGCCTGAAGCATACGGCTTGTCATGTGTGGTATGTGCATCTGCCACCAATGTGACACCGTAACCCAAAACCGCTGCACGCCGTGTTGTCGTGTCAACACAGAAATCTGTCGCGTAACCGCAAATGACCAGATGATCGATACCCAGTCGTTCCAGTGTCGATTGTAAAGCGGTGTCGTGAAAAGAATCCGGCGTTGTTTTTCTGACAAGTACATCGTCGTCCGACGTTTCCAGAGCCCGATGCAATTGCCAACCCTCCGAGTTATAGGCGATCTCAGTACCAGGCGCTTCGTGCTGAATCAATATCACGGGCAACGAGCGAGCTCTGGCCCAACGGGTCAGTTGATTGATACGTGAAACCACTTCATCGGCTTCAAACGGGTGTGGTTCAGGTTCAAAACAAATTCGCTGAACATCAATCACAATGATCGCTTGTGTCATGGCGTCTCCTTACTTGTACGAAATCAACTTAACAGCCAATAAGATAGTGACGAATCGAACGGGTTGCACGGAAAAGATCGGAGACCGGAAGATCAAGATGCATCTGTTCAACTTCCAGCGCCATTTCACCCTGCTTTCGACTAAACGTGTCCCAGTCCAATTGCTGGATATGTCGAATCTTTTGGGCCTGTTTTAATAATCCGGCAAAATCTAACGCGGAGTAACCGCATGATTCTGCAATGAAATGCTGTGTACCCTGCACTTTCAATGATGCCAACGTTGTATAAAAGGGTCCGATATCTTCCACATGCACATATTGATGCCATCCCGTGCTGGGGACTGCAACGGTCATCTGCTGGTCAGGTAATTCCGCTAGAATACGTGCCAGCTGACAATGATCGCCACCGTAAATCAGGCTGGGGCAATAAACGATATTCCAGCCCTGATTCAATGCAGCCTGAATCGTTGTCTGATCCGGCGCAACGACAGAGATTGGACGACAGATAAAATGCTTGAGATCCTGAACCGATGCATGGCCGAACAGCCACACGCCTGAGGTATGAATCCGAACGGCATCCGGGGCAGCAAGCATATCTAACTGCTTCATCAGCCGCTGCTCCTGCACCGCAATTTCCTGGGGCGAGTATTGTGACCAGTGAGGTCTGGCGCAATTGATCACAACATCAAAAAAAGCATTCAAGTGTTCGTCCTGAGCCGAAACCGTCATCGCAGGGTCATCACATTCCGATACGGGTCGGTGAGCAAAATGAAAAACCTGATAACCCAGGGATTTCTTATATCCCGAAACATGCCGGCCAACATAGCCAGAAGCCCCGGCGATCAACACTTTATTCATCTTTACGCCTCTGAAAACAACACGAATCCCTTCAATTCAAAACAAGTATGCCTGAAAGAGCATATGAACACACTTCTTCATCTGTTGTTCGATTTTTTCGAATGATCAATTCATCCGGCAAGCATGGTGTTTCTAGTCATAACCGTTAGGATCGGGATATTCATTCAAAGCGGAGTCCCGTCATGTTTCATGCCCACGTTTACTTTGAGCTATCCCAGCAGACGCTTGCCGAGCAAGTCCGGCAACAAATTATTGAAGAACGTCCGGATGACATTCTGGCGATTTTTTCACTGGTGCCACGACGGGTGGGTCCGCATGATCAACCGATGTTTGAATTGCATTTTGCGGACAACCGAACGGGATTCATCGAATGGCTGGATCAACACAGAGCAGGATTGTCTGTGCTGATCCATCCGGTATCAGCCAATGAGCTGGCCGATCATACGGTCAATGCCCGTTGGTTGGGCAAGCAATTACCGGTTCATACGGACATTTTTAAAGCTGAACAGTAATTTTCTCTGCCAGCGACATTGCCAGGTTGTTATCGTAATAGGCGGCTTCATTAATGAAATGAGGATACGCTTCGTAATGGCCATCCCAGCAGATTTCTTCGCCGTTAAACAACTTAAAGATCGGATCGCCGTGATGAAGCGGCTTGAAATCGTTGTCCTGAACAAACTGATGGACCATGCCAATCCGCTCACCTTGGGCATTTTCCGGTAGTTTCAGGGTTTCAGTGTACCGAAACGCTTCATAACTGGCCGGCAATTCAGGCAGCGCACCCTGATTGTAAAGATCAACGTAATCAAGAATGTGCATGGTCATGGTTTCCATCCAGTCCAGCACATCCTGCCGTAAAACGGATTGCGGTTGCGGGCCGATTTCAACAATCACCCCTTGCGCAGCAATTGAACTGACAAACTTATGCTCAGCCAGCGGAATCTGATCTTCAAATACGACCACCGCCTCAGGCATTTTTGCCTTCACATAAGCGCCCATTCTGATGTTGAAATCGTCTGACTGAAGCACGATTAACGTCGGCCCCATGTTGCTGGTTGTATTGTGTAAATCGATGATAAAGTCAGTCTTGGCATTCCCTTTCGGCCCCAGAACGTTATTCATCACTTTGGCGCGGCTTTGTTCATAATTTGCCAGGGCCGGGTTAGCCAGATCTTCAACCGAAAACTGTCGGTTCAGATCGCTATCGACATAGCGTTTATTTTCTTCATGCGCCTTAGGGTTTGCGAACAAAGTCTGTGTTGTAAAGGTATCCCGGGTAATGCGCTGCGGGTGTTGTTGCCATTGGCGCACTAAGTAAATGCCACTGAATTCATTGCCATGGGTGCCTCCCACAACTGCGACAGAATTAATGCTTTTCATCCTTGTCATCACCACTTGAAAAATCTGAATATTGATAAAGATTCTCAGTATGCCAGCCTTCTTTTCGCCAAACAAACGAATAATCAGGCAATTTTATTTAATTTTTATTCCACTTAGTATTGAACCTTCCCACGCATATTTTTGACCTGACCCCGTTGCGCCTTTTTGTCCATCCGGCGTTTTTGCGACGCTTTCGTTGGCTTGGTCGGTCTGCGCTTTTTTTCCTGCTTCATCGCCAAATGGATCAGTTGCTGAAGCCGTAACAAGGCATCCTCTTTGTTTTGTTCCTGTGTTCTGAACTGCTGCGCTTTGATGATAATCACGCCATCTTTGGTAATGCGCTGATCCGACAGGGCCAGTAAACGTTCTTTATAAACAGCTGGCAAGCTGGAGCGATTGATGTCAAAGCGCAAATGAATTGCACTGGAAACTTTATTCACATTCTGACCGCCAGCGCCCTGAGCCCGGATAGCGGTGATTTCGATTTCCCAGTCAGCAAGCTGAACCGTGTTAGAGATTGATAACATAACAAGATGAACGATTGAAGAAATACAAAGGCTATTATCTTATTTCAGCAGAAGATTTCCACTCATGCGGAATGTGATCTGTTCTGCATCTCATTCGACAGGGCATTCATCCCTTTCAGCAGTCGGCGTATCCTTACGGCTTTGATGTGATTTTTTAGAACAATCAGTTATGGATACCCTATTACACTACCTTGCTGAGTCCGGACAGTTCATGCGTCCGTGGATCGATGACATTGCCATGGCGATGGTTGCCTGCTTATTAGTTGTATTTGGATCAGATATCAACATGATCCTGCGGCGCTACCTGTCTGGCACCAACTTCCTGATTCGTACCAGTGCATTCATTTTCGTGAACGCCTTCGGATACGGGCTGCTGATCGTGGCCGTCGCACCGTGGCTTGCGAAACAGATGACTGCATTGAGCAACCTTTGGCTGTTCGTGGCAGTACTCGGGACATTTATCTTTCTGGGAAGCTGGGCCCAGCGAAATCAGCAGGTATAAAAAAAACCGCCTTCATTCAGGCGGTTTTTTATGTGGAAATCAGAAGTTGACCGTCAGGCCATCTGTTCCCAAAATCTGGTCCATGAGCGTCTGCTCTAGGATCAACGTATCACCCGCTAGTTCCGGATCGTCTTCGTTACCGTTACATACCAGATTCAAATCATAAGTATCGAATGGCAGATAACCAATCGTGTACATTCCGGTCGCTGGGTCGACTGAAGCAGATGCCAGTGGCTCTTTCTCAGAACCCAGATCGCCATACTCACCTGCGTTTGTGAGTGGATAGACGTAAACAAAAGCATTCGAAATGTCATTACTGCACAGGGAAGGATCCACAGAACCGTCAATCGCAGCCACAGATGTATTTTCGACAACCCGAACACCACGCGGTTTCAACTGGTAAGCATTGGCACTCAGCACCATACTTTTACGCAAATCAAATTCGATGGTGTAGGCCTGAGTTGCATCGGCTTCAACTGTAAATCCGTCCAGTTTCAGCTCACCGCTTGGCACTCGAATGCCTTCGACCGCATCGGTATCCGTTACAACATGCGAATAAGGCGTGCCATTACTGTAAGTACCGTTTGTCAGCACAGATAAACGCATTTGCGTATAGTTTCCGGACAACAGAACCTCATCGCTCAAGACCTGTAATGACTTTTCACCCTGATACTCAAGCAGGTTGATCACCATAAAGGACGGATTGCCGTTTTCGTCTTCTGGAATCGATAAGCCAGCTGGAATACAAGATGCTGAACTCTCATCCGCTGCAAATGTATTTGTGGTCCACGAAGTTTCGCTGCCGCCCGAATGGTGAACCGTAATGTCGTCAAATGCGACACAAACTTTTTTCAGGCCATCAACCGGCGCATCAGACATCCCCAGCGACACCTTACCTGTTGTTTGATCGTTCGAATCCGAACCACAGCCTGCCAGGACCAAACTTGCCATGCTGGCAATCAATAATTTTTTCATACACTGCTCCTTTTGCTTTGGGAGAACTCTAGCGGGAGCAGTATCGAAAAGCATGCCTCTGCCTTCTTCTTAACAGAAGAATGACATCCGGGGCTCAAAATGGTGAAGAAACAGACAAAGGTATTCACGAAAGTCAGAGGGACTTAATCAACCCGCATGCAGCCATGCTGAATAGAGCGCGGATTTTCCAGACGATGCAGGCAAGACCCGACAGACTGGAGGTCCTGGTATTGATACTTGGCAACCAGTGCTGCGGCGATCAGTAAGCCAATTAATGAAAAACGGGTCAGCCAGAGCCACTGACGATGCAACGCCACGGCAAGTGTCAGCAAGCACACGAGTACGATAAACAGTAAACTTGGTGCGATATAACCAGAGAACACTTACTCAACCTCAAACCTTGCAAAGTGGCAAAATAATAAGGTGTTGGACGTCATAATTAAAGATGATTTATGCATATTTACACTGCAAAGTGTATCGGCTCAGATTTGGACAATTGACCACAAACGCAGACTTGGAGCATGATCGCATTTAAGCGATTTGAAATGACAAAAGCCTCGATTTCTCGAAGCCTTTGTGTACAAAGTCACAAAATGGATTGGTGATTAAATCACCAGTCCGCCATCAATTTTCAAGGTCTGTCCTGTGATAAATGACGCTTGTTCACTGGCAAGAAACAGCGCACCATTCGCGATGTCCTGCGGTTTCCCCATGCGCTGAAGCGGCGTTTTCGACTTCATGTAATCCAGAATTTTTTCTGGTAAATCGACAGTTAATGGCGTTTCGACAAAGCCGGGAGCAATACAGTTCGCCCGGACCTGAGCGCCTTTGCGAGAAAATTCTTTCGCCCAGCCTTTTGTCATGGCAATCACACCCCCTTTCGTCGCGGCGTAATTACTCTGACCAATATTTCCGTCTGTCCCGACAACAGAAGACATGGTAATGATCGACCCCACGCCATGTTCCATCATCACAGGGGCGACGGCCTGAGTCATATTGAAAACGCCTTTGAGGTTGACATCCAACACCATATCCCAATCTTCAACAGACATTTTTTCGATCAGATTATCCCGGGTAATCCCCGCATTATTCACCAGAACATCGACACGACCGAAGGTGTCGACAATGCCCTGAACAAAACGCTGGATTGCTTCGCGATCACAAACATTCAGCTCAATCGCTCTCACATTCTTGTAAGTTTTCTCCAAATCGGCCATTGCTGCTGCATTCATATCACAAGCGAAAACAACTTCAGCCTGATTGCTGGCAAAGGTCTCCACAATACATCGGCCTATGCCCTGAGCGCCACCCGTTACAATGCAAACCTTCTTATCTAACATAGTCTTTCCCTCTTGGTTCGAAATGTCGAAGTGAAATACCGAATACAGTGCGGGCACACCGCTTCCCTGCTCACTTCCGTCAATTTTGATTTTAGATGAAACAAATCAAAAGATTACACTCAATGATGCAATTCACCTTTGCGCTGATTTTTCAGTCATTATGCACGCAGAACACTGATTCCTTATAGAATTCGCCAAAAAAACTCCCTCAATTGACTGAGAACACAACAATATGAACGTTTTTACTGGCCGATTTCCATTCACTTCGCTTTCAGGAAAATCAGAGCGTTAGCGGTAATTTTTCGGGATTCACGAACTCTTCACTGGTATCGGGTCTGACCTTTGCTATAAATGTATGAAGAATCTACAACAATGGAACTGTTGCAAAGCATGCTTGATAAAGTAGTTTTTTTCCTACATGTGGTGCGGAGTGGCTCACTCAGTGAAGCGGCCAAACACTACGGCATTTCTGCGTCTGCAGGCAGCCGGTGGCTGAGCGAGCTGGAGGCTGGCATGGGCGTCAGCCTGCTCAAGCGCACGACACGTAAAATCACCCCCACTCAGGCAGGACAACGTCTGTATGACAGGTTCAGTCTGATCAACGGCCAGATTAATGATGTCTTCAATGAAGTTCAGAACCTGAGCCATGAAGACAAGGGGTTGATCCGGGTCGCCAGTACACCGCTGTTTGCTAAATATTATCTCAGCCAGATCATTGGTGAGTATGTTCAGATTCATCCTTCGATTAATTTCGTCGTGATCGAAACTGCATTTGAAGTCGATCATGTCCATGATGTCGACTTTGCCATTCGTGCAAACGCAACTTATCGCGGCTTTCAGGACAAAGACAGTCTGCTCGTGAAACGTTCACTGGTTCGTGAACCTTTAATCGCTTGCTGCTCTCCTGAATATATTGCTCAATACGGTAAACCTGAATATCCGGAAGCTCTCAAGTCACACTTCTGCTTATATGCGACCACGCTTGTTGGTGGGAATAAATGGATCTTCGAACAGAATGGTGAATACAATTCTGTGGAAATTGCACAAACCGTTGAAGCGGATGACAGTGAGATCCTCAAGAATATTGCGCTCGCTGGCGGCGGTATCGCTTATTTACCCTATAGCCTGGTCAATCAAGAGCTCCAATCCGGTCAGCTACTTCCGGTATTAAAAGACTATGTCAGCAGTGAATTTGAATTGAACCTGTACTTCAAGCCCAGAAAATATATGCCGGTCCGTTGTGTGAATTTTAAAGACTACCTGATCGGACGCGTTCAGGAGATGGATAAGAATAATAAAAAAGCACTGGGTTTACCCAAACCGAAGCAATTGCTCGTTGAATAAACCATCAGTGCTTTTATCTGTGTCAGTCCGTTTCAACGGCTTTCAGGTCAGGCAGACATTTTGAAAAACTGCAGCTTTTCCGCCATGTCTTCTGCCAATTGAGAGATTTCTTTACTGGCTGCAGCACACTGGCTGATACCCGTAGCATTGGTTGAAACAATCTCATGAATCGTCGCCAGATTCTCATTGATTGTCTGAGTGACCTCTGTCTGCTGTGCTGCAGATTCTGCGACCTGATGATTCATCTCTCCAATCTGAGCAATCGAAACTTTAATTCTGGCCAAAGCCTGTGAAGCCTGCTCTTCCAGCATCCGATTATTTTCAATCAGTTCAGACATCGTACTCATTGAAGCGCTGGCAGACTGAGAGCGCATTTGCAGTTGTTCAATTATTTTCTGAATATCCTCGGTCGACTGCTGTGTCCGGGCAGCCAATTGTCGGACTTCATCCGCAACCACAGCAAACCCCCGGCCGCTTTCACCCGCTCGGGCGGCCTCAATCGCAGCATTCAAGGCTAACAAGTTGGTTTGTTCTGACACTGTATGGATCACTTCCAGCACACCGGTAATCTGAGACGCAGCTTGTCCGAGCTCTGCGATTTCAATCGTCGCCGCTTCAACACCTAAACCCATTTCATGGGTCGCCTGCGAAACACGATGGAACATGACCTCACCTTCATCAGTCATTTGTACCGCAGTGTTTGCCCCCTGATCCGCCTGAAGGGCCGTTTCAGCCACTTCACGGGAAGACGTTGCCAATTCCTCAACTGCAGAGGCAATCTGTTCGATTTCACGACTCTGACGGACAGCATTATCTTCTGACGCTTGCATCACTGTCGCCAGTTCAGAAGTTGCTGTCGCAGTGCTGTCCCCATTCTGTCTCAACCCGGACACAATGCTGCGTAAATTCCCAGCCATGCTTTCAATATTCTGTCCCAGACGACTCAATTCATTGGTCCCTGGTAAATGAGCATCAATCTCCAGTTCACCTTTTGCAAACTGCTGCATTTTTCCACTCAGTGAAGCCAGCGGGCGGGAAATAAACCCGGAAAGAAACCAGCCTGCCATCAGCCCGATCAGGATGGCCACCACAATCGCCACCTGACTCCAGAACAACACTTGATCATGTTGTTTAACCCGTTTCAGCATATAGTCCGAAGAAAGCTGATTGAGTTGTTTAGAAAGCACATCAATCCGTTGTATTAAGACATTCCCTTTATCTCGGTAAGGCACCACATACTGATTAAAATCTCGATCAGACATCAACCCCTGGTGACGTCGCTTCAGCACATCCAGCATGGTCTGCCGACTATAATTCAGATAGTCATTCACTGCTGATTCCAGCGAAGCAATGTCTGCTTCTGCACCCGAAAACTGATTCAGTTCAGGTATCAAACGCTGAATCTGTAACTCTCGCTGATCAAGTGTCGATTTTAAAACACTCAGTTGTGTTTCATCATATAATGCATAGATTGCTCCGACGCGCATGGCGTAAGTGCTTTCAATCAAGTTTGCAACGTTATCTTTTAATTCAATTGTGACTTTTGAGGCTTCATTTAATTCTTTAACGGTATCCAATAATACCCTATTAGAAATAACCACGGAAGCAAGTAATAATATAGCTGACAAAATGACAGGCATCAGAACCTGATTCCTGATGGATATTCCTTTAAGCATGCGTTGATAGCCTTATATGATAACAATAAAAATTGAACTAATAATGAATATTAGGCGACTTATTATATAACCATATTAATTTATAGATAACTAAAATGAAACTCTCTAAAACAGAATCAATTACAGTGAATGTAATAAATTATCAGAGGGATTAATTTCAAAACGACAAATATGAAAAAGCCGGGATATATACCCGGCTTTTAGACAAATTAATTTCGCTGTGCGATTAGTCGAAACGCGGCTTGCTACGTTCCTGACGCTGACCCTGGTTTCGCTCACCATGGTTACGTTCACCACGGAAGCTACCACGATGGTCACCACCACGGTTACGGTCAAAACGACGCTCACCATCACGACGGCCACGAGATTGACCATCACGCTGGCCTTCACGATTACCACCACGGAAACCGCCTTCACGGTTGCCACCGTTACCGCCACGACGATGCTCACGCAGCACATTATCTTCAACAACAACGGCTTTCACTTCGTTCTGACGAATACGCAGCTTTTTCAGCTGAGCAACCACATCTGAGCTCATCTTCTTCGGCAACTGAACATAGGTATGCTCTGGTGCCAGTTTGATCGCACCGATAAAGTCTTTGCTCAGACCCAGTTCGTTGGCAATGGCTCCCACGATGTCTTTCACCTGTACGCCTTGCTCGCGGCCAACCTGCAACTGGTAAGTATCCCAGTCAGCCGTATTGAACTGACGCCGCTCACGACGTTCACCACGCTCACCGCGTTCACCACGTTCACCTCGGCGGTCACGACGTTGCTTTTCACGCTCAATCGCAGCGATCATCGGATCCGGGCCATTGTAGAACAATGGACGATTGCCTTGCTGACGTTTCAGCAAGATTGCAGCCAGTGTCGTCGCATCAACTTCGATAGAGCTTTGCAGCTTTTCGATCAGCTCAACAAAAGCTTCCAGGCTTGCGCTTTCTTTCTGCTCTTCCAGCTCTTTGCCCAGACGAGACAGACGTGCTGCAGCAACATCATCACGCATTGGCAGCTGAATTTCTTCCATGCGAGACTTCGTCACACGCTCAATGGTACGCAGCATGCGGATCTGGTTGGTGCGAACCAGCAGAATCGCTTTACCCTGACGTCCTGCACGACCGGTACGACCGATACGGTGAATATAAGACTCAACGTCAAACGGAATATCGTAGTTGAATACGTGCGTGATACGCGGCACGTCCAGACCACGGGCAACAACGTCAGTTGCAACCAGGATATCAATTACGCCACGCTTGATGTGATCAACAGTCCGCTCACGCAGAGACTGTGGAATATCACCGTGCAGCGCTGCTGCTTTGAAACCACGGGCAGACAACCAGTCAGCCAGACGCTCTGTATCCTGACGGGTACGAACGAAAACAATCGATGCATCCGTTTCTTCAGTTTCAAGCAGGCGGATCATGGCTTCGTCTTTCTCGACGCCTTTGACGACCCAGAACTGCTGCTCTACTTTTGCAACAGTCCGATTTTCACCCGCAACGTCAATACGTGCAGGATCACGCAGGAAACGCTCAACGATTTCCTTCACCATCGGTGGCATGGTTGCAGAGAACAGAACACGCTGTGCTGACTCTGGCGCTTGCTCCAGAATCCAGGTCACATCGTCAACAAAGCCCATTTTCAGCATTTCATCGGCTTCATCCAGAATAAAGGTATGAACTTCATCCAGGTGCAGGCGATCACGGCTGATCAGGTCTTTCACACGACCCGGTGTACCAACCACAATATGCGCACCGTTTTTCAGCGCACGCATTTGGTCAACGATAGAAGCACCGCCGTAGATTTCCAGAACCTTCAGGCCCTGAATATTCTTGCCCAGATTCTTGATTTCAGCAGCAACCTGAATTGCCAGCTCACGAGTTGGAGCCATCACAATCGCCTGAGGCTTGTGTTGTTTCAGATTGATTTTGTTCAGCAGAGGCAGTGAGAATGCTGCTGTTTTACCTGTACCTGTCTGAGCCTGGCCCAGTGCATCAGTGCCGGTCAGCAACAGTGGAATAGAGGCCGCCTGAATCGGTGTCGGCGAAACGAAGCCCATCGCGTCAAGTGCGGATAAAATAGTGTCGGCCAGCTCTAACTGGCGAAATTCTGTAACAGATTCTTGCATTGGGTACCCAATAGATAATCGAACGTAAACGGGGCCCCTTTGCTTTCAACACGGTTCAGCAACAGTATCCACAAGCATGGGCCTCGACTAAGGCGCGCATTGTGCGCTATTCAAGGTTAAAATGCCAGAAAAAATTGATTGCCGTCACAAATCATTACTTAAGCATGTATTTATTATTCAATCAGCTTGAGATATGAGCACCCTGATATTCTTTTTCGACTGCGATTGCATCATCCCATTGAAAATATTGATTCCTTCCTCGTTGTTTTGCCAGATATAGCCCCTGATCTGCCCCCGCAAGCAGGACTTCTTCCTGAATATCTTCCGCTGGCGTTCGCGTATACAAACCCAGGCTGATGGTGATGATTCCCTCCCGGGTTTCGGTGTGCGGAATTTCCAGTTGTGAAATCGCGGCTAACATCTCGCCGGCCAGGCTGATGAGAGCATCCGCCGGCATATTCGGCAGCAGGCAGACGAACTCTTCCCCGCCGTAACGACTGAAGATCGCTTTTTCGTGTTTCTCTGCCAGGCTTTCAAGTGTGACAGCAACCTGCTTCAGACACACATCCCCCCGCTGGTGACCATAAGTGTCATTAAATGCCTTGAAATGATCGACATCCAGAATAATGATACTCAGCGGCAGTTGTTTTCGCGCGGCGATCTGCCAATAGCGCTTTAGTGTTAAATCAAAGAACCGTCGATTTGCTACGCCGGTCAGACCATCTTGCATCGACCATGCTTCTAATCGCCGGTTGGCTTCTTCAAGTGCTTTATTCGTCTGCTGTAATTCCTGCATCCTAAGCTGAACACGCTGCTCCAACTCGGCATTTAACCGGGTCAGCGCTTCATGGCTGCGCTTAATCACAATTTGTTGCCCCAGTGCCGCACCAAACAGCTTCATAATTTCTTTCTGATGTTCGGTCAGGCTTCTCTGACTAATCAGGTTATCCGCAGCAACCCATCCGATACACTCATCGCCATTCCACATCGAAATCATGGCATTCCAGCCCGTGCCGACCTGCTGTGTGCCAAAATATAGCGGCGCATTTTCTTTCACAACCACAACATCTTTTCTGCTCAAAGCTTCATGCACAAGCGGATGGTCAGGAATATCACTAGAGAAGCTGTATCTGGAGACGATGTCACCTTCAGGATCCGTCCCGTAAGTTCCTTGCATGGTGTATTGCTGCATGTCCGTCAGGAAAACAGCCAAACGATCGATCCCCAGTTTTTTCCTGCCCAGCATAATCGCTGTCCGGTACAAACTATCCAGATCAACCGATTCTGCCAGAGCCAGCGTGACTTCGTGCAGCTGCTTTAATAAAGACAAGTATTCCCGCAGCGAGTAGTTGCGGACTTCCAGTTCAGCTTCCACACTCCGGCGGCTGATGTTATGTGTCAGCGCTTCTTCCCGAAGCATGTGCACACTGATGTCAGAGGCGATCAAAAGCAGAACACGTTCAAAAGCAGCCAGATTTTGGGTTAAGCGCTCTGGTATCAGCGTTTCTGCATATAAAAAAGCCACGGCTTTCTCATGCATGATGATAGGAAACAAAATTCGATGCCATTGCTGGCTCTCATCATTCCAGATCGCTTTAAATGGCTTGTGCGCAGTCCGGGTGACCGCACGACGGGTTTGTCTGACTTCTTCCAGATGCTCAGGAGGCACGCCATTATAATTCTTCAACGACAACGGATGCAGGTAATACTTAAACTCTTCATTTCCCATCCAGCTTGCCAGCACACGCGTTTGCCCTTCCTGTTCAACCAGTAATGTCAGGTAGGATAAATCAAGCGTATGATGCAATTCAGAAAGCAAACGATGGCACCAACGTTCCATGTTTGCCTGACGGGCAAGCGTGTCAACGAGCTTATCCAACTCATCGTTGAGTTTAAACAGCATGCTTTTCCTTACACGATTCTGTGTCTTGATTCAGTCAAAATTAACCCACGGGGTACAAAATACTCCAAGTTGAGAATAATAACGACCGCAACTACAGACTATGAAAGCTTGTTTGTGATTTTCTACAACATTTGTGACCAAGAATTTATATGTCGACTTTATCGTCACACATTTTCTGAATATGGAACGCACCATTATTGGCTCATATATTAGTTACTTTCCGCAAATTCTATCCAAGGTATGAACCGGAGTGACCATAAAAGAATCAGCACTCGGTGACCGGGATTGTCTGGAAAGCGAGACAAAAATAGTTCTGATTGTCTTTTCGCTGCGCTGAAAGATGCTTTGCCCTTGGTTTTACCCCTGTTAATCCGTATAGTGTGTCAGTTCATAATCCGGGACCAGGCATAATGTTTCAAGATAATCCGCTTTTAGCACAACTGAAAAAACAGATTCAAGAATCACTTCCGAAGAAAGAAGGCCAGATCAAAGCAACCGATCGTGGCTTTGGCTTTCTGGAAGTGGACAACAAAGACAGCGTTTTCATTCCGCCTAACTATATGAAAAAAGTGATGCATGGCGACCGAGTGATCGCCGTCATCCGCACGGAAAAAGAGCGCGAAGTTGCTGAGCCGCAAGAATTAGTCGAGCAATTTATCACACGCTTTATCGGCCGTGTGAAACGCATTAAGGATCGGCTGAATGTGGTTCCGGATCATCCTCAGCTGAAAGATGCGATTAAAGCACGCACCGTCAAGGGCCTCAGCGCAGACAGCCTGAAAGAAGGCGACTGGGTTATTGCGAAGATGACACGCCACCCGCTGGTTGGTGATAACAAAACGTTCTTCTGCGACATCACAGAAAAAATCACCGACAGCGAAGATAAGATTGCACCTTGGTGGGTCACACTCGCCCGTCATGAACTGCCAAACGCTGAACCTGCACCGCAGGACAGCTGGCATATGATGGAAGAAGGGCTGCAGCGTGAAGATTTAACAGACCTGCCTTTTATTACCATTGACGGCGAATCAACCAAAGACATGGATGATGCGCTGTACACTGTGGCGAAAGAAGACGGCAGCTTTGAGCTGACTGTCGCGATTGCCGATCCAACCTCTTATATTGAAGTTGGCAGCGACATGGATAAAGAAGCGCGTGAGCGTGGGTTTACCATTTACCTGCCTGGCCGCAATATTCCGATGCTGCCTCGTGAACTGAGTGACGAACTGTGTTCACTCATGGAAAACGAGAAGCGCCCTGCGCTTTGCTGCCGTTTGACGGTAGACAAAGATGGCGTCATTCAGGATGACATTACATTCTTCGCGGCATGGATTCAGTCACAGGCACGCCTGAACTACGACGATGTCTCTGATTATCTGGAGCATGGTTCAGCGGAGAACTGGACACCGAACGACATCATTGACGCTCAGGTGAAAGCCCTGAAAGGTTTCGCGGATGCGCGGAGCAACTGGCGGAGTCAAAACGCAGTTGTGTTCCCGGATCGCCCGGATTACCGCTTCGAACTGAGTGAAGACAACGACGTTGTTGCAATTCATACCGATCCGCGTCGTACGGCGAACCGGATGATTGAAGAAGCCATGATCTCTGCCAACATTTGTGCGGGCCGGGTGCTGCAAGCGAAGTTTGGTAAAGGCGTTTACAACTACCATAACGGTTTTAATCCGGAAAAAATCGACACTGCAATGGAGTTTCTGGCTGATGCCGAAGCACCTTTTGAGAAAGAGCAGCTCCTGACGCTGAATGGCTTCAGCGCATTGCGCCGTTGGTTGAATGATCAGGAAACCACTTATCTGGATAATCGTCTTCGTAAATTCCAGGCATACAGTGAGGTTGGCAACGAGCCTGCTGCGCACTTTGCAATGGGACTGGATGTCTACGCGACCTGGACGTCACCTATCCGTAAGTATGGTGACATGATCAACCACCGCATGCTGAAAGCTGTGGTCAGTGGGCTGGAACCTGTTCAGACACCAGATGAAACCATTGGTGAAGAGATTTCAACCCACCGCCGTAGCCATCGCATGGCTGAACGCGATGTGGCTGACTGGCTGTACGTACGTCTGCTGAAAGATGCTGTACAGGAAGGCACTGTCTTTACCGCCGAGGTGTTCGACATTAACCGTGCCGGCATGCGCGTGCGCGTTCTGGAAAATGGCGCATCCGCCTTTATCCCGGCACCGCTGATTCTGGATAATAAAGAGCGTATTGAATGTAATGGGGATCTTGGCATCATCAACATTGATAAGGTGCGTGAATTCCAGTTGGGTGATCACTTTGAGATCGTCCTGACCGAAGTTCGCGAAGCAACACGCCAACTGGTTGCAAAACCTGTGAAACAATTCCCTGAAGTCAAAACTCAGGCAGAAAATCAGTCCGAAACCGAACAGGCCTGATTTGTGAATCACCGAGGGCGGCCACCTGCCGCCCTCAGTCAACCTCTCTACCCCATTACCCAACCTGAATACTCATTACAATATCTGGTGATTCATGTCTTATCTTCATCACGTTGAACAGTGGCTCGATGATGTCGTCATCGGATTGAACTTATGTCCGTTCGCCGCCAAACCGCGCAGAAATGAGCAAATTCGTATTGCGATCTGCGAAACTGACTCGCTGGACGTGCTTTTAGAAAACATTCAACAAGAGATTCAACGCCTGGACAATACGCCAGTCTGTGATCTTGATACAAGCTTGGTCGTTTGCCCCAACCTTTTACAGGATTTTGACGAGTACAATCAGTTTCTTGATATGGTTGAGGCGCTCATCAGCCAGTGCGGAAAAGATGGTGTGTATCAGGTCGCCAGTTTCCACCCCGATTACTATTTTTTCGGAACACACCCCGATGATGCAGAAAACCTGACAAATCGTGCGCCCTATCCAATCTTTCATCTAATCCGTGAGGACAGCATGGAGAAAGTACTGGCGCACTATCCTGATCCAGAAGCAATACCAGAACAGAACATTGAGAAGATGAATGCGCTGACCAAGGAAGAAATACGTCAGCTCTTCCCTTACTTAATTAGCAAAAACTAATATATTCAGCCCGGCAATTGCAGGGCTTTTTCATTCTATAACAATGGCCTATGACTCAAAATTGTATCGCGTTCAGACTGAATCCATCCCCACCTTCAAATGTGTTGGGATTAAGCACCAAGTTAGCTATGATATCTCCTTGACAGGGAATATTGTAATGCAAACACTCTCATTTTCAGTATTTAGAAACGCTAAAATGCGTTTCGCGCTGCCTTTAGTTCTGGCTATGGGTACCTTCGCCGTACACGGTGATATTGTGGCCTCGATGTCACATCAGGTTGAAGTGTTGCTTCTGCTTCCCTACATACTCCTGAGTCTGGTCATGATGCTGTGCCAGCCGTTCAATCAGAGTAAAACAGGGATCAGCGCGATGCTGATGCTGCTTGCTTATTATTTGATTCAGCAGAATTTACAGGCACCGCTGGCCCAGTCAAAAACCGGGTTAACCTACATTTTACTGTCCATTCTGCTGCCTCTGAACCTGTTTCAGCTCCACTTTATCCCGGAAAGGCGGTTGTTTTCGCGGTTTGGGCTGATCTATCTCGGTATCCTCGGGCTTCAGTTGTCCTGGGGGTGGCTGCTGATTAAACATGTGGAACCGGATCAAACTACCAATGTATGGCAAACCTATTTTTATACATTGGGAGATTTTTCGCCTTTGCCCTTAATCCTGATTCTCATGCTGCTTGCGCTGACCTGTGCCAGTGCATCCATCATTCTGAAACGGAATCAGGGCTATGATCAGGCCACCTTTATTTGCCTGCTCTTTTCCGGGCTGACACTGGCTCAGTTTCAGCAACCGTATATGTCGAGTATTGCCTTTACTGTGGCGTCTGGCTTGTTGTTACTCAACCTGATGTCCTGTTCGCATGAACTTGCCTTTATTGATCCGCTGACAGGCATTCCGGGCAGACGGGCAATGGAGACAGAGCTAAAGCATCTGGGCAGAACTTATACGCTGGCGATGCTGGATGTGGATCACTTCAAGCAGTTCAACGATAAATACGGCCATAAAACCGGCGATGATGTGCTGCGATTGGTGGCCCAGTTTTTACTGAATATCAACATCAAAGCCGAAGTTTACCGCTATGGCGGCGAAGAATTTACGATTCTCTTTAAGGGACGGCGTAAAGGTCAGTGTATCGAAGCACTGGAAGAACTCCGTGAAGCGATTGCAAACTATCCGATGCATATCAGAGATGTGGAATCCAGGCCACTCGATGATTTGGAAGGGAAACGCAAACGCGGCAGCCGCAGAAAGAATGAAACCGTGCAGATCACAGTCAGTATCGGCGTAGCAGACAGTCAGGAAGACTCAAGAACCGCCAATGTCCTGAAAGTCGCTGACAAAGCACTTTATAAAGCGAAACAACAAGGAAGAAATCAGGTCGCCTGATCCAAACAGCGACCGCTTTCTGTCCAACACAACAAAAGCCTTTTCATTGATGATAAGGCTTTTGTTGTTTTCGGCCCTGCTTTTCACTTCCAGAACACCTTCTCTGACAGACAGATCAATGTGTTGCGATTGAACACATACAAAAAAGCCCGGTGAACACACCGGGCTTTGGTTACCAATTCAACCTGCGATTTGTCTGAAACAAAGAGCAAGTCCAGCTATGCAACGCCAATAGATTGAGAGAAACATTTAACAGATCGGCGGCCAAACCAATGTTAAACCTTCATCTCCGGGGATGGCCCACCCTAAGTGAACATGGGCCTTCTTGTTATTTTTATCCCTTAACCCCGCCGGCAGTCAGACCGCCGACCAGGAATTTCTGCGCCAGCAAAAACACAATCGTTATCGGCATCGCCGATAACACGGCTGCAGCGGCAAAATCTCCCCACAAGTAGTTTTGCGGATAAAGATATTGCTGCATTCCCACAGCCAATGTGTAGGAATTTACATCACGCAATAACAACGATGCAACAGGAACTTCTGTAACTGCGGCAATGAACGAAAGAATAAACACCACAGCAAGGATAGGTACAGAAAGCGGCAATAAAACCAGCCGGAAGGCCTGCCAGGGTGTCGCTCCATCCAAGGCGGCGGCTTCTTCCAGAGAGCCGTCAATGGATTCAAAATATCCTTTAATTGTCCACACATGCAACGCAATACCACCCATATAAGCAAAAATCACACCGCCATGCGTGTTCATCCCCAGGAAAGGAACATACGCCCCCAAACGGTCAAACAACGCATACAGTGCAACCAGTGCCAGCACCGGCGGAAACATCTGTAAAATCAGCATAGCACGCAAAATATGGCTTTTTCCGGCAAACTTCATTCTCGCAAATGCATAAGCGCAGGTTGTGGACAAAGCCACAATGCCGATGGCCGTCAGCCCTGCGACTTTCACTGAATTCCAAAGCCAGGTCAGTACCGGGAACGGGGGCAAAGTTTGACTCCCATCGGCATGCTCAACTGCAATGCCCAACGCCAGTTTCCAGTGCTCAAGCGATGGATCACTCGGAATCAGTTCTCCGGAAGCATAATTCCCTTCCCGGAATGAAATCGCGATCACCATTAACAACGGTAACATGATCAGTCCAAGGAAACACCACATTGCAATATGCGTGGCCCATACCCGGTATTTCAACGATTGTGGCTGTACCATTGCCATGGATTTCCCCTTACTCAGCATCCAGTTTGGTAAATTTCATATTCAACAGCGACAAACCACCGACCAGCAGGAAGATGATCGTTGCGATTGCACCCGCCAGACCAAAGTCTTGCCCGCCTGAGCCTTCAAATGCAATCCGGTAGGTATAACTGACCAACAGGTCAGTATGTCCTGCCGGAACGCTGGTTCCAAGCATGTCAGGCGCACCGTTGGTGAGCAGCTGAATCAACACAAAGTTGTTGAAGTTAAATGCGAACGTCGCGATCAGCAGCGGGATCATCGGTTTCACCAGCATCGGTAAAGTGATGCGGAAGAAGTTATCCAGCGGCCCTGCACCATCCATTGCAGATGCTTCATACAAATCATCCGGAATGGCTTTCAACAGCCCCATCGCCAGAATCATCATGTAAGGGTAGCCCAGCCAGGTATTGACGATCAGAATCATGGATTTCGCCAGAAACGGATCAGTGAACCAGGATGGACTCAATCCAAACAGACCTTCCAGCACCTGATTAATTTCACCAAAACTCTGGTTAAATAAGCCTTTGAAAATCAGAATTGAAATAAATGCCGGAACAGCATAAGGCAGGATTAACAGCACCCGGTACAAGCCCCGCCCTTTGAGCGCTTCCCAGGACACCACCTGCGCCAGCACAACACCAACAGCCAGCGTGAAGACGACAGTCAGTCCGGAAAATAAAACCGTCCAGACAAAAATACTCAGGAATGGCCCCTGAATTCCGGGATCCGTAAAGATTCGCGTGAAGTTCGCCCAGCCTGCACTGACAATGAATCCAGGCGACATTGGCTCCCCTATAAACTGTCCCTGGCTGTCTACTTCCTGATAAAAACCAATGGCTGTATTCGGCTGAAAGACTTGCTGTGTTTTTTGGTTGATCAATGTCTCACCGTCGCTCTGCAACGCATACAACGGCTGACTGGCGGCAAACTTACGCAATCCGGACATGGTCAATTGCTCGCCGTTCGGTAACACAGCAGCCACATCACTCAATTGCTGACGATGCTGAATGACAGTTTTCAGCGGTGCTTTCGGCGAGGATGGCATTGATGCCTCGCGAAGTGATACAGCACCGCTCAGCGTTGTCAGATCAACCGGATCACTCACATACACGCCTTCATCGGTTTCCAGTGCCAGCTGATATAGGTTGTCCTGCCCGTAGAGTGAAAACTGATAGCTTTCGCCGGATTGAAACCGTTGTGCCATCAACACCGATTGAGCGCGTTCAAAACTCAGCTGATTCGTACCGCTATAGTTCGTAAACGCCAGACCTATGGTATACACCAGCGGAAAAATGATGAACAGAATCATCCCGGCCACGCCGGGGAAAATATATCGGTGCGCGTAAGTCCGCTTTCGGGCAAACACATAAACGCCAAGCGAAGTCAGGATCAGGGTCAGTAACGCAAAAGCATACTCAGCACGCGCATACATCAAGATAATCGCGTAGCCATTCAGGATGCTGATCCCGCCCAGCGCGGCCCATTTCAATCCAGCTCTGAATGCGGGCTTTTTTTCAGAAGTTTTATTCATATCAGTCGCATCAAGCGTGATTTCGGCAATAGGTTGAGACTGCATGCGCTTTCCTCGCAGTACGTCAGAGGAAGGAGCAGACGAACGCCTGCTCCGATAGGTCAGTTTACTTGGTCATTCGGTCTGCGACCGTATTCAGTGCTTCTTCAACAGACTGGCGACCGTTCACGACGTTATTGATTGCAGCTTTCTCGGCATACCAGAAAGACGACATCTGCGGAATATTCGGCATGACTTCACCGTTCATCGCGTTCGCCATTGTGGCAGAGATGCGCGCATCTGCACTCAGCTCATCCTGGAAAGAATTCAGTGCAACAGCGCCCAGTGGGGTATCATTGTTCACTTTACGCAGACCATCGTTGGTCAGCAGATAGTTCTCCAGAAACTCCACAGCCAGATCTTTGTTTGGTGATGCGGAGCTGATCCCTGCGGTCAGAACGCCGACAAAAGGTTTAGAAGGATTTCCATTGAGTTTCGGCAGTAACGCGACACCATAATTGATGCCCGCTTTATCAATGTTCGCCCAAGACCAGGGACCATTAATCGTCATGGCAACTTCGCCCTTGTTGAAACCGGCTTCAGCGATGGTGTAGTCAACATCCGGGGCAATCACACCCTTCTCAACTAAGCTTTTTACAAACGTCATGGCACGCTTGGCGCCTGCATTGTTCACACCCACATCTTTGGCATCATAACCAGATGCGGTGAATTTAAAGGCATAACCACCGTCAGCAGCCAGCAGCGGCCAGGTAAAGAAAGGTTCCTGCAGATTCCACATGACAGCACGCTTGCCCTGTTGCTTCAGCTTGGCATCCAGAGCCGCGACGTCTTCCCAGTTTTTCGGGGGCTCTGGCAGCAGATCTTTATTGTAAATCAACGACAGCGCTTCAACCGCAACCGGATAACCCACGTATTTGCCTTGATAAGAAACCGCATCCCAGGTGAAATCAGCAAATTGACTGCGGAACGCATCTGAAGGTTTCACTTCAGTCAGCAGGCCCGCCTGCGCATACCCGCCAAAACGATCGTGTGCCCAGAGTACAATGTCCGGACCATCACCGGTTGAAGCCAGTTGAGGAAATTTTTCTTCCAGCTTGTCCGGGTGTTCGACCGTCACTTTGATGCCGGTGTCAGCTTCGAATTGCTGTCCGACTTCGGCCAGGCCGTTATAGCCTTTATCACCATTGATCCAGATGGTCAGTTGCCCTTCTTCGATCGCTGCGTGGGCAGAGACAGAACCGAGAGCGGCAAGGGTACAGAGTGCGACAGTACTGAGGACTTTCTTCATTGTTATATCCTTCCAGATGGTTATCGTTGCAGTTTGCACTGGCAACACATTATCCAGCCTCTATCATCTCTGAGTCATTCCGAGGAGGCATCATCCTAAGCGCTACGCCCCCCACCACTGCGTATGAAAAGCGTGATCAGCGTCGTTAGCGTCAGTGACCAACGTCTAAAAAACGCATCTAATCGTGATGGGGCGCACATAGTACTTGCAATGATTTCATCTGGCAGTACAACAGGCCGTAAAGTGTGATCCAAATACTCCTCCCCCTCTCATCCCCCTGAGAAGAATGCTGTAAGGAGGATGTTATCAGCAAGTGGCTCATACACAATTCAACGACCCTCAACGAGGCTTGAGCTTGTTCAGCAGAACGACTGCTGTTGTATTGTTGACTGTTGCTGCACATTGCAGCTTATACCAATCAAAGTAAGTAAGTGATCAAAAATAGCGCAGGAAAAATGTTTGAGAACAAGGCAGATTTTTTAGATAAGTAGTTATTCTACAATCAAAAAATCTAACGCAGATATCGAACATTTTAACAAGCTAGGATGATCAGTTATTTACTGCGATTGGTATTAGATGCCCGCCACTTGGCATCGCACGGAACAGGATTGCTTGGGGAAGTCTCTCCTGTTGATCATGGGTAGCTGCCGTTCAACTGCCGCTGTACTTTTGGGCGCTACCCTGTTTTTTCTTCACCGACTTTGAGCAGCTCGCTTGCAGGCAATCCGCCTGAAGCGGGCTGGAAACAACTGATAGAGGGAAGCCGGATGGCAAGTGTCACTTTACGCAATGTCTGTAAAGCATATGGCGAAAACCTGATTTCGAAAAATGTCGATCTGGACATTGCTGAAGGCGAATTTGTCGTCTTCGTTGGCCCGTCAGGCTGTGGTAAATCCACACTGCTCCGTTGTATTGCAGGCCTTGAAGAGATCACTTCAGGCGATTTGTACATCGGCGAACAACGCATGAATGACATTCCCCCCGCTCAGCGTGGTGTGGGCATGGTCTTCCAATCCTACGCGCTGTACCCGCACCTGAATCTGTTCGATAACATGTCATTCGGGATGAAGCTGGCCCGCGCTGATAAAGAGGAAACGCGTCAACGTGTGGCGCACGCTGCTGATATTCTTCAGCTCGGCCACTTACTGGAGCGGAAACCGAAAGCATTGTCTGGCGGACAGCGCCAGCGTGTCGCCATTGGGCGGACACTGGTCGCACAACCTAAAGTTTTCCTGCTGGATGAGCCACTGTCAAATCTGGATGCTGCGCTGCGTGTCCAGATGCGAATCGAAATTGCCAAACTGCACAAGCAACTGGGCAGCACCATGATCTACGTGACGCACGATCAGGTCGAAGCCATGACGATGGCAAACAAGATTGTGGTTCTTGATGGTGGCGCCGTTTCTCAGGTAGGAAAGCCGCTGGAGCTTTACCATTACCCGGAAAACCGCTTCGTTGCCGGATTTATCGGCTCACCGAAAATGAACTTCATCAGTGTATTCGTTGAGCAGGTAGAAGAAGAACGCGTGATGGTTCAACTGGCTAACGGTACAACCTTCTGGATTCCTGTCGACGGCAGCTCAGTGACCCGAGGCGATCGGATGTCGCTCGGCATTCGACCGGAACACCTGACAACGGCAGAAGAAGGCGACGCAGTTGTTGAAGGTAAGATTCAGGTGGTTGAAAAACTGGGGCATGAAACGCAGGTCTATCTCAATCTGAAAGGTGTTGATGCCGACTTTATCTATCGTCAGCCGGATATTCTGGATGTCGAATCCGGCGAAACACTACGTGTCGGCATTCCGGCATACCGCTGTCACCTGTTCCATCGTGACGGCCAAGCCTGTCGCCGCTTGTATCGGGAAAAAGGGGTCTGATCCCATCGACGATGCCAATCAGCCGCAGAAATTTGCGGGTATCCTTCAGGGTATCCGTTTTCATATCTGCAGATTATAAAGACCCCGCCTCTTCCAAACCGATCGGAATGAACAAGGCCGCTAATTTACATTAAGATTGGTAGTGGGGATGTGTCAGGAAGACGCCGCCTGACACTGATTGCGACACTGTTCATGAGCCGGAGGTCACAATGAGTATCAGAGAACGCATTGAAGACATCGAACAACGCCTCACTGCTGCTTATCAGGAAGGGGACTATCAGCAGGTCAGGATGCTGGAGAACCAATTGAAAGAAATTCGAGGTCACCAGAGTATCGTGGATGACAGAGAGCCCTACTCACCGGAAGGTCGATTCTATCCCGATGATGGGGAATAACCCCTCAAACTTTATTACCTCAGTCCGGCACAACCGCCGGGCTGAGATTCCAGTCGTCTTGATGAGGTCATCGCTTCCAGCTCCCTCGCTGAGCAGAAAGTTTACGGATTGTTAAAATCAATCTCTAAGGTTTGAAAATAACAAATTATCTCCATGCCAACAGACGGCTCGATGTATAAAATGAAACAATCATTGTCAATCACAGAGATACCGAGCTTCTTTTTACAGTAATTTAAGTCGTCTGAGGGCGTTTCCTCGCTGAATATGCAGGCATCAAGAATGACATTCTGAAGCATCATGCCAGAACCATGATATTGTTTTACACCACTCAGATGACATATCAATGCCTGACCTTGGTTCGGATCTCTCAGAGAGAGATCGACAATTCTCAGATAGGGATCAACGTGAATTGTGCTGATTTCCCAATCATGTAAATCAGGTAACCGCCAAGTCTCATTCATTGATCCCCCCCAGATTCAGAAGCCACGTTCCCATTCAATCGCCTGCACACATCACTAAATAGCTTTCGCCATCGAAGATCCCAAGAATAAGCACTTGAAAGTTGTCCAGAACCTCAGAAATAAAACGGTCAATATCCTCGATACAATCAATCTCAGCATCAAACAGCACACATAAGAAATGCCAACTGAGTTTGGTGGCATAAATTAACGACAGTAAATCTTTTTCAGAATCAATCGTAGATTGACTGACAAAATGATAAGCGACGTCATGGTAAATAAAACCATGGGAATGACCATGCATGAACTCACTCCCATTTGCCATCACATCGTCAAAGAGGCAGCTTAAATGATCTTCGTTGAGTAACTCTTTTATAAAACAGGATAACCAGAGACTTGAATCAACGACTTTTACAACGCCAGATTCATGTTGATTTTCTTTGTGATTCTGACTGAATACACCACCACAATTCAGGTTAATCTGGTGAGTCATATGATAATTACCTGGGACAATGACCTTACAATTAAATCGTCTATTTCTAATCGTTTCAATTAACTTATTTTGAAATCCATTCCGTCCATCCAAATAATCACGGATATACTTTCTCCCGTGTGACAGATCGATATTCATCATTTTCACATCATTGCCTGTGTTAAACTTTTCCATCTCTGAATCAATCCTCCATACTGGTTCGCCTCAGACACTCAACGACAAACAGAATCATCGAATCACGACTTTCAATAATCAAGCTGACCTAACCTGACCATCTTATTTATTTGAGTACCTATCCCGATGTAATCAGTGCACAGTCATGCCATAGCTTAGTCTTGAGGATTTGCTCTATCTGAAACAGTGTAACAAGTTTGTAGTTTTCTTCTTTTCTTTTAATGAAGAGCTATGATGATTTCTGGTGTATGCGAAGAAAGGGTTGCGGTGTAACCTGTTGATTGATCCGGCAAGATCAACAACCAAACAAGGGCTACACCGCATGGCGAATAATAACGTTACTGAACTTCAGAAACCAGAAAATCTGCTTAACGAACTTCTTAAGCAAGGCGCTCAAGAGCTTTTAGCTAAAGCTATCGAGGCTGAACTTCAAAGTCTGCTTGCCGATTACAGCTCGGCAACCGTGGATGGAAGGCAAACTGTCGTGCGCAACGGCTACCAGCCAGAGCGCTCGATACAGACAGGGCTTGGCGACATCAAGGTGAAGGTTCCAAAGATTCGTGACCGCTCTAAAAGCGGTATCAAGTTTAACAGCAGTTTAGTACCACCATACCTGAAGCGGACGAAGAACCTGGAAGAATTTATCCCTTGGCTCTATTTACGTGGGATATCTACAGGCGATATGCAGCCAGCTTTGGAGTCTCTACTTGGCGAAAATGCCGGAGGTTTGTCCCCCAATGCGGTTTCTCGCCTTAAGTCACAATGGGAAGGCGATTATACTCAATGGCGCAAACGGGATCTGAGTAAGCGCCGATATGTTTATGTCTGGGCTGACGGGATCTACAGCAAAGTTCGTATGGATAACAAGCTATGTCTTCTCGTGATGCTTGGGGTTGATGAAAGTGGCCGAAAAGAGGTTCTCGCTGTTGTTGATGGCTTCCGCGAGTCAGAAGCGAGTTGGCTTGAGGTGCTGAATCAACTGACCTCACAAGGCTTGGCGATCGAGCCACGGCTCGCCATTGGTGACGGAGCACTTGGGTTCTGGAACGCTGTTACAAAGCACTGGCCGACCACTAAGCAGCAACGATGCTGGGTGCATAAGACAGCCAATGTGCTTAACAAGGTGCCGAAATCGGTACAACCGCGGATGAAGGACTCTTTACACGACATCTGGATGGCAGAAACCCGTGATGACGCCTATCAAGCCTACGATGCTTTTCAGAAGCGGTATGAAGCGAAGTACCCCAAAGCGTCAGAATGCTTGGTGAAAGACAAACAGGAGATGCTGGCATTCTATGATTTTCCAGCAGAGCATTGGACTCATATTCGGTCATCAAATCCGATTGAGTCTATGTTCGCAACGGTTCGACTGAGAACCAATAAAACCAAGAGTTGTGGCAGTCGAACGACCACATTAGCGATGGCATTTAAGTTAATGAAAACAGCTGAAGCAAACTGGCGCAGGCTAAGGGGCTTCAAGTTACTTGCAGATGTCATCGAGGGGAAATGCTTCAAAGATGGTATCCGCTCAAATCAGGACAATCAACAAGCCACTGCGCTGGAGTCCGTACACCAGATTTGACTATAGCTCTTTAATGAAACATGGAAACAGCCAATAAAAAACGCGTTGTGATTGCGTATCGCCGGGAAACTCCATAGGAAAGTATGACTCAAAGACAAAACTTGATAAGTCGACACCAAATGAAGTTTCCAGAATAGATATGAATTCATAAGCTTCATCACCATAGATACCCAAATCATGATATAACCTGGTGGAATATTTGTATCCTTTTATATCGCTTTTACCTTTACCGAACAACTTCAGGCAGGTAATGAGATCGCTCAAAAAATTATCCATCTATTTGAGCCCCTGTGGTATATCAGAGAGTAATAGTTGTCTTCAGAACCATAGTAATCTCCTTATTCACCCCCATGAAAATCGTATTGAATACTCACTTTAAACTCCGAAAGCATTTGAATTGCTTCAAGACTCAGCTCAAACATGACATTGTCATCGGAAAATACACCGATTAAAAAATTACAACTTCCTCCAGATTCAACAAGTTGAACAATATACTCCCTATCATAGCCCCTTAGCTGCATCTTCAGAAAATCATTCATCGAAACATCATCAAAATTCAACGGCGATTCATGCAGACAAAAGCTAACATTTGTTCGCTTGTACATTCCGTCTAATATTTTTCCACTTTTGGTTTTTTTGGGGCCTCCTACAGTTTGAGAGAATCTAGTCGGCAACTCAAAAACCCCTTCAATCTCATCCGCCGATATCGTTGGATGAGAAACATTAAAAGTAATCCTAAAGGTAGCGTTTCCACTCATAACAAATATATCCGGTAGGTATAGCTTTCTTTGCTGCCGTCGTAGCGGTTCAGCGCACTCAAGCGACCATCACTATCGTAACTGTATGTTTCCTTTGCGCCGCTCTTTAAGGTGTCTGTCCAGACATTTCCGTTAGGCACTTCTAACGTAACCCTAACCTCTGGAGTTTGAGGCAGCGCAGACCGCTGACGAGCACGAAGGGCATCTGAGTTTGCAGAATCAGTAACGTAATGCGTTCCATCTCGCCCACCACGTAACAACCCAGTTTCTTGAGTCGCTTTCAGTTCCGCTCTAGACATCCAGTGCTGAACAGTTTCAGTACCAGCCCCCTTCGCAACCCGGCTCGCAGCCCCCCAATCCCGTTACGCCGGGTATCACTAATCCCGCGACATCAAAACTCAGCGCTGTTAAGTTACAGAACCTTAGATAGAATTTATGAAAAGCTTAATACTTAAGGTCCTGTCTATTAATACACTTTATCAACAATAGTTTCTAGGTTCACAAATAGGTTTTATACATACTGTTCAGCCAGAGAGCCCATAAATACAAATTATTTTTTATCATTTTACCTATCGTCTCTGTGCAAAATATCCGAGTTTTTTCAGATCACTTAAATAATGCTTCTTGAAATAAATGCCACCAGGAACTGATGCAAGAAGAGACAACACAAAGAAATAAATCATATAAATTGGGTTTAATTTAAAACTTTCTCGCCAATCATCGATCATCGTGAGTGCTAAAAATAAAGGGGAAACTAACACACATGCAAATACTGCATAGATAACAAATCCTCCAAAAAATTTCAACCCTCCCCCTGACTTACCTAGGTACAATAAAGATTTTCCATAAATGATAAATCCTCCCCATAGCACAAATGAGTATAATAGAAAATAAATTGCTGTTAATAACCACATCATATTATAACTGCTGTCCTCCTAATTCACCCACAGCCACTGATATGCCTTCAACAATGGCCCCTACAGTATTTCCCGGAGCATTACTTATACTTGACGCACCCAGAGGTCGCCCAATAACTGGGAAACGGTAAGGCCCTACATAACGACCAATTGCAGTACCCAATGGACCGCCTAATGCGCCACCAAACGCTGCACCTCCAGCAGCTGAAAAGTCATAATTGCAAAGATTAGTGATATCTTTCCCTGCAACGACATTACCAGCACCTTGGCCCAAAAGGCTTGCTATACCAGCTCCAGCTAATGCTCCTTGCCATCCACCAGAAATATAGCCTCCATTACCACCAGAAATAGCACCATAGATACCACCGAAAAGACCAAATTCACCAGTAGGGTCAATATATCTAATAGGATTATTATAAACATAACTATAGACGCTTACTCCCCCACCCAACCCAATCGGATCCCGCTGAATGTACCGCCCAGTATTCGGATCGTAATCCCGGTAGAAATTGTAGTTCAGGCCGGACTCCGCATCCCGGTATTGCCCTGGAAAGCCGATAATGAAGGTGACTGGCTGATCTGTACCACCAGCTTTCCCAAACGGGCTCCTCGCCTGTTGCCAGATCAGGTTTTGTGCCTGAATCAGCCCGACCGGGGCGGACAGGTGATCACTCAGCACATCTGAAATCTGACCGTCTACATCAACAGTGACGGGGGCATAACCTGTGGCGCCGTAGGTCTAATCTTTCTGACCCTGAGGACCAGATTCACGGAGTAAAGTGTTCCCCAGCCAGTAGGATGATTAAGGTGCCTGTCCCGACATTTATTACTCGGGGCATACCTGGGGTTTTCTTTCGGTAGTACATATTGCAGAGTGGCCTCCCTTATTTGCTCGCTAAAGCAGGCCTTGTCATTTTACTTGCTTCTCAGCAAATGCAAGTTTCTTTTTCTCTGCATCACTGATAGAAGATTCTACCGGTTTATACAGCGTAGCAACTTTGGCGTAATCTTTATTTTTCCAAGAAATTTGTACTTCTCTTCTGATATGCGCCAGCTTGCTTTTCAACTCATACTGGTCACACTCTCTTTCTCTTAAACCCGATAGGCGTTTAAAAACGAACTCATTATGTTGCAATAACTCAACTGCATAGGTAGACAATAACGACGACAGTTTGGCAACACAGTTAGCCAGTACGGAAGGAGTGCTGGCCTGGAAAAAGGTATACCTTTCTTTTTCGGCCACACCCTCCAGTCTAAGAATCTCTCCCATATTAAATGGCCGCTCTTGCCCACCATACAGAACATTCAGCTCACCAATTTCAACATCGAGTTCATACGAACGGTCTGCATCATAACGCACAGCCACAAACACCTTATCACTTTCAAAACGAACGACATGGTTCGTGACTTCAACACAGCGAAAATGGTAATCAGAAACAAGGAACGAAAAACCTTTCTGAACCAAACTTTCAAAATTATTAGTGCTCATCTTAATCCTCAAATAGCAATGACCATCCGTCCAATTATTTGGGTGAATGGTAAGATCCTGTTGATGAGTTGTATTGCCAACCACGTCTTGTCATACGGCAAGTTGGAGGATTTGCTAGTCGGTCATATCTTGCCTCAGTGCGTCTGCAAAATCCTGACAATTTCTGCACACAACACAATATGTGTTGTTATCCCATCCCCGCGAATATTGTCCAATGCTTGATGCATTAAATTATCGTCATAGACAGGTCCAAAAAAGTCATAATCATTTCTGTTATAGCCATCGTCTGAACGAATATCGTCAGCAAAAAAATCCAACATTTTCATTGAATTACCGTCAAACCAAAGCTGTTCATGTGCGCGATGATAATTGCTGCTTCCATTGGGAACATGGTTGTTACTGTAATAAGATTCATCACCACTCAATGGCTTGAACCCAAATCTTTCTAATCCCAATGGGTCGATATAACTCTGTGGATCCCCCCAACATAAGAATAAGTGTCCACAGTTAGTAGATCAGATAAAAACCAAACTCTTAAATAACTACCAAATCAAGACCATAATTAAATTTAAAATTGACCATCATTAAATACATCAATTAAAGTCTCGACTTGAAGGCCTAATGCATTAGGCTCTCCATCATTACTCACTCCATAAATCATTAGATAATCAGAAAGGGAGTTAATCACAACCTCAACCTCATCTTCAGACAGATCAATCAAATATTGACCTGAGGGATACTTACCTTTTTCGAAATACTGCCCATCTTTTTCATATTCAATAAGTCTTTTGACCAAGGCTGAATCTTCAACTTCCTCAATTAGAAGTTTGATATCTGACAAGTTAATTTTAAATTGCATTGTAGCTACCTTATTGATTTAGGATTATAACTAAAACCTAAGTCATTAGCCTTGGCCTGTGCAGATCCACTTCCTGAAGAACGGGTCGTTCCTTGTTGCCAAATTTGAGGCCCTCGAGATTTCCCATAAGTCGTAACTACTTTTCCTTCACCATTCAATATAACGGTAGCTTTACTGCCTTGATACTTAACCAAACCGTTAGCCTATTCTACAACTTTTTTTGGATTCCGAACTGCATCTAATATGTATTCAGCTTTGACACCTTTACCACCATTTCTTCCAATAGCCTGGTTCAATCCGTGTTTTGTATACCCAGTGATTTTACCTGCAACGGCTTTGTTCGCAACCCGGCTCGCAGCCCCCAATCCCGTTACGCCGGGTATCGCTAATCCCGCGACATCTAAACTCAGCGCTGTTAAGTTACTGCTTAAATTCCCACAATCACCAAGAACATTGTCGGTTAAAATTCGATATAAACCATAGCCAATAAACCCGAAGTCAGCGACAGTGTCAATGATTAACCCTGTCGAATCCGTATAGTTCAGCGGGTCTGCACCGGCATAGCTGTACAGGTTGTATCCCCCACCCAACCCAATCGGATCACGCTGAATATTTTCTCTTCTGAGTATCTGTCCTGGCATTTCCGATTACGGGTAAATAGAAATTTTACTGATTAAATCTTCAACCGTCCTGGCATCATCAACTAAAGCCAATATGCTATGCTTCGTGTGGCCATATTTCGAATACCAACTTTTATTTTTCAGAAGAATATCGAGAATTTCAGACTTTATCGCGTCAAGATTCATTTTTTTTGTATAAGATAATTCCAATTCAGCCCAAACAGGCTTTGAACCCCAACTATCCCATCCAATAATAGCTTTTATTGCATGCAGAAAAGTCAAAGAAGACACCTCTTTTTTCTTAGCCGATATAATACGATACCTTACTCCGCAGGAATCAATCACTACACCATGATCAAAACAACCTTCAGCTAACTTTTTCTCACTGACAATGTGAAGTTGTTTTTCATCAGATATACCTCCCATCAGATAACGAGGTGTATATACCAGCACGGGAAATTTTAATTCTGACACCCACAACCTCCTGCTGTTGCAGCATCTCCAGCTAACCCTCCCGCCAAAGATCCTTGAGCCGCTTTAGCCCACCTCGGAGTTCCATACCACCACCGACCAAGGGGACCAAACTGATCCAATGTCGGGTGATTTCCATGTATTCTTTGATGAATTTCTCTTGGAACAGGATTCAAATTTGCAGGATGATTTCTCCAAGTTGCCCCTGTTTCACCCCGTCGTAGAAAAGCCCAATGGTGAGCATCCCAATCCCCATCAGGAGCATTACCGGCTCTTTGTTGCGCCTTTCTATAACGTGGGCTAACGTTCTTCCATGCTTTACTTAACTGCGACCATTTCTTACCAGAAACAGCATGCTTAAAAGCCCCACCAAAAGCCCCACCACCAACAGCCCCTAAAGCACCAGCAACGCCAACTTGAGTCCAGCTAATACAGCTCCAATTACCACCATTTGCCAAAAGCTGTCCACCTAAATCAATAGCCGCACCAATACCAGCACCAATCAACCCAAATTCACCAGTAGGGTCAATATATCTAATAGGATTATTATAAACATAAGTATAGACGCTTACCCCCCCACCCAACCCAATCGGATCACGCTGAATATACCGCCCAGTATTCGGATCGTAATCCCGCTAGAAATTGTAGTTCAGGCCGGACTCCGCATCCCGGTATTGCCCCGGAAAACCGATATTGAAGGTGACTGGCTGAGCTGTGCCGCCTGCTTTCCCAAACGGGCTTCTCGCCTGTTGCCAGATCAGGTTTTGTGCCTGAATCAGCCCGACCGGGGCGGACAGGTGATCACTCAGCACATCTGCAACCTGTCCGTCTGCATCAATCGTGACTGGAGCGTAACCTGTGGCGCCGTAGGTATAATCTTTCTGACCCTGAGGACCAGATTCACGGAGTAAAGTGTTCCCCAGCCAGTCAAACTGCGTTTGCTAGCATTCTTCATGGTGCCTGCTACGCCATTTAATTAGAATATTTAATCAGCATAATGTGTTGATTGTATAATTATTCAATTAACTCGCCAGATGGAATTCCTGCAAATCCAAGCCTCTCTATCGTAGTCTCGATGGTCGCTCTCATCACTTCAGGATTATCAATGTAACTTTGAAGATTATTAAAGTCAGTTATCCTTTCGCCCATATATCGAGTAACATCATTTGGCCAACTATCAATCTTATCACGCACATCATCAAAAAAAACTTTCGCCTCATCAATTCGATCGCACCATATAAACAAGCACAACATATCAAAATATTGACTTAATGGATATCGAGTTTCATACTGTCCATTCGCAATGTAATTTTCATACGCCTTAATCATCTCATCACATGATATACCCCCCTCTAATGGGAGTGGCATTTGTGCTTTAAAGTCAAGAACATACTCAGAAAAACTCTTCTCATGCTGAAGTAATGTTATATGAAATGGCACACCATTAGATATTTGCCTAAATGGTGTTCTCAAAGTTAATGAGATAACATCATCTTTCTGGCCAACTAGATTATGAACATGAAATATAGGCAGATAATTAGAATTGGTTGAGTCCCTATCTAGACATATTCCTTGTACAAAAAATCCCACTCTTCTCAAAAGCCACATGCTTTTATAAATTCCAAGCCCAGTAAATTCATCATGCCACTGCTTCGTTATTTTCTTCTTAATTAATGGTGTTAGTTTTTTCATTATCTATGGATTAACCTCAATAATATTATTAATACCAGATGGGCCTTGCGTACGAATCTTCGTTTGTTGACGAGCTGAAACGCCCCTTCCCGGTCTAACTGTAAATTTATAATCATAAACATTACCAGTGGCAGGGTCCCAAACATCTAAACGTGTGCTTCCTTTTGTACCATAACCAACTGGTTGACCACCTCTAAAACTAACTTCTGTTTCGAGACTTCCTCCAAATCGGCGTTGATAACGATCCATTAACTGCTTCGCATATGCATGCTTTTTTGAGCCTGCTGCAGCACCAAAGCCACCAATTTTCTTCTCCGCTCGACTAGCGACGTCTTGCACCAAATCTACTGTTGCTCTACCACTCTTCGCAACCCGGCTCGCAGCCCCCAATCCCGTTACGCCGGGTATCGCTAATCCCGCGACATCTAAACTCAGCGCTGTTAAGTTACTGCTTAAATTCCCACAATCACCAAGAACATTGTCGGTTAAAATTCGATATAAACCATAGCCAATAAACCCGAAGTCAGCGACAGTGTCAATGATTAACCCTGTCGAATCCGTATAGTTCAGCGGGTCTGCACCGGCATAGCTGTACAGGTTGTATCCCCCACCCAACCCAATCGGATCACGCTGAATATACCGCCCTGTATTCGGATCGTAATCCCGATAGAAATTGTAGTTCAGGCCGGACTCTGCATCCCGGTATTGCCCCGGAAAACCGATATTGAAGGTGACTGGCTGAGCTGTGCCGCCTGTTTTCCCAAACGGGCTCCTCGCCTGTTGCCAGATCAGGTTTTGTGCCTGAATCAGCCCGACCGGGGCGGACAGGTGATCACTCAGCACATCTGCAACCTGTCCGTCTGCATCAATCGTGACTGGAGCGTAACCTGTGGCGCCGTAGGTATAGTCTTTCTGACCCTGAGGGCCGTTTTCACGGAGTAAAGTGTTCCCCAGCCAGTCAAACTGCGTTTGCCCACCATTCACGGTTTTGCTGATCCGGCGTCCCAGCGGATCATAGGTATAGGCAGCAGTCACTTCGATACTGGATTGCAGTGACGTTTCACCATTTCCGGCATCTGCGCGGGTCACCCGCTCGCGCTGGTAGCCAACCAAACGTTCTGCGTCGTTATAGGTGAAGGTTTCGATGGTGCTGCCGTCTTTACGGGTTTTCTTACTCAGATTACCGCGCAGGTCATATTCGTAGCTGAACTGATTATCTTCCAGCAACTTGCCGTCCGGGCTGTAAACACCGCCGAAGTCTAACCGGTTGCCTAATTCATCGTATTGATACTGATATGCTCCGGTGACGGTGTTCGCCTGCACTAAACGCTGGCTGGCATCGTATGCAAAGGTCTGATTCACACCATCCTGAGTGATGCCTTCCAGCAGCCCCGACAGACTGTACGCATACTGCCAGTCTTTACTGAACGCGCTCTGGTTGTACTGCCGTGAGGTTAAACGGTTTAATGCATCGTACTGATTGGTTAGCACCAGCCCGTGCGGTGTTTGCTGGCGGGTGAGCATCCCGTTGGCATTCCAGGTAAACGAATAACTCCCCTGCGGCGTGGTCATGTTCTGGATCTGACCATTCGCATCATAAGCATAACTGACGGGGGTCCCTGCGTTATCCCATTGTGCAATCTCACCAAATGGGGTGTAGCTGTACTGATGGGTCAACCCCTGACTGGTTTCCGACGTCAGCCTGGCCCATTGGTCATAGGCGCGAGTCAGCGTATCGTTGGCATTGCTGATTTGGGTCAGTTGACCACGCGCGTTGTAAGCGTACTCAACCACTTCCGAGCCAACCGATAGCCTAACCAGCCGCTTGCCATCATCATATTCATAACGGGTCACGATCCCCATCGGATCGGTACTGCTGGCCAGCAGGTTATCCGTTCGGTAGGTATAGGTTTCTTTGCTTCCGTCATAGCGGGTCAGTACACTCAACCGGCCATCGCTGTCGTAACTGTAGGTTTCCGAAGCGCCGTTGGGTGCAATCACAGCGGTCAGCTTTCCGGCCTCGTCGTAGGTATAGCGGGTTTCAAGGCCCGCCGGATCCCGCTCGCTGAGTTGACGGCCTAATGCATCGTACTGATAATGCCAGCTTTGCCCGGCAGCATCCGTGACTTGCGTTAAGTAGCCATTGCCGTCATAACTCAGGGTTTGGGTTTGCCCCAGTGCATTCACGACAGCAACTAGCTGCCCCTGATTGTTGTATGTGAAAGAGGTAACATTGCCTTCTGGGTCTGTGGTACTGGCAAGCAGGCCATTTGCCAGATAACTGCGATGCGTCGTCTCCCCCTTCGGCGTGGTGACTGAGGTCAGATTGTGGCTGGCATCATAAGTCAGCGAGATGGTTCGGGATGCGTCACTGCCTGAGGTTTCAAGACTGGCATTGGCAGGCAGATACACCATGGCATTCGGATACCGGCTTTCTCCCGGATACCGGTACTGCGTGATGAGATAACCGTGGTGCTGCTGCGTCACCCGATCGGCATCATCTCGAGTTACGGTCTGGCTGTAGCCCATGGGATCGGTTACAGAAGTCGCATAGCCTTTTTCATCCCGCGTATACACGGTTTTGTAACCCAGTGGATCAATATCTTCGATGCGCTGACCACCCGCACTGAGTTTAAAACGCCAGTTCGCACCCATGCTGTCCGTTTTCGTGACCCAATCGGCGCTGTAGTCATAATTGAAAGTATTGCTGCCCTCGGTATAAGATTTCACGCGGGCGCCGTTGTAAGTGACCGAGGTGACAACCATGCCGGCTTCATCGCGGATCTCTTTCAGTTGGCTGTAAACAAAAGCATCACCACTGGGCTGATACCGGCCATACTGATAGGTCTGGCTCTGGCCCATTGGATCAGTCACAGAAACCAGTTCACCATCCGCATTGTAATCATACAGCCACTGGCGTCCGGCCTGATCGGTCACGGCCTGCACACGGCCGCTCGCGTTATAAGCCAGTGTGAGCGACTGAGAAAAACCATTACTCAGTTCAATCAGGCGCTGATTCTCATCATATTCATACGTCACCTGATTGTTGTTGCGGTCGGTTTTTCTCAGCACCAATCCCGATGAAGAAAAAGTAATCGAGTGGCCCTGTTCAAAGGCAAGGGTTGGCGTTTCTCCCGCGATTAAAGTTGCTTTTACACGATCAGGCGAGAGATATCCGCCCTGCCCGTCCGGCAGGAAAGTCATCCGGCGGCCATTGCCAACGCGATAGATAAATTTCGTGAGGGTTTCAACGCCGCCATCAGCGGTTTCCTGTGTATCCGTGACTTTCAACAGAGAAATTTCGCAATTGAACGTCCAGCCTTTTCCGAAGGGTCCATCTTTCGGATCATTCGAATTAAAGACACGTCGAATCGACAAAGGCGTCGCATGACCAACGACCAGATCCACGTCATGCCAGACAAAATGTCCGGTCTTCAGATAAACGGGAGACCCTTGCTCGCAGTTGCTGTCTTCACTTTCCGATTCTCCGGGCCCCGGTTCATTTTTCGGATTATTGTTCAGCGTCGTATCGTGTCCCTGATCCCACGGGTAGTGATACGCCAGTAAAGGAGAACTGAATAACAGCGCACTGAAAAATGCCATCGCCGCTGTGAGTCTGGTCTTCATGATGCATGCTCCTCTGCGGAAACCGTTTCAGGCTGGATGGCACGAATCGATTGCGTGTACTGATTGAATTTTGCCTGTATGTGCTCCAGCCTGGCCTGTGATTCAGGATGAGACAGCAGGTACACGGCAATATCCCCTTCATGCACAACGCCAAAACGCGCATGTTCCGCGGGTGAACAATCGTAACGAGCGAAGACTGCATTCACTTTCTGAGCCGTTTCCCAGTCGGCTTCATACATCAAATCCATATTGGCCTGTTGTTGTAGCAACATCAGCCGCTGTGCCATCCCATCCACCGTGTGCTGACGTGATTCAATCTCAACAGAAACATATTGCGCAATATTCAGATTGCATGCGGCCATGACGGGTGCTGTCATCCATACAAGAAATATGGCCATTAAAATTTTCATCATCTGCTTCACCTGTCCTTGATCAGACGAACAATCATTAGTAATAAACCCGCTGCACGGTGTACAGATACGGACTGACATAACCTTGCGGGTCAATGGCACGGATGCCGAGGCGATATTTTCCTGGGGCAACACCATTGCCATCGTCGGCTTTCACGTCCCAGATGAGCTGCTGACTCCCTGCAGCCACATTGCTGAATCGTTGCTGCCGAACCAGTGCGCCGGTATCAATATCGCTGACGCGAAGTTCAATATCTGCGGGTTTATTCAGAGAAAATGATAAATGACTGTTGCCATCGCTGGTCTCTGTATGGGTGTTTGGTACAACAATCGCAGGCTTCGCCTGGAAGCTGTTCAGCACGGGGCCGGAAGACACAAAGATCACGTTATCCCCCATCGAATATCCCCAGATCCCAAACAGGAACTTGTTCGAAGCGGTCGTTACAACCGGTTTGCCATCATCCCCCAAGCCACTCCACACGATGCGGTGCTTACCTTTACCCAACGGCTCGCGGTTTTTAAACGTCACCAAACGCGTATTGGTATTAAATAACCCCATGAAAGCCGTCACTTCAGAAGGCTTGTTCAACGTGAATTCAATCACCAAAGGTTTGTTGTTATAGGGCTCAAACGTACGGGGAATCCGGCTGCGACTGGGGTTATAAGCCGCACCACTGGTTGAAGGACGTAAATCAAAGCGCACGATCCTTCCGTCTTTGCGATAGTTCAGCACGGCATAGTAATCGCCCTGTGGCAGGGGTTGCCCCTGTGCATCGAGTCCATTCCAGATATCTTCATACGTACCAGCCTGCCGCTCCTGCCAGGGCACGAGCGTACGGACAACCTGCCCCAGACGATCTTCAATCTGTATGGTCAGCGAGAGATTGGCACTGATCACGGTTTTCACCCGTGCGGTCTGGCCGCCTTCCGGGTCGATACTGTTCCCGAGAATGCTCAGACTCAGGCTCTCCTGCACCGTGACCTGCTGAACATCTTTGGCACTGCTGCCGTCACTGAACTGCACTGTCAGGGTGGGGAAAAAGGTGCCGGCACTTTTGTAAACCCACTGAACCGGCTCCAACACAGACGCGATCTCGTCAGTCTGCCCATCACCATCGAAGTCCCAAAGGATAGACTGAACAGACACGGTATCTTTGTGTGTGGCACTTGGCGTCAGAGACACGGTCAGCGGCGCATTTCCGGAGACGGTATCCAGAGCGAGCTGAACCGTGGGTGAGTCAGGGTTCACCGCTCGAATTTCAATATTAGGCAGTGCAACGCGTGTTGGTTTACCCAGCGTATCCGTCACCGTAACTGCAGCCTGATACTGACCGACTTGATTAAAGGTAAAGTCCTCGGTGCCAGCTGTGTCACGGGTTACATCCACCAGCCCGTCACCGTCAAAGTCCCATGCGACACTCGCAATGCCCTCGTTGTCGGTTGCGTTTGCTGTAAATTGCACCGTCAGCGGCACCGGACCATTGGTTTGACTGACGCTTGCTGTAACAGCAGGTGCTGCATTGTCTACTTCGACAGCAAGATACCCGGTATCTGTCCGGCCGATGGAGTCCGTAATTTCCAGCGCTGCAAGATAGGTACCCGGCATATCAAAGGTATAACTCTGACTTCTCCCCACCGTATCCTGCCTGTCATAGATCCCATCGCCATTGAAGTCCCAGCGATAATGATTGATCGCTTTATCTGTCGTGATATTCGGACTGAACAAGACTTTCAGCGGTGCTTCACCACGCCCCGGCATGGCAATGATCTCCGATTGAATCGGCACTGAAATATCAGCCAGTAAAGAGAACTGCGCTTCAGACTGATTGCCCCAGGTATCTTCCGCTTTCACAATCAGAGTCAATTCACCATCCCCCCAGGGAGAAACCGGTTGAATGATTAGATTGCCTTCCAGCCATGCCAGCGTGAAGTCAGTGACGGTCGTCGACGCAACGGTATAATCCGCCAAATCCGAAGAAAGATGCTTATCCGTGACTCTCACGACAACCGGCTGATATTCATTCGTCAGCGGTTCACCGGCTTCGGGGCTGAGAAGCGCGATTTCTGGCCCGGTCAAGTCTGCCTCGCCCAGATAAACCCATGGCCCCCAGGGCGATAAACTTCCCGGTTCCAGCCAAATCGTCCACCAGGCTGCGAGATAAATCTTCCCATGGAAAAATACGGCATCCCCATGGCGATACACTTCATGGCGAGACCAGGCAGGCGGCAATCCATTGATAGAAACCGGCGTCCACACATGCGGAGACACGTCCGGTTGTTCACCCCGGTTCCAGAACTTCGCCAGATATAAATGCTCGTCATAGACCACCAGATCCTTTCCGCGGTAAATCTGAGTTTCCTGCCATGGGGGGGCATCAAATAATTCAACGGCTACCGCCTGACAACTCGTAAAAAATACAATTGCCAAAGCGACATAATGAAATACTTTCATCATGCTTCCTTTCATGAATTGAGCCTGAAACGTTGGATAGAGAAAAGCCTAGACAACCAGCGAAGCGAATTGACGCCTTTTTTAAGTGGATCATCAAAAAGGTGACGAAGTAATAATTCGCTATGAAAATGACAATGCCATCAGTTTCTTTCTGAGGCTTGTTTGATTTGTGTGCAGTCTGATGGTCAGTGAAATATCAGGAAACGTGCCGGCAAATTGCCCTGTTCAACAATTATTCATTCACAAATTTGACGGACGAAACACCCACCTGCCCGTCGAATCCGGTAATGTTGACGGTCAGATAATGCACGCCCTTCGAATAATTCGAAGGCTTAAATTGCCAGGTAAAAGGGACATAACCCTGTTCTTCTTCCGAAACGAATTCACCATCAATGAAAAAGCCGACTTCATATAAACTCTCTTCAACAAGCCCCCGATCCGCAAGAGGAATATCCACTTCAACAGTGGTCAGCTGACTGTCCGGATTTTGTTGAAGCGCCAGTTGAACCCGGGGATCTAAAGGCAAGTACTTGGGTTTGAAAAATACCTTCGAGAGGACTTGTCCATTTCTTGTTTCCTGAATACTGGCACGCTGATCCGCTGACTGTTCCGGATACCCCAGCGACTGTCGCCACTGCGTGTAGCTGATGGATTCATTCTGCCAGGTCAGGATACTGTGTTCGGGAAGCTGATAGGCCGTGGCCATCACCGCAAAATTCGCCAGCCCGGTAAATGGAAAGACATCAGAACGATCACGCCCGTTCCATTGAATCACATGCGTCCCGGCAGCTTTAGGCTGCCAGTTCACGATCGTTCTTAACATCGCGCCGGATTGAATGCCTGCCCGCATTAATACGCGTGCGGGTTTTTCAAGCGTGATTTTCAATCGATAGGGAGACTCGATAGAGAGCGGTACATGCGCGATCACTTCCCCACCGGAACTGTCTCGAGGAGACACCGAAATCTGGGTGTCATTTTGTCGGTATCGCATCACAGGGAACCAGGCTTCATTGGGTACGGGCTGATCCCGCATGTCCGTCCCGTTCCAGGACAGCTTGAGTACACCTGCATCTGTAGATTGCATCGGATACAACGTCTTCGCCAAATCACCATCAGGCGAGACAATATCAACCTGAAGCTCAGTTGCTTCAGTCACACGAATCATAACCGGAAATTGCTGATCGCGTTCCAGATCGAACAGATTGGACTCGAACGATACCACCTCGACGGGGTGGGACGCGGCCTGCACCCCGACAGAAACAGTCACCAGCATACAAATGAGGATAGAAAGAACCCATTTCTCACTCACTGTGTAATCTCCAAATCCCGGATATCAAGAATATGTTCCAGCTTGATTTCAACAGCCCCGCTCGCCCCCAGTCGCATTAACCGGCCCCGGCCTTCGGCCCGGCGCACGAAGTAGAGCACTCCAGATGGGGACAGCGATGGCCAGAGATCCGTGCTGTCGGAATGGGTTAACTGCGTCGACCGGCCGGATGAATCCGTTTGCCACAACTGAAAATGAGTGGACGCTCTGAAGCTATACACAGTGCGTTGCTGTTGTGTATCCCAAACCGGATATCTGACGATCCCATTGTGCAGCGTCAGTTGCTTTGCGCGGTGTGTGACCCGATTTTTGAGCCAGGCTTCCTGAACAATACCGCCGCAGTCCAGCATGCAGCTCACCACACTGAACAGGAAATTTTCATCATTAAAATCGGGATCAAAAACTTTGCCAAACTGCTGATGAATATCGAAAAAACGCTGCTGCCGGGGTTGCCATACAGTCAACGCTGTCCGTTCACTTTTCCGCTCAAACAACCGAATGGCAATCAACGACTGACCTTGTTCACCAAGCCGGATTTGCGTAAAAGCGTCCGCCGCGTCACTGGGGACTAATGTGTTCGTGACGGCGTTTTGTCTGTCCGATATCGTGCCGTCCGCACGAATAAATACCATGCGATTTGCTGACGGCGACCAGGTGAATTCCCGGGGCTCGGTTAAGTCACTGACTCGCTCAGGCAGACCATTTTCATCCACCGTAAATGCCCGCCAGCCCTCGGCTGTCAGACCAATAAACGACATTCCGCGGGGTAAATCCTGTGCCAGGCTCAACGACGGCAGCCACAAAGCAACAAGGAAGATGAGCCATGCTTTCATTCTGTACTGACCCTTCGCATCGGTTTCGGACGAAGCAATAACCTTCGGAGAATACCGAGACCAATCAGTATCATCAGCACAATCAACACCATCTGTATGATGGGATGACGCGACTCCGTCCCGATCGTCAATGCATGCCAGGCCGCCAGATAAAACGCTGGAATCGCAAACCGGTGTCCCCATTTTTGCAATGTCCCGGACAGCCAGATTCTGGCAAAAACAGCCGACAAAATCAGAATCAGCGCAACCAGGCCTACCGTAATTCGCGCATGATAATAATCGTCAATGTCCGGCAGTAAAAAATGGCCAGTAAAATGACCGCTTCTGAGTGAGGTTGCTGCAATAAAGCCACTGACATGCAGCAAGACCATCAGGAGCACACTTGCCCCGACCCAACGATGCACCCGTTGCTTGTTGGCAAAACTGAATTTGACGTGAAATAGTCCGATGAGCGCCTGAACACCAAAAAGGAGCAGAGAAATCAACGCCGCCAGCTTAGACAACACATAATACCCCTGACCCACCGGCACCCAATCGGTGAAATACAGCAACGGATTCCCGGTATTCTTCCCCCATACAATGATTGGCAACAGCACAAGCAGTATGAGGATCAAGAAAAATTGCGGACGATGAATCACGAACATCTGGCTTCCCTGACTGAAGTTAATTTTCGATGGGCAGACCGGCAGAGCGCCAGCCATTGAAACCCGCCGGCTCCATCAGGACAACATTCCTGACCCCTTTGTTTTGTAAAGCTTTCGCGGTTTCAAACCCCCGGAAATCCTTTAAACAATAGGGAACCACATAAGCGTATCCCGCCAGATCCGAAGCCTTGAATTGATGTAGGTTGCGAAGCGGGATATTCACTGCCCCCGGAATATGTGATTCCGCATACTCATCCGGCTCACGTGTATCAATGAATAGCACCTCGCCCTCAAGATGAGCTTTTGCCAGCACCTCAACTTTCTCCTGACTCACGCCATGTGCATAGTCTGCACTGAACCAGTTCGCCTGAACCTGACAGGCCAGGAATCCCAAAATGCACACAATCAATCGCATTGCCAGTCCTTTGCTCACAGCCGAACAATTTCAATAGAACACAGAAAAGATATGCAATCCTGAAACACACGACCAAAAAAGTTCGGTCTGACTGGTGAATGAACCACTAAAGTGCAGGCAGCATCAAACCCTCAACCAAATAACAAACAAATCAATTACAAAGCACGATTTTCTTCGAGGAGCAATGCATCGCTCAGCTCCCCCGGCCGTCTCCTCCCCAACAAAGCGTGATGTCAGTAACTGTTTCTCACCGGAACCCATCGTCTGTGATGAAAATTCGTGATCCGACTATGAAAAAACTTGTGGTGTCTGTCCTTTTTTTCCAACGCCCCTACAAAGTGTGATCCCCGCACTCATCCTCTGCTCTACGCCATGAATCCACCCATCAGAGGAGGATGTGACACCTGCATGACAGGCGCAGAATAAAAACAAAGTGAGCCTGCCCCATTGGATAAACGCACTGGGATGAATTTATCTCTGCGCGGCAGTTCGTTGAAGGGCAAGCTTTTCAGGGTGATTTTCCTGTACCTGAACACGCTGAACCTTGCTTCAGGCTTCACCAGGCAAGGAAAGATAATAAAAACGCATCCATCAAGGAGTTATGCAATGAAACTGAACAAAATCTGTTTAACCGCAGCAGCCGTGTCCGCAGCATTGATGTCTGCTGCGACCCACGCAGAAGTCGATTTTCATGGGTATATGCGTGCCGGTGTTGGTATCAGCGGTGAAAACGGTGAAAACGTTTCCTATGAGAAAAACAAAGTGGGCCGTTTAGGCAACGAAAACGACGTTTACGGCGAGCTGGGTCTGGGCAAGGAAGTCTATAACGAAGATGGAAAATCCTTCTACGTTGACTCGATGCTGGCTGTGGCAACCGATGGGTCAAATGACTGGGAAGGTCTGGGTGTGAACGATGACGGCTCAGATAATATCGCGCTGCGTCAGTTCAATGTTGTCGCCAAAGGTTTCATTGCAAATGACGCGGATGCCGCACTGTGGGCAGGGAAGCGTTATTACCAGCGCCACGACATCCATATTTCAGATTTCTACTACTGGGACACTTCGGGTGCAGGCGCGGGTATTGAAAACCTGAGCGCAGGTCCGGGTAAAGTGTCTTTTGCTGTGATCCGTGACGATTCCGGCGAAGTGAACGTGAACAACCTGGACCTGCGTTACGCGGGTCTGAACCTGTGGCGCGATGCCAGCCTGGAGCTGGGTGTGAACTACGGTCTGGTGAATGCGACCGATGAGCAGGAAGCCATGGGTGAATTCAACGATGGCGTCATGCTGACCGCAGAACTGACCCAGGGTGGTTTCCTGGGTGGTTTCAACAAAACGGTGCTTCAGTTCGGTACTGAAGGCTATGGTGAGCAAATGGCTGGTCTGGGTGCAGGGCACTATTTCAACGCTTCCTCCAATGACGGTGCACAAGGCTACCGCCTGATCAACTGGGGGGTCATTGCGCCATCAGCTTCCTGGGAAATCGGCCACCAGTTGATCTACGCAAACACCAGCTTCGACAGCCAGGAAGATCACAGCATTCTGAGTGCGGTCATCCGTCCTGAGTACAAATGGTCTGATCACGTGAAAACCATCTTCGAAGCCGGTTACTATGATGAAGCGAATTACAAAGATGCAGATGGTTCACTGATTGACAAGTCTGGCAGCAAGCTGACCATCGCGCAGGCCTTCACTGCCGGTCCTAGCTTCTGGGCACGCCCTGAACTGCGCTTCTACGCCAGCTACCTGTCTGATTTCGACAACGACAATGCGTTTGGTACAGGAAACGATACAGAGTACAGCATTGGCGCTCAGGTTGAAGCCTGGTGGTAATGCCTCCGCAGCGTTGACAGACAACAGCCAGTCATATGACTGGCTGTTCTTTTTTCAGTCCGGTCAGGAAATTTCAATGGAAAACACCACCACCGACATCGCACTGGGAACCACACTGACAGACCGCGGCTGCCATTTCCGCTTGCACGGCCCGCAACTGGAAAACTTGTTTCTGGTTTTGCCAGATCACCCCGACGAACACGAGACGGCACCTGAGATGCCCCGGCTGATGCAAAAACAGTCCAATGGCGACTGGACTTGTTTTGTCAGCCATGTTCAGGCCGGGGCTGCCTACGCGTTTTACACCCTGAATGCAGACAATCAGAAACAGTGGCTGCTCGATCCACATGCCCACCATGTGTTACAACGTCACGATAAGATTCCGTTCTGGACAGCGCAGGTGACAGACCATTATTTCGACTGGGGACAGGCGCAACCCCCCAAAATCCCCGCGGCTCAAACCATCCTTTGCGAAGTTCACGTGAAGGGATTCACGGCATTACATCCCGATATTCCACCTGCGATCAGAGGTACATACCTCGCGCTGTGCCACCCTGTGACGATTGTGTATTTCAAACGCCATGGCATCACCACTTTGCAACTGATGCCCATCGCGACCAAAGCGGATGAAACACATTTGCAGGCAAAATCCCTCACCAATTACTGGGGCTATAACCCGCTGGCATGGTCAGCACCCGATTCCCGCTTTGCCAGTGAAAACCCGGTAGAGGAATGTAAGACCATGATCCGCACCTTGCATGAACATGGCATCGAGGTCATTTTAGATGTGGTCTATAACCACACAGCAGAAGAAGGCCACGGCGGGCCTGTCTTTCATTTCAAAGCACTGGATCCGCAAACCTACCGGCACAGTCAGGACGGACAACTCCTGAACTACACGGGTTGTGGCAATACCGTCAATCTGCAACATCCGCCAGCGCTGGCCGCAGTGATCCAATCGCTGAGAAGCTGGGTGACGCATTATCAGGTCGATGGCTTTCGATTTGATCTGGCTTTAACGCTGGGCAGAAACGGGGAATCATTCGATCAACACGCCGCCTTCTTCCAGGCCATTCAGGCCGATCCTGTGCTCAGTCAGGTGAAATTGATCGCAGAACCCTGGGACATCGGCCCGCAGGGCTATCAGTTGGGACACTTTCCGGACGGCTGGCATGAATGTAATGATGTCTTCAGAGACACCTGGCGCAGCTACTGGTTACACAACGCGGCTTCAGCAGAAATCGCCCCGCTGTTGCTCGGCACACAATCACTCTTTCCGGCCAGTCACTGGCCATCCAAGATGAGTGTGAATTACATCTGCTATCACGACGGGTTTACCTTGCAGGATGTGGTGTCTTATCACCAAAGGCACAATCAGGCCAATCTGGAACAGAACCGCGATGGACATCCGGATAATCGATCCCACAATCTGGGGATAGAGGGACCAACCCGTCACCCGGGCATCATGAAAAAACGCGAGCAACACAAGCGAAACCTGATGACAAGCCTGATCTTCAGCTTCGGAATGCCTCATCTTCTGGGCGCTGATTTACGTGCCCACAGCCAGCAGGGAAATAATAATGCCTATTGTCAGGACAATCCTGTCAGTTGGGTCAACTGGGACAGTCACACAACCACAGACCAATTTGCACACGGGTGCGTCTGGCTCATTCAGCAACGGCAAGCAACTCTGCCCCGGTTCATCCAGGCACTCACCGAAGCGCCGGAATCGGTGATCATTCACTGGCATGTTCCGAACGGTTCCCCGATGACAGCTTCGGACTGGTCTGAACGTCAACCCTTCGCCTGCCGGATTCAGATACAGGCTCAGGACAGTCTGTGTTATCTCTTCAACCCCGGCAATCTGCCTGTACACTTTCAGCTGCAAGGCACCGGTTGGCATTGTCTGGTCGATACGGCTTTGCATGCCCCAGAGATCAGAAAAATACGTCAGTCCGGCTGTCTGGTTCGCGGCCAGTCCATGATGATTCTTCACAACAACCATCGCTGACGCCGTCTACACTTACCCGCACAGTGTCAGCAGCGAACCTCTTGCCGGGTTCTTGCGATACAAGCTTGCAACCTGAACATGATAATGATAATAATTATCACCATTCGAGGTGTGGAGCGTTTTATGGACAAAACCAGAGAGCTGTACCGCCAGTATTTCCTGGCTGAAGATCGTTTTCTCAACCATCCTCTGATCCCGGGTTATGAGCAAGATGTCATTATTGAAATGACTCAGGCAGGCATGAATCTGGCGGCTTATTACGGACAACTCACTGCAGTCAGAAATCCATTACTCCAGGAGCTCTTTCTCCGGCGGGTATTTTTTCATTTGCTGGAAACGATTCAGGACAACCGGCAATCCCGAATTTTTCGTCGGATATGTCTGGATTATCTCTACTGCCCTCTACTCGCCCTGAAAAAGTTATACGGTGACAATCACACCGATAAATTCCTGGCACTCAAACAAAACCTCCTACAGTTACAACATTCGTCCGGACTATAAGGAACCTCTGACATGACGAAAGCTTACCGAATTGAAAAAGACAGCATGGGTGAAGTAAAAGTCCCTGAAAATGCGTTGTATCAGGCCCAGACCCAACGTGCAGTCAATAACTTTCCTGTCAGCGGTCTGACCATGCCGGCGCAATTCATCAAAGCGCTGGCGTTTGTGAAACAGGCAGCCGCCAGAAGTAACCTTGAACTGGGCCTGCTGGATGATCCGATTGCCCACGCCATCATCGACAGTTGTCAGGAAATCATCGACGGACAGCATCTTGAGCAATTTCCGATTGATGTGTTTCAAACCGGCTCAGGCACCAGTTCCAATATGAATGCCAATGAAGTCATTGCCACGCTGGCCACTCAACGGGCCGGACAGCCCGTCAATCCAAATGATCACGTGAACATGGGCCAAAGCAGTAACGATGTGATCCCGACGACCATTCAGGTCAGTGCTGTGCTGGCTTGTCATGAACACCTGTTCCCGGCGATGGCCCATCTCAGCCAGACGCTGGACGAAAAATCAGCCGCCGTTGGTCACATTGTGAAAACGGGCCGAACGCACTTGATGGATGCCATGCCGGTCACGCTGGCGCAGGAATTACAGGGCTGGAAAGCACAGATTGTCAAAGCCCGCCATGGCATCGAACAGAGTCTGGACAATGTGTCGGCGCTGGCACAAGGCGGAACCGCGGTGGGGACTGGCATCAATGCGGATCCCCGTTTTGCAGCCGTGTTTGCAAACAACCTGTCCGTTTCTGCAGAAGTCCCGTTCACCAGCAGCGATAACTTTTTCTACAACCTCAGCAGCCAGGATGCCATTGTGGGCTTGTCCGGCCAGCTCAAAACTGCGGCTGTCGCCCTGATGAAAATGGCCAATGATTTACGCTGGATGAATTCCGGCCCGCTGGCGGGTCTGGGAGAAATTGAACTGGAAGCCCTGCAACCCGGCTCGTCCATCATGCCCGGCAAAGTCAACCCGGTCATTCCGGAAGCTGCGGCCATGGTTTCAGCACAGGTGATGGGTAACGATACAACGATCACGGTTGCCGGCCAGTCCGGAAACTTCCAGTTGAACGTTATGCTGCCCGTGATTGCTTATAATCTGCTGCAAAGCATTGAACTGCTTTCGAATACTTTCACCCTGATGGCAGACAAAGCAATCGCCACTTTTCATGTCCGGGAAGATAAACTTCAAGAAGCCCTGGCGAAAAACCCAATTCTGGTGACCGCACTGAACCCGGTGATTGGCTACCTGAAAGCCGCAGAAATCGCGAAAAAAGCGTACAAAGAAAAACGGGACATACTGGATGTCGCGGAAGAAGAAACTGATCTGTCACGCAGTGAACTGGAAAGCTTGCTGGATCCACAAAAGCTCACCACAGGTGGTGTGGCCCAATAATTCAGGATGAACATCAAAGGGTTTGCCTCAGCAAACCCTTCATTCCAGCATGTCTGATAACAACTGCGGCCTGCCCAGATGAAATCCCTGAATATAATCGGCCCCCAGCGCACGAGCCGCTGAACAACCTGCTTCGTTCTCAACGCCTTCCAACAATAACGTCGCCCTTAACTCTTTCGCCAACCGGACAACAGAGAGAAGTGGTTGCTGATTGCCAGCCAGATAACCGGCCAGCAGAGAACGGTCCACTTTAATCATATCCGGGTGGAGTAATCTGGCACGACGCTCTGAAGACGCTTTGACGCCATAGTCATCCATGGCAATGTTCATCCCCTGTTCCCGCATTTCCTTCAGTGCCTGTTGTAATTCGGCATTTCTGGCACAATCATGCTCCAGCAACTCAAAGAAAACCTGGCTCGCCAGCAAACCATGTTCCTTCAGTCGTTCGTGGAGTAAAGACGCTGGCACATGCTTGTGATGTGACAAAAGCGCATCTGGCACCATGTTCAGGAACAGAACATGATCCGGAAAATATTGCGCAAAATTTTTGACATGAATGACTCTGGCAAGTCTGTCCAGATTGACCTGATCCGTTGTTTCCAGAAACGTAGATGTGAAGAATGGTTCAGTGTTCAGCTCATCTCCGGCTTTGTTATATACACGCGCTAGGGCCTCATATCCAAATAGCCCCCCCTCTGTCGCTTGGATGGGCTGAAAAGCACTTTTGATCAGATAGCCATCGTACTTCGCACTGAAACTTCCATCTGATTCAGTGACTAAGTGTTCTTCTACATCTTTTAGTGTCGCGAGTATCCTGTTCACGCTCTTCTCTTTATACAATGACAGACATGGCGTACGCGCTGATGAGCACGTATTTCGACCTGCACACTTGCGTAAAACTGCCGCAATATATAGATATAAGCGACCAAAAACTGTCTCAAAGATGAGACAGAAAAAGTTTATGCGATCACGGTGAGAAAAATGTCACAAAAACGTTAAAATATCGCTTTCATTTCAGAACACGTGACTTCAAAACGACATATCATTGAAACATGAGTGTCATGATTCACACCTAACCTGAGCCCTTAAATCTGAAGAAAAGTGAAGAAAAGGACAGACACGTTGTTATCCAACATTCAACCCATCACAAAATTACCGAACCTTGCCATCTTCGATTTAGATGAAACACTGATTGCTGCCGACTCAGCTTCGCTGTGGGTCAGTTTCATTGTCGAAAAAGGGTTGGCCGATGAGCGTCTGATCGCGCAAGAACGGGCGCTGATGAAAGATTACGCCAAAGGCAGCATGGACATGCAAGCTTACATGGCTGCGACGCTCGCGCCTATTGCAGGGAAAGCAATCAACGATCTGGCTCCGCTCATTGCTGAATTTGTGGAAACCCGTATTGAGCCCGCCATTTATCCGGATGCGATCGAGCGGATTGCGTGGCATAAAAAGCGAGGCGATCGCGTGATCATTATTTCTGCGACGGGCGAGCATCTGGTCAAGCCCATTGCAGAACACCTGGGGGTCGATGACTCACTTGCGATCAAGCTTGAATCAATCAACGGGATATATACAGGAAGCACCACGGGCGTGCTGAGCTATCGTGAAGGAAAAGTGACGCGACTGGAAGACTGGTTACAGACACAACAGACCTCATTCAGCAGCCTTTACTGTTATACAGATTCCATCAACGATTTGCCTTTACTCCAGGCTGTTGAACATCCGTTTGCTGTCAACCCGGATCCAACGCTCGCCTTGCATGCACAAATGCAGGAGTGGACAATGATGGATTGGCGGCATCAGAATGACATTCAGCGATAAGTCATTCAAAAGAAAGCAAGAAAATGCTCACCAGCCCTCACGGACAGAGGGCTGAAATGTTTTGTTACCTTATTTATTCAGCCATTTTTCTCAAGATCTGCCTGTACTCACTGTGTTCTTTCGATGTTGTTCAAATTCTTCGAAGAGCTTATTCAACTTAATCCACTGATTTTTGAAATATTTGCCACTAGAATAGGGAAATAGTTTTTATTCCGGATTCAGGTATACATGAAAAAAGCAGTCACTCATTACGATTGGGTTTCAATTTTACTGCATTGGCTGAGTGCCCTTGTCGTCATTGGACTCTTCGCTGTTGGTGTGTGGATGGTCGATCTCAATTATTACTCCGCCTGGTATACCACTGCCCCGCACTGGCATAAATCCGTGGGTCTTTGCCTCTTGGCGGCAACCCTGTTTCGCCTTGTCTGGAAGTGCATCAGAAAGCAACCTGACATTGAAGGTGCGGCCTGGGAAAAACTGTCGGCCAAACTGGCACATTCAGTCATTTATCTGCTGATGTTTGGTCTGTTTATCAGTGGTTATCTGATTTCAACCTCTGACGGCCGTGGCATTGATGTGTTCAACTGGCTGACCGTGCCCTCTATGGGGGAACTTTTCCCGGATCAATCTGATATTGCCGGAGAAATTCACGAATATATTGCTTACGGCCTGATTGGACTTGCAGTCCTTCATGCAGTAGCAGCATTGAAACACCACTTCATCAATAAAGACAATACTTTGAAGAAAATGTTGGGAGTTAAGGAAAAATGAAAAAGCATCTGACCGCTTTCAGTCTGGCTGCAGCCCTGATGGTTCCTGGGTTTGCGAACGCAGCTGATTATATGATCGACAACAAAGGTGCCCACGCATCTGTCAACCTGAAAATCAGCCACTTAGGCTACAGCTTTATTAAAGCGCGTTTCAATACTTTTGATGGTACTTTCAGCTACGATCCTGAAAACATCGCGGCGTCGAAAGTGACAGTGAACGTTGATACCACCAGCTTCGATTCAAACCATGCAGACCGCGACAAGCACGTTCGCAGTGAAGATTTCCTGGAAGTCAGCAAATATCCGAAAGCCACTTTCACCAGCACCAAAGTAACCGATAAAGGCAATGGTCAACTGGCGATTGATGGTGATCTGACGCTGCACGGCCAAACCAAACCCATCACAATCGACGCTGAATTTGTTGGCGCGGGTAAAGATCCTTGGGGCGGCTACCGTGCTGGCTTTATGGGAACAACCCGCCTTGAACTGGCTGATTTCGGAATTCAGGTGATGGGAACTTCCAGTTATGCCGATATGGAACTCCATATCGAAGGGGTTCGTAAATAACAAAACCTGAGTCTTGATAAATCCGGCTGTGACAAACACAGCCGGATTTTTTCTTTCAGAATACAGGAAGTCCCAACGCACGCTTTACATCCAGCAAAACTCGCTGGCTCACTTCATTTGCTTGCTCTGTACCCTGCCGCAACACCTCAATCAGCATGGCTTTATCCTGCATTAGTCTTTGTCTTTCTGCCCTGATGGGTGCCAGTAAGGATTGCAGACAATCTTCCAGAATCTTTTTGGTTTGACCATCACCCAATCCGCCCCGGCGATAATGCGTTTTTAATTCCTCGACAAAACCAGCATCCGGATGAAAAGCATCCAAATAGGTAAACACCACATTCCCTTCAATCTGGCCCGGATCCGTGATTCGCAAATGATTGGGATCGGTATACATCGCTTTCACAGCAGCGCGAATCTGGTCTTCCGTGGCACCCAATGTGATCGCAGTTCCCATGGATTTCGACATTTTCGCTCGACCATCAATGCCCGGAAGTCTTGGAAAGTGGCTGAGCATGGCCTGACATTCACACAGGACGGGAGCTCCAACAATGCTATTCAAGCGGCGCACAATTTCATTCGTCTGCTCTATCATGGGAAGTTGATCATCGCCCACCGGAACCTGAGTTGCTCTGAATGCGGTAATGTCTGCTGCCTGGCTGATAGGATAAGTTAAAAATCCTGCCGGGATGGTTCTGCCAAACCCCCGATAATGGATTTCATGTTTCACCGTTGGATTTCGTTCCAGCCTGGCAATAGACACCAGATTCGAGTAATACAGGGTGAGTTCAGATAAAGCGGGCAACGCAGACTGTAAGCATATCGTCGTCTGGGTCGGATCAATCCCGACTGCTAAGTAGTCAGCAACGACATTGAGAATATTCTCTGAGATCTTTTTGGGGTTCTGTCCGTTATCAGTCAGCGCCTGTAAATCCGCGACTAAGATGGTTTGGTCGTACGTCTGCTGAAGTTGAACCCGCTGCTGAAGTGAACCGACATAGTGCCCTAAATGCAGTGGTCCGGTGGGCCTGTCGCCCGTGAGAATGCGTTCTTTCATGTGATATTTCCTTGAATTAAACCGATTCACGGCAACCAAAGAAAACATCAGATCAGGGATAAACCGTCCATTGGCTGCCATTTCCGGCGGCAAATGAACGTAAAAATTCAGTGCCGCTCCTTCAGGAGCGCCACCAACGAATTGATGATGAAATAGAGTGATGTTGAGTCATATGCATGCTGAAGACAATAACTGAACCACGTTTTCATTGCAATCAAGACGTTTCGGTTTCTTTTTATGCTGGATTGAGGGTTAACCTTCTCATGGATTTCACAATCCCTTCGAATATTTTATCTCTCACATTCTCATCAATGTCTTGACGCAACTGATTCCCAACCTGATCGACCGCCGACATATAATCCGCTTGAAATTCCTCTAAAATTTCCCTCATCGACTCAGAAGAATATTTCACAAGTCTTGCTATGTTCATAAACAACAGATATTCAAACAACAGGCGTTAGACGGTGTCCCTTCATTCCAGCGATTGTTTATGGCTGATGTGTCTGTCCGCTGGCTCAAAAAAACTGAGATTTACCCTATCAAGAGTAAATCTCAACTAATCCGTCATCTCGATGAAGCCATAAAATGCAGATTAGTTTATTCCAAGACAAACAAGAACAGACTTAATAAATCACAACACTGCTATTCAGGTTATCATTGACCTGGAGACTCAGAGGACTTCTGAGATTTATACCACTCGCTCCAATCACTAAAGCCCGCCCATCCTCACTCAAATCAATCGCATGGCCATAATAAGCATCACTTTTACTTTCTTTTGCATGAAGGATGACAGATTGCTGCCATGCTTGCTGTTCATCTAAACGAAAAATAAAGGCAGCACCGGCTTTTGACAATTGTTGATTCGGATTGAGCGGGTCAGCAACTTCTGTTGCAGTCGCACCAATCGCAATCACCTGTCCATCCTGACTTAAACTCAACCCCCGCTGTGCAAAATCGCTGTACATATTCAACTCAGGATCATGTATTTCCTCACTGAGCTCCCATACATTCTGTGAGGCTCTACGATAGATTCGTACCACACCTGTCGCAGAACCATTCATACCTGGCATCGAGATCGCCAGCGTCTCACCCCGGCTATCCATATCTATTTCGGAACCAAACTCTGCCACAGGACGGTTGACACCGGACAAAGCTCCCTGAGACTGCCATAAACCCGTTTCATTCTTACGATAGAGATAGACTTGCCCGTACCTGTAGGTGGGATGAGAATAAGGCATGCCAACAGCAAGGTGGGAGCCGGTATAATCCATGGCAAGTGTATAACCAAAGCCCGCATCCCCCTCCGGAACGGTGGCTTTCAGAAATTGTTTTTGCGCCCATTGCCGGTCAGCAGCCCGTTGAAAAATGTAAACGCCACCTGAATTACTCCGCGAATTATCCAAGGGATCGTCCGCTGACAAGGCATCATGCCCGATTGCAGCAATGGCCAATGTTTGGCCATCACCACTGATTTCAACCTGTCCGCCAAATAAATCAAACACATCGAGACTGGAACTGCTTTTTAAATAGGCCGTTTCCTGCCATTTCCCTTTGTCATCAGCTTCGAAGATATAAGCCGCGCCAACAGCATCATTATCATTCCTGTCGGGTTGGTCTACCTGCGTTGACTGCTCACCGCTCGCCCCCACGACGAGTGTTTTACCATCATCAGATAAACTGATTCCAATACCAAACCAGTCAAAACCATCTTGGTTACTGGCGGTAATCTTTGCCTGACTCGTCCAGTATCCAGCCTGATCTCTCTGATAAATATAAACAGCCCCAGCATCATTCTCGAAAAATCCGGGACCTTTGGCCTCAAAAGGTGCAGCCACCGCAACCGTTTTACCATCAGCACTCATGCTGACATTGGCAGCAAAAATTGACTTGAGTTGATCAGCGTCGGGCACAAAGACACTGGCCGCTTTCGTTAATTCCGTGACAGACAGAGATAATTGATTCGAGTCGGTAAAACCGGCTGAATTTTCAGCACGAATAAAATATTGAGGTTGTGCCAGTGCATCGCTGTTTTGAATGGTCAGGATACGTTCCTGATTTGTCGTTTCGCCGATCACTTTACAACTGTTGTCCTGATCTAACACACAAATCTTGTATCGATTCGCACCTGCTGAAGCCTGCCATATAAAGCTGACCTGGCCAGCGCCTTCCTGCTCGGCGGTCACTTGAGTCAAATTAAATGCTGCAGGTAAAGCGCTGTGAGCGTTTTCGCTGCCACCACCGCATGCCGATAGTATGAATGACGCAGTTAAAGTGAGTCCCAATCGAATGGATATCTGTTTCCTGATGAACATATTCCTGTCCCTGATATTTTTATTTATGGTATTTGCACTGGATATTTATTATCTACATTGCAACTGAATGCAACCTCAATTAGAGCAACAAATCACTTACTGGCTTAAAACAACACCTGTCCACTGAAAATTAGAAAGGAGGATGACTAGCCATCAGTTGATTCATGAGCCACATCCATTGAAAGACTCTGGGACATGCTCTGGTCTTATACCTCAGGAATCGAAAACAGGAGTAAGGTGATGAATTCAAGATTCAGTGATGGTTTCTGGTTGTTGTGTATTTGTCCGCTGGCTCAGGCGCAAGTCTGGCAGCATGAGGGACCACCAGCGCAAGTGATTGAATTGTTTACCTCGCAGGGCTGTTCCAGCTGCCCGCCCGCAGACAGATTCACCCGTCAACTGGGTGAGACGTATTCGCTCTGGGAAACCATCATCCCTGTCGCATACCACGTTGATTACTGGGATTATCTGGGCTGGAAAGACGCTTTTTCGAATCCGGCTTTCAGTCTGAAACAACGTCTTTATCATCAATATGACGTGCTGAGCTCGGTTTACACACCGGGGTTTGTGGTTGATGGCAAAGAATGGCGCGGATTTTTCAGCCATCAGCGCTTACCTGAACAAAACTCAACTGCGGCAAAAGCGTTAACACTGACATACGAGAATCAAGCATTCACCCTGGATTATGCCGGTGAAGGCAGATTTGTCGCACATTTTGTTTTAATGGCCATGGATGAAACCACGCCGATCCTTCAGGGAGAAAATGCAGGAAAAATATTGACATACAACCACGTGGTCCTTGACTCCGCTCAATCTGCATCCGAAAACCGCTGGTCATTTTCGCCCGCCCGTATCCCGGCCAATGCCGATGCAGTCGCCGCGTGGCTGACCCGGGAAAACAGTTTTGTGCCGGTTCAGACCGTTGCAGGCTGGCTCACGCCATAATCAGCCATCTCAGCTTAGAATCAGACGAATTAACTCATCCTGTATGCTTTCATCGCTGATAAAGAAATGTCCACCGGGAAAAGTATGCAGGACTGGCGGTGTTGAAAACACAGACTGCCAGTCGGACAATTCATCTTGTGTGATGTCATCATCGGCCCCCCCAACAACAATAGCCGGAACTGGCATCGGCTGTTGCTGTCCATCCGGACACTGATAGGATTCCGCAATGTGATAGTCTGATTTCACAAAAGGCGTACACATTGCCATCAGTTCATAATGATCGAGAACTTCGGCCGGAAAGCCACCTTTTGATTTCAGTGCGCTGATAAAATCATCATCGGCAAGCTGGCTGAGGAAACGAGTCCGATGATTTTTCCAGGGAGATTTTGCGGCAGAAAACACGGCTTTTACCGGCAATCTCCTGCCCGACTGCTGCAGCTTGCGAATGACTTCATACGCCACGAAAGACCCCATACTGTGCCCGAAGAGGAGCATGGGCTTATCCGGAATCTCACACAGCCCTTGCCAGATATCTTCGATATAAGCAGACATACTAATGCAGCGAGGCTCACTTAAACGTTGCGCCCGCCCAGGGGGCTGATAAGCAAACATCTGAACGTGCGCAGGTAATCTGGCAGCCCAGGGATGAAACACGCTTGCACTTCCTCCTGCAAAAGGGAAGCACAGCAAATTCAATTCAGCCGCTGGATTGGGCTGGTAGCAGATAAATCGTCTGTTGGCTGACACCATGTCCTTCACATTCAATCCGTTAAAACACGTCTTTCGATACAATGATATGCACACAAAATAACATGAATATGCCGGGCAGGGTATGCCACTCAAGGCATTGTTTATCTGCCAGAGATGATGCATTTGTTGGGGGAGCCAGAGCGGGCTGCTCTGGCTGAGATTTAACTGTCTGAGGGGTACTCACCTTCTTTTCTTTGACGAGGTTGCCGAATCGTCCAATGCTCATTTGGGTCGTAATTCTCATCGCATAAGTCGATCGAGAAACCCATATCGACAATTTCTTTCAATGTCAGGTTGTCTGCCATGTGGGCGATATCGCCAGATCGATTCCGTAATTCCATAACCGTACCTATCTTCGTCTGCTACGCCAAATCTATTCCCTGATATTCATATCATCAGTATTCACGTCCCCTGTCTTTGAACTGATGACTATAAATATAGCTGGATTCATCCGACTCCGGCGTCGTCGGAGACAGGTTTGACACGTTCAGGATTAAATGAATTTCTGGAGCAGTCTCAAAGTTCAAGTACTAAGAATAAAATCAATACGATGAATTCCTTTTGCACGGCAGACAGACTACTATAATCAGGTGATACCCAAGTGATCTCACAACCAAGATTCAGCGTCTGGTGATCCGTTTCTGAATGATCGATCGGAAAATGAACATCCTTCTTGCTTCTCTGTGGACGATGAAAGAAAGATGTTCATTTGCTCCCCCGGAAAGATAACACTGGATGATGACATGAGCGGCAACTCAAACTTGCCGGACCATGACGAGATGATTTGGGTATCAATTTTTGTACTCCATGATTTCTGGAGGCAACTCGACTGGTGGAAAAGGGAAGCTGAAATGCTCAAAACCGCAACCAATCAATCACAGGGAATGCTACTGTTCAGGCTGAACACCCGACAACTTTTTGCTATCGGCACACTGAAAGTGAAAGAAATTGTGCCGTACACCCCTTTAACAGCCATCCCTCAATCCCACCCAACGGTCTTAGGTGCAGCCAGCTTGCGTGGTGACACTTTGCCCGTGGTTGATATGGCGAAGGCCATTGGTTATCCGGCGCTGACGCAGGAAGAGCTGAAACAATGCTACATCATCATCACAGACTGTCGCCGGCGACTGGTGGGCTTTCTGGTCCGCGGTATCAATAAAATTACCGAGTGTAACTGGCATAACATTGATGCGCCGCCCCCATCGCTTGGCAGAAATATTTTTGTCACCGGTGTGACAAACATTGAGAACCAATTGGTTCAGTTACTAGATATTGAGTTGTTGTTATCTAAAGTGTTTCCTGATTCTCCTGAAAGCCTGCACCCTGTCCTGACAGATGTTCAGCGCGAAACATTACGTCCGTTAAAAATCCTGCTGGTTGATGATTCAGCCGTTGCCCGTCGCCAGCTCTGTCAGGCGATGGATAGTGTCAGTATTCCCTATCACATTGCGACGACAGGAACAGATGCGCTCCGGATGCTCAATCAGGCCGCAGATGCAGGCCAGCCGTTTGAAATACTGGTCAGTGACATCGAAATGCCGGGATTGGATGGCTATGAACTGGCCTTTGAAATTCAGAACAGCCCCAAACTCAAGGGCACTTACATCATTCTGCATACGTCGCTTTCCAGCGAAATCAGTGTCTCTCAGGCACATCAGGTTGGCGCCCATGAAGCCCTGACCAAATTTGAGGCTAATGAGCTGATCCACGCCATGCTCCGTGGGGCCCACATGCACCAGGAAACCATGGTTGAATGAGGTTCAAAAAAATTACACTGATTTATCCAAGTTAACAGAAAACTGACATTAGGGACGGCAGCTATGGCACAGTTGCCGTTATCAGCAATATTCATCTTTCAATGTCGGATTCACCATGTTCAAGCGAATTGTATTCAGTGCCACGCTTCTCCTCTCTTCCTGCGCCGTATTGGCCAATCCGGAACTGCTTTCTCCCGAGGAAGCAAACTATGGCAATTTTCAGCTTGTCGAAACCATTGAAGTCAAAGGCGATATTGACGACAGCATTGCCCAACTGATTCGCAAATCATTACGAAACAGATCAGGTCAGTTCTACGCCATTGATACGATCCGGGAAGACATTCGCAATGAAACCCTGACGCTGGTGATCAAGCTCTACAACGAGCCAATGGTCCTGTCGAATGATCAGCTACCAGCTTAAATGGTTGATTTTTGGCATCGTTCACCTGAAGTCAACACACTGTTTCCGGATCATTTGGGTTTTCTTTTTGTTGTCTGAATCTGAAAGGAGTAAGATGTGGCCTCTGCAATGTCAAAGGCTTAGTATATGAAATATCAGTGGATTCTTTTTGATGCCGACGAAACACTTTTTCACTTTGATGCTTACAGTGGCCTCAAACTGATGTTTTCCCGCTTTGAGGTCGACTTTAGTCAGGCCCATTTTTCAGAATATCAGCGCCTGAACCAACCGCTTTGGGTTGACTACCAAAATGGCGATATCAACGCAGAACAGTTGAAACACAAACGCTTTGAATTCTGGGCGTCTGAGCTGGGTGTGACCACCGCAGCGCTGAACAGCGCATTTCTCGAAGCCATGGCAGATACCTGCGCGCTGTTGCCGGGTGTGGCTGACATGCTGGAACAACTCAGCCCTCATACCAAAATGGGCATTATTACCAACGGTTTTACGGAACTGCAGGACGTTCGTTTAGAACGAACTGGTGTCGCCCATTATTTCTCCTCACTGATTATTTCCGAGCAGGTGGGCGCTGCCAAACCTTCCCCGGTCATCTTCGATTACGCCATGGATCAAATGGGTCACCCCGATCGGGAAAAAGTCCTGATGGTGGGCGATAACCCGCATTCAGATATTTTAGGGGGAATGAAAGCCGGAATGGATACCTGCTGGCTCAATCAGCATGGCCTCGATGTACCGGAAGGGATTCAACCCAGCTATATGGTCCGGCAACTGGATGAACTGCCCGCCTTGCTGCTTGACCCTCAAGCCTGAATATCAGCAAAAGTATCAGGCCCTGAAACAACAAAGCGCACCTTTCGGTGCGCTTCTCGTGTCTGGGTGGCCAGATGGCTCATTACTGAGGCCATGCTGGCAGGCTATGTGATCAAAAAAATCAGAACTTATTCGTAGTCGAAATCCATGTACTCACCGCTGTCCTGACGCTGGCGCGTTGGTCGGCGTTTTTTCTTCCGCGCCTGCTCATTGTAATCAAAAAAGTCTTCTTCAAAATCACTCTTGAACTTGGACTTCGACCCCTTGCGGAACTTCTCATCTAACTTTGCCATGCTTGTTTCCTGACACACAACCAGATAAAAACATTGAAAAATGTTGAGTTAGCCACGATTGGCTGACTTTCATCACTAAGCATAGGGTAACAAATCAAAAAAACACAAATGCTTCGTGGCATGGTCAGACGGTCAGTTCAGTCGCAGTGCATAGCCGACACTGCAAAACAACATTTTATGAACCGCCCCCTTCCAGCTGCGAGACTAATCCAAAGCCTGAAGTCCTGTACAACAAGATATTTTTATCATCACGACAAAAAATAATGCCCAATAAAATATCACTAAACCCGCTCACTGATCTCGGTGAAAGCCACGTCCAGCAACTTGTCCAGCAACTCGATCTTTTCATTATCTTCCCGCCAGACCAGGTACAACGTCTGCTCCATGACAGGTGCATTTTTCACCACATGGATTTCACCTGCTTCTACAGGATGCGCAATCACCGGAGACGGGAGATAACCAACACCACCGTTTTGTAGTAAATGCTCCAGCGCCATCTTGCTGGAATGGCTGTGCAAAATCGGAGTCTTTTGCAGCTCATTGATCCGACTGTGTTCAACAGCAAAGCGAGTTCCCCAGTCCAGATACACCAAAGGCAACTCTTTAATATCTGCCATACTGCTTTCCGCCAAATGGCAAACAAGCTGCAGCTGATAGGAGCGAACCTCATGCACGATCAGATTCTCGATCTTCGGCGGCTCACTGGTGATCACCACATCAATGCTTTTATTCAGGATCTGTTTAGACAAACCTTGCCGGGACAAAGTCTCTAATCGCAATGCCAGATCCGGGATCGCACCATAAATGCGGCTGACCCAGTCAGACATGCCATCGAACTCCCAGACAAGTGCTGTCGCGCCAAGGGTGATCTGGTTATTGCAGGAATCAGATAAAGCAACATCCTGCCTTGCCCGGCTCCAGGTCTGCAAAATGGCTTCTGCATAAGGCTGCAGCCGCTCACCCGCGGCAGTCAGGTGAACATTCCCCCGCTGACGAGAGAACAACGCATTCCCCAGCTGGGATTCCAGCTGACGGATTCTGAAACTCACCGCAGATTGGGTCAGGTACAGATTGTCTGCAGCCCGGCCAAAGTGCCTTGTTTTTGTGACTTCTAGAAAAGTTTTCAGTAGTTCTGTGTCCACAAGATAACTCGTATATAAATAGGAATGGGACTCATGGCGATACTACACTGTGCTTCCCATTCTTATCATCAAAAAGTTTTATCGTCACGACGAAAAAGCTTTGATTTACAACTCAACAAACCTGAAAGAATATCAGCGCAAATCTCACATGGCAGGTGATCAGATGAGAAGTGTAGGCAAATTTTACGACGATAAAAATTTCCCACGCGGCTTTAACCGCTCGGGTGTCTTCACAGTGGGCGAAGCCACAATCCTGGAAAGTTACGGGCGTACCATGCGTGGTATTCAAGAAGGACTACTTCACCCTGAAACACCAGAAGAAGAGCAATTTTTTGCTGAAATTACCGGACAGCAGGAAATTGCTTCAGACTTCGCAAAATGCTGGACGAAGTACCTGAAACAGACTTCAACCAAGATACGTAGCTACACCTTGTGTAACTCTCCTCGCAAAGCTTCTGCAAACAATTTTGAAGAAGACAGCGATGATGGCGGTAGCGATGATGACATTGATTACTAAGTAATCACTCGATTATCGCCATAGCAACACGCTTTACCGAGCCATTCGCCTCACCGCGCATGGCTCTTTTCTTTTTTGCCCCATGAAACAGGGCAATACAATGGTTTATTGAAATGAAAATTTGTTTCGTGATGTACCCTTGGAGCAAAGTTGAGCCTGAAACAGACTCAACCCTGCGTTTGATTCATGAAGTTGCCAGCCGTGGTCATACGGTTGCCCTGACGACCCCAAGCAACCTGACGATGCGTGACAGCATGGCGATTGGTTTTTGCCGCGTGCTGAAAAAAACCGACGTCTCAAACAACATCCCAAGCTTCTACCGTAAGGCAGAGTTTCGTAAAGCTGAACTGCCGCTGGCTGGATTTGATGCCATTATTATGCGCGCCAACCCACCACTGGATACCATGGCCCTGAACTTCCTGGATTCAGTACGGGACGACACTTTCATTTTCAATGACATTGACGGTCTGCGTGTTGCAAACAACAAGCTGTATACCGCATCCCTGCCCGATCCAAACCGCGAGTTTATCCCGGTCACGCACGTGTCGAAAAACCGCGAGTATCTGGAGCGCGTGCTGGAAGAAAACCCGAACGACCGCATGATCATGAAGCCACTCAACGGCTACGGCGGTAAGGGCGTGATCTTAGTCGAGAAAAGCGCAAAATCCAGCGTCCGTTCACTGCTGGACTTCTACATCGGCGACGATCACAACTACGTGATTTTGCAAGATTACATTGAAGGCGCTGAAAAAGGCGATGTGCGGATCATGATGCTCAATGGTGAGCCGATTGGTGCCATGAAGCGTGTGCCGGCCAAAGACGATGTTCGCTCAAACATCCATGCCGGCGGTCAGGAAGTCAAACACACCCTAACCAAGCAGGAACTGCGCCTGTGCCGTCATATTGGCCCGAAACTGGTCCGTGACGGCCTGTATTTCGTGGGTTTGGATGTCATTAACGGCAAACTGGTTGAAGTGAATGTGCTGAGTCCTGGCGGTATTACACGAATCAACCGTCTGAACCGAACCAAACTGCAGCGTGAAGTGATCGACTTCGTTGAAAGTGTGGTCAAAGCCAAAGACGTCAGCATTGCGCGGAAGAACAAGTTCAGACAGGTGATTGAAGATGCAGCAACTAGCTGAGCATGAGGTGCTGGCGCTTATCCAGCATCAGATCCCTTTTGAAGCTCAGCTCGCGGATGGTAGCCTGACGATTCGCATTTCCGAGTATCAGCCTTTTGTCGCGACGGCCATCCATCATGGGGGTCGTCTGCGTCCTGAACTGGTGGCGAAATGCCACCTTTCAGAAGAAGAAAGATACTTTGAGGAAGATCCGTATACCGGTGAGTTCATCTCTTCAATGCCGATTGTTCTTCAAGGCGAAGATTCCCGCTATGAGTACGATCTGAACCGGGCTCCGGAGCATTGTATTTACAGCCAGGCGTGGGGAAAAGACGTCTGGCATGCCGTGCTGACAGACGCTGAAAAGCAGCTATCACAGGCAAAACATGCTTGTTACTACCGAATTTTTCGTGCGCTGGTCACGTCACTTGAGCGCAAGTTCGGCTACTGTGTTGTGTATGACATACACTCATACAATCATGAACGCATTACAACACCGTGTCCGACGTTTAATTTAGGAACGGCACAAGTTGATCGCAAAGGATGGCATACCGAAATCAATGATCTGCTCACACGTCTGGGACAGATTACCCTGCCAAACATTGCGGTGACTGCCGGAGAAAACCTTGTGTTTCAGGGTATGGGATATCAGGCCACTTTCATCCGTGATCATTTCTCCCGCACCCTGATCTTACCGATTGAGATCAAGAAGGTGTATATGAATGAGAGCGGTGGTGAAAGTTATCCTTTAGTGATTGAGCAACTGAAAACTGAGCTGAAAGATGCACTGACCGGACATGCTGCCTATGTGATGGAAGCACACATGAAGCAACCTGCCATCAGGCGTCGTCAGAAAGCCCATGTGCTGGATTCAAAAATGCCAAAGGAAGTGATTCAGTTGGATCGCCAGCTGTATAAATTTGCCCGCGGCCTGAATACCCTCAGCTACATCAATCCAATCAACCTGAAGCAGGAAAAACGTCGTTTTCTGCATAATCGAGATGCGTACCAACCGAAGTTCACCTATCGGCAGTTAGATCTCGACCCTTACAAATTCAGGGAACAGCTCTATCGCCTGCCGGTCGAAGAAATTCGCGACGCCGGTATTCAGGCAATGTACCGGAAAGTGATTGATCAACTGGCTGTGCGGATTGATCTGCTGACGAGCCTGGGCCATGAAGAGTTTTTATATAACTCACTGCGTTATTACGGACGCCCGGATGAAAGCGACATTGCCAATGCTAATTTCATTCTGCACGCGCGTGATTATGCTGAGCCTGAACAGTCCAGCATCAGTGCTGAAGAAGCAATTGCAGCATTTCATGAAGCCGCCGATGACTATGGCTTTCGCTGTAAAATTCAAGGCACCACCAAACTGATTGCACGTGCCATGGTCAGTGGTACAACCGTGAAAGTGAACCTGAACAGTCGCTTTTCACCCACGGACCTGTACGCGCTGATACATCATGAAATGGGCGTTCATATGGTAACCAGTGTGAATGCGGAAGCACAGCCCCTGAAAGTGCTGCAACTTGGCCTGCCGGGGAATACCCACACGCAGGAAGGTCTAGCCATCCTGTGTGAACATTTGTCCGGAAATTTCCCGCTGCACCGGCTGAAAACACTGGCGCTGCGCGTGGTCGCGGTTGACATGATGGTGAACAAGCGAAGCTTCAATGAGACATTCAATACACTGAAGTTCGATTACGGGCTGTCCAATGATACAGCTTTCACCATTACAACCCGTGCCTATCGGGGCGGTGGTTTCACAAAAGATTACCTGTACCTGCGTGGCCTGAAAGATGCGCTGAGGCTGCATAAGGAAACCGACCTGACTTCATTGTTCATCGGTAAAACTGGGTTTGAGTTCAAGCCGTTGCTGGATGAACTGATCGAGCGGGAAATTCTGATGCCGCCACAGTACCTACCAAAAGCACTGTCGCTTGAAACGGAGACGGATCCGATTATTAATTTCATGCTGAGCTGCATCAATTAATAATCAGACGGTTCCTGGAAAGGAACCGTCTGAAAACGACTCCGAACACACGTCTGGGCTATTCCCACTCCCAGTGACGTCCTTCATGTTCCTGAGTAAACAGCATCCGGTAGCCGGAAATATTACGGTGCGGAATGTCCCGCATAACTCTGTGAAACTGCTTATTATCAAGATGAATCAGATTCTCATGGTCACCTGATTCAATATAGAGCTCGTCTTGCTCCAGCAGTAGATCATCCACCAGCATGTTGATCTGGTAAGCCTGCCCGAGTGAAGGAATCGCCCCGGGTTCACAGTCCTGAAAGAGCTGAGACAATTCATGCTCACCCACCAGAAAATACTGTTTCCCCATGATTCGGTTGATCTTATCGATCATCACTCTTCGGTTCGCAGGCACGACCGCCATCAGGTAATCATCCCGCTGATCTTTCAGCAATACAGCTTTTGCAACCTGTGATGTTGGCACATGTGCCGAGATCGCTGAACTGAACGCTGTGTCTGTGTGTCTGTGGTGTGTCAGGCTGAAATCCACATGATGGCTGTTAAGAAATTGCCCGACTGTCATTGCCATCGCCATAGGTCACCTCCCGGATATCCCAGTCCTGAGGGCTGTTGCCTTCCTCCCAAGTATGAAAGGAGTCGGTGCATTTTGCGAATTTGTGCCAGAGAAAATCAGAGAGGAGATTGAATGCGCCGGACCTGCCAAAAAACCCGTTGCCAGTATGGCGTATCCAGGCTGGAGACCACGACGCCCTGAGAAGTGGACGCATGCAGGAATTCGTTATTCCCCAGATAAACACCGACATGCCGCATCGTTCTGCCGGTGCGGAAGAACACCAGATCGCCTTTCTTTGCCATAGTCAATGGCACCGCTTTGCCCAACCGGGACTGCTCTGCCGTGGTTCTTGGCAGCATGCGCTGATAAACCTTTGAATAAGTGAGCTGAACAAACGCAGAACAGTCAATCCCACGGCGGCTTGTGCCCCCCAGACGATAAGGCGTCCCTTTCCAGCTCTGATAGACGTCCAGAAACCCTGGTGTCGGGGGTGTGCGTGCGATATTTAGCGGTACATCAGGTTGCGAAGTCACTAAAGGGGCAGCAGTCTCTGTTGTATCGGATCGCTCTGATGTTGTGCTGCAACCCGCCAGAATCATGACAAGACACAGAGGCAATAATGGGAATTGCTGGTGCCACGAGCGACCGTGTGAATACAGCTCTGTTCCCCCCATTTCAACCTCTACGCAAAAAATTACCACAAAGAAGTGATTATGCATGAAGCCTTGCCGGGATGCATCCTCAGGCGGGCTGCCTGCTCAATCTTAAAGCAATTCTTGCAAACGGCTCACTTTCCGGTTTCCTTTCATTGATTGAACCACCAATAAGAAAGGCAAATATTGCCTTTACTTTCAGCCATTTAAGTTCATAAAAGTGTGAGGTGTTTCGGATTACTCATCTGACCTCTTTTGCTAATTCCCAAGACTGGATTACGCTAAGAAAAGCAGTTAAGAAAAGATCAAGGAGTTGATGTGCTTGCTTTTATTCGCCTGGTTCTGGCAGCCGGATTTATCATGTTTACCTGTCTGTTCGCGCTGATTTACTGCCTGTTCAGCCCGAGAGACCCAAAGCACGTTTATTTTTTCAGTCAGTGGTTTAAGGTGCTGAGAAAAATCGTCAATGTTCAGATTATTGAGCGCGGTTCAGAGAAGCTCACCGGTATCGGCAACGCCGTTTATATCTCCAATCACCAGAGTGTATTCGATTTTGTCACTTCCCCGGGCATGGTCCGGCCAAGAACTGTCTCTATTGGCAAGAAAAGCTTACTCTGGATTCCGTTCTTTGGCCCACTGTACTGGATCACCGGAAATATCCTGCTGGACCGCGAAAACAAAGTCAAAGCTAGAGATACCATCCAGCAGGTGGCCAGTGCGATTCTCAATCGTAATCTTTCCGTCTGGATGTATCCCGAAGGGACCCGCAGCAAAGGTCGCGGCTTACTTCCTTTTAAATCCGGCGCATTCCGAATGGCCATTGAAGCAGGTGTACCGATTGTGCCGATGGTCGTCAGCAGTACACACAATCAGATCAACCTGAACCATAAAGACAACGGCATCGTGATCGCTGAATATTTGAATCCCATTGAGACATCCGAACTCACAATGCAGGATGCCAGAGCACTGGCAGATCATTGTCACCAGATGATGCTGAATCACATTGCGACCCTGGATGCCGAGGTGGCCTCTCTTAGCAGCGAGTCTGCGGCGATTGCAGCGAAACCCAGCTGATGCCTGCCGGATATGAGCGCTGACTGATAGCCGTGAACGCAGCACGGACAGCCTCACTTTTCAGAATCCGGCTATGCCCTAATCCTTCAGTTTCCCGCAATTCAACGTGATTCAAGGCTTTCGCATGGCGGGATTGTTCAATTTGGGCAAACCTGTCGCTGACATCATGCACAATCAACACATTGGCCTGATGGCGTCCCAGCCGTGCATGACTGTCCACTGCGTCGATTGGATACTGATAACGCTGCTCAACCTCTCCGACCACATCACGAAACAAGCGCTTCGAGAATCCGGACACTTCAACAACACGGTACAAATTTTCTTTGTAGTTCAAAATCGGAGCAATGAGCAGCAGTGGCTTACCCACCAGCTTTGGGTGCTGACTTTCAAGGACCATGGTGCATCCCATGCTGTGAGCAATCATACCCTGAACCTCTTCTGCTTCTGCATCCAGAACGGCTTCCAGACCTTTCACAAAGCCAGGCAAATGGCCATGCTGCCCCTCACTCTCTCCGTGAGCCGGGTTGTCAAATGCCACCGCAGTAAATCCGGCAGCCGCCATATGTTCCATCAACGGAAAAAACTGACTGGCAGAACCCGACCAGCCATGGCCAAGTAACCACACCGGCCCCGATCCCAAACGATAGGTTTTCAACTGACCTTCCGGACTGGCAATGCTGGCAGTCTGCATGCCTTCCGGTAGCGGATTCTGCGACGCGAGCTTCTCAGGCGTCAGTAACAGATTCCGGGCTGTTTTCAAGGCATGAGAAGGGGCAACACGGTGATAAATCCGGGTTGCCAGATTCATTGCACGACGTTTCACTTGTACGCCACCTGTTGCACTGAAATAAATTTTGCTGCTCATTATCATCTCCTCACCAAAAAAGAACGGTCGTGCTTTTTTGGTGGTTTAAAAAATTGAGGTTATACCAATCAAAAAATCTAACGCGGTTATCAAACATTTGAACAAGCTAGGATGACCCGTGATTTACTGAGATTGGTATGACATCCGCCAACGCGCCAGAATGATTTCAGCTTCCTGCCAGAACCGCGAATTACTTTCATCTTCCAGACCGAGAGAATGAAAAAGCTGGCTGCTCAGATATGCGCCATACAGTTGAAAAACGGCCTGCCAGGCATCTAAATCGGTTTGAAATTCACCCGACGCTTTCCCCTTTTCGACCTGCCGGCACAAATAGTCCATCCACCGACGCGTCAGGATGTCCAATTCCTGCTGCACCGGATCATCCGTGCTGCGCCCTTCTTTCCAGGCATCAATAAACATACATCGCCCCTGAAAGGAATGATTCCAGTCCAGCCAGCGATCTAACAAATGCCGCAATTTTTGTTCAACTGACTCAAAGCCCTGTATCCGGGCCGGTTGAATCACACGAAGCGCAAAGTATTCACCTGCATAGCAAAGGACTGAAACCTGCAGATTCTCTTTCGAGTTGAAATGCGCAAAAAGCCCGCTTTTCGACATCCCCGACGCTTTAGCTAACTGACCGATCGTCAGGCTGTCCAGCCCGTCTTTACTGGCCAGATCAAAGGCGGTTGTCAAAATATGCTCTCGGGTAATGCGGCCTTTACTCATGACGCGTCCTTAAAAATAGTGCACACAGTAAAGCACGATCGTTCTATTTCAGACAAGAAGAGAGTGGTCGAACCACGACGCCAACCCAAAATTAGCGACCCCCTAACAGGGACAGACACCGCTCCCGCTCCTATACCGGGACAGGCACTGTAAATGCGCGGTTACTTCGAGCAAACTAGCGTTCAGCGAAATAGAACAAACTGTCGACCTTAATCGGACAGTTCCCTACTTCATGCACCATATCCTCGGCCTGTTTCAGCGAATCATAACAGCAGGGAATGCCATAGATATCCGTGAGTGGAAAATCATTTCCGTCCTGATCTTTAAAATTCACGCTCCAGCCAGCACTCAGAAAGTCGTGCACAAGACGCGCTTCGACCAAGGAGTGCTTCTGATACATTTCACGACATTCAGACAGAACCATAGTGACCCCCTCATCAATATCATCACGATTCTTATCAATATAAATATAGTTAAGATTCGACTGAACCTTAACCATGTAGAAATGTGTCTGCCCTATGATGAAACGATGAAACTGATTCATCTCAAATTTCTGAGATCTGCTCTCAAACTGTCCCTCTTTATCCATTATTTTTTGTGCGGCTATAGAATATTTCGAATTTCTCCTATTGAAAAAGCTGATGCATCTATGCTCTTATTCATCGGATAAAAAAATATTATTAAAACAAGGGTTATACGTGTCTGCTATCTCCATTCATACCACGAAGGACGGTGAAGTGACATTTCCTGCAGGTGAGCAGTTAGTGTCGACAACTGATCTGAAAGGCAACATTACCTATTGCAACCCCTGCTTCTGTCAGGTTGCCGGTTATCAGGAAGCTGAACTCCTGGGTAAACCACACAATGTGATCCGCCATCAGGATATGCCCAAAGCCGCATTTGCGGATATGTGGAAACACCTGAAGCTTGGCCATGCTTGGCGCGGTGTGGTCAAAAATAGAACCAAAAATGGCGGTTATTACTGGGTCGACGCCTATGTGACACCAATCTACGATCAAAGCAAGATCGTGGGTTACCAGTCCGTGCGGGTCAAACCTACGCCAGAAATGGTCAGAACAGCCTCACAAGCCTACCGGGCATTGCGATCCAATGAAGGAAAACAAAATTTTCAGTTCACTGTGCCTTCCTCCGTGCGTTACGGTTTGCTGGGCGCTGCAACCCTTCTGCCTGGTATCTACAGTTTGATTGAAAGCGGGTTATCTGTCAGTGCAGTGCTGTCCTTCCTGCCCTTGCTGATTCTGGCATTTCTATTCCGGGAAGAACTGTTTCATACCCCGCAACAGTTGGGAAAACTCCGGCAAAATTATGACAGTATCAGCCGATTGATCTACTCAGGTGGCAGTCAATATGCGATTGCAGACTATCATCTGAAAATGGCTTCAGCACGCATGCGAACTGTCTTGGGCCGGATGACCGACGCAGCGCATCCACTGCATGCCCTGGCGGAGAACCTGAATGAAACCGCAACCCGGGTCAATGAAGCCATCCGCCACCAAAATGACAATATTCGCAATGTTGCCAATGCACTGGACGATATGACAGGTTCTGCGCAGCATGTCAGTCAGCATGCGGAACAATCAGAGCATCTCCTGCAAAATACACAGGGCTTCAGCGATCAAACCCGCGAACAACTGGATGCCACGCAGCAAAACCTGCAGGCCCTGTCCTCACAGGCAGAGCAGGCAACATCAGCAACAGTTCAGCTGAGCGATGAAGCAGCAAAAGTCAGCACTGTGATGGACGAGATTCGTGGCATTGCAGATCAAACGAACCTGCTGGCGCTCAATGCAGCCATAGAAGCAGCCAGAGCGGGAGAACACGGCCGGGGCTTTGCCGTGGTTGCTGATGAGGTTCGTGCCTTGTCCTCACGCACGCAAACCGCGACCGAGCAAATCCAGCACAGCATTGAGCACATGCTGGAAACCATTGGCGAATGGCGCTCTGTAATTGAACACAACCGCGATCAGACCAACGCATGTGTATCCATTGCGGCAGAAGGTTCAGAAAGCCTGAAGCGCATGGAAAACAACATGAATGAAATGAGTCAGCTCATCCGAAAGATGGCTCAGGCTGCCACTGATCAGGAATTACTCACGGATCAAACCCGTCAGCATATCCATTCCATTGCTGCCGCGTCAGAGCAGAACTTTAAAGAGCTACTGCAAGTTGAAGCATCCAGCAATGGCCTGAGTGCGAAGGTTGATGACTTTGAAGCGCTGGCGAAGCGATTCGAAGAAAAGTAACTCAGCGTCACAGATAAGCCGGTCGAACCTTCTCAGCCGGCTTCTTCACTTTCAGATCGCCCTGCGCATCTGCCGCACTTTTACCACTTACCTTGATCCTGCGCAATTCTCCGTCGCATGCAGCAATAGCGGCTTCCGGCATCGACGGATACACTGTCTTCATCCCAAAGCAAAAGTTGAGTTTCCCCAATGGCAGATTTAAAACATCTTGAAGCGCCTTGTGAAGCTTGTGGTGTCGCCACCGAAATTGGTTTTCTGATCCGGGAAGGTGATGACGTTTCCGAGCTTGATTTTCGTGGTGAGCACCGTGCCGCAATCGAATCCAAGTTCGAACCTTATCTGCGACTGGCGCAATCAGTAAACGCAGCCGTTCGGCATGAGTGTCTGTTTCAAGCGAATGACACAGTAATGAAAGCCCGTCTTCATTTCGAATGCAGCGCAGAAAAAATCATCTTCGACCTCAAGTCCCGCGCACTGTCCTGACCTGCCACTTCCAATGTACACAGTGCTTTGCCGAAAGGCGTAGCACTGCCATTTCCTGCCTTCGTGTCCAAGCGACTGTGCTATGATGCCGTCCATAATTAAAACCAATGAAGGACAGAGCACCATGACTTCGAAAACCGTTGCATTTATCGGCTTAGGCACGATGGGATTCCCGATGGCCGGACACCTTGCCAAAGCAGGCTTTCAGGTGGTTGTGTATAACCGGACTACAGCAACTGCTGAGAAATGGCTGAACACTTATACTGGCACACTGGCACGTACCCCTGCAGAAGCTGCTCAACATGCCGATGTCATTCTGACCTGCGTCGGCAATGATCAGGATGTCCGTGAAGTGTACTGTGGCCCGCAAGGAATTCTAAGCACGGCACGTCCAGGAGCATTGCTGATTGATCACACGACAGCCTCGGCTGAAGTGGCCCGTGAAATTGCTGCTGCTGCGGCTAAGGTTTCAACCGCCTTTCTGGATGCCCCAGTCTCTGGCGGAGAAGCAGGCGCAGTCAACGGATGTCTGACCGTGATGGTTGGCGGAAGTCAGGCAAACTTTGAACAGGCCAAGCCCATCTTTGCGGCTTATGCGAAGGCTTCAACCCTGATGGGCGACGTCGGCTTCGGTCAGATCACGAAAATGGCAAACCAAATCTGCATCGCAGGCGTACTCCAAGGCCTTTCCGAAGCAATTACCCTGGCAAAATCTGCAGGTCTGGACATACAAAAAATGACTGACGTGCTGAAACACGGTGCGGCCGGTTCCTGGCAAATGGAAAACCGCGCAGTCACCATGGCTGCGGATAAATTTGATTTTGGTTTTGCGATTGACTGGATGCGAAAAGACCTCGCCATCTGTTTTGAGGCTGCAGAACAATACGATGTTGCCCTACCGCTGGCGCGTCAGGTTGACGCTGAATATGAAAAGCTTCAGGCCCGTGGATTTCAGCGTGCCGATACTTCCGTACTGATTAAGCAGTTCGATAAGTAATTCGCTCGACATGCGTCAATCCTATGGTTTGGCGCATGATTCACCTCATTCTTTATCTCTGCGATTCGGTGACACTACTCCCAATTCAATCTTTCACACTGTCTTTTCTGCACTTGCCAGATACAATCTCAGGAAAGAATATAAACTTTGATTTCACTATGTCGAAAAAAATTCGTCAATTCTGTCAATCGAGCATGATTTTCCTGAGTTTATCTGTCCTTCAGGCCAATGCTTCCGATCAATTTGTATCAGAACTCAAACTCCTGAACTACACCGACAGTTATGGAAATGTTTCCCTGCGGCATTCAAAACTGATTCAGTTGCCCGATCCCCTCCATATCAAAGGAAATCTGGATCTTGAAAACAGTGATCTCAGGCTGTTACCCAAGACAACCCGCATCGACGGAAATCTGGATCTCGCCTATAGCCATATCACCAAATTACCCACGAAACTGGAAATTGGCGGCTATTTAAATCTGGCTCATACGCGTTTAACTCGCATTCCTCCCAACCTGCGTGTCCCCGGGGATTTGAGCCTGATTGGTATGCCAATCAAACAGTTACCTCACAATCTTTTTGTCGGTGGGAACCTTTACCTTGCACACACACAAATCACAACCCTACCGCAATCCCTGAATATTCGGGGCGATATTTATCTCGGCGGGATTCGATTAGAAAGTATTCCAGAGAACATTAAAGTCGGCGGGAAAATTTATCAGTAGCAATCAAATGAGATGTTCGTTCAATATCCGAGATTTAAAAACGCTCCTTTAAAAAACTTTAGCCAGAAACACAATACTCAAGTGTTCCTGGCTGCTTTTGCTTACTTATTTATGGTTGAACAATCTTTCTATCTTTTCAGTCGTTTACGCGCGAGGCACGTTCATTTGTTTTTTAACTTCGACTTAGAAGATTGAGATTGGTAATAAAACCATTGTCTACGGCTTCTATTTGTCATCATTCACCTCTCAATAAAACATAGGGAATCAGCCTTCTTCTTTTCTCGACTGAATTTCCTAATCCGCTTCACTGTACCTATATGTCTGTGACAGTTGAATGACATTTAGGTATCGCTTACGTGATTCTTCCAGAGATCACTCTGATGATACATGCCACATACGCTGTGGTGTCCTTGGTACTCAGATCCGGAAGAATGATTCAGTGGACGAGATGGTTGCTTACCGAATATCCTGAAATGGAAACTGACCTTAGGAACGCTCGGGGAAACGTTGGAAACAGGTTCAGCCACCTTTTGTGGGGCTCAGGTTATCCAAGGCTTTTTCAGTGTTATCACCATCTAGTTCACATCAACAAAACCCAATATAAGAGCCCTGCACATTTTTTTCAACAGAATTTTTGACCTTTTTTGTGAGTTTTTGCTCACATTTTTATCATCATTCGATCAGACATCTTACAATGCGATGTGAATCAACACTTTAACAATCAAGTACAAATTTATTACAACCATGAGCTGAATTTGCACCATACTTGGGCAGTCAACAGGGTTTAACGAGACTCAAGGTGCTGATAATTCACTGGAAAATAAGAAGTCTATCAATTCATTCGGATTTGACAGACGATCTGCACCTGTTAACATATTGTTATGAAATTTACAGGACAGAAACATGCCAGCTCACACAATCTCACTGGAGCAATCTGCCCAGGCCCCAAAGGAAATTTTGTTCGAGTTATTAACAGACCATCAGAACCTGGGCCGTTTTTTTGACGGCACTTATCGTCTGGTCAAAACCGGTTCTCCGATGCCTAATGGGATTGGGGCAATTCGACGTGTCTCTGCGGGCCCTTTTTCCTTCGATGAAAAAGTAATTGATTACAAAGAAAATGAGCACCTTCACTACCGGATTGTCAAAGGTGGCCCACTTCAGGAGCACGGAGGTTGGATTCAGATTCAGAGCCTGAATGCGGTAACCAGTAAGATTCAATACCGCATCAGTTTTTCACCGAAAGTGAAAGGAACGGGTTGGATCATTAAGCTCCTGCTTGAGAAAAGCATCCGCAAGGCCTTGGAAAATATCGCAAAGCATGGTGAGTCGACATGGAAGCGCTGATTTTACTGGCTGTCAGCCCGATTTTTTTTCTGGTGATGTTGTGGGAATATCGCCAACTGAAACAAAAAGGCGATTCAGATTACAGTAAAAAAGAACTCTTCTGTAACCTCACGCTCGCCGGGTTGCATCAGACAGCCGATCTCATCGCAACGATCTTACTCATGCCCTTCTTTTTATGGGTCTATCAATTCAGACTGTTTGACCTGACTTTATCGGCTACGACTTTGTTAGCGGCTTTTTTGCTGCAGGATTTCTGTTATTACTGGTTTCACCGGGCCTCGCACCATGTGAACTGGCTATGGGCTTCGCACATCGTGCATCATTCTTCACAAAAAATGAACTTCACCACAGCTTTCCGGCAAAGCCTGACTTACCCGATTTCCGGAATGTGGCTATTCTGGATGCCACTGATTCTGATTGGCTATCCACCGGAAACTGTTGTGCTGGTCGTCGGGTTAAATCTTGGATTCCAGTTTTTTGTTCATACGCGGATGATCAAGCGGCTTGGGTGGCTTGAATTGATGTTTAACACGCCTTCCCACCACAGAGTGCACCACGCTCGGAATCCCGAATATATCGACAAAAATTTTGCGGGCGTGTTGATCATCTGGGACAAACTCTTTGGCACTTTCGTACCGGAAAATGACCAAATCGTCATCCGCTATGGCATTCGGGAAGACTTTACGGGCTGGCATCCGCTCAAAGCAACATTCCACCATTGGGTGCACATCTTTCATGCCGCACTTGCGCCCAATCAATCCATAAGGGCTCGTTTTTACCGGCTTTTTGGTCCACCCGGCCAACATTGAAGCATCTGCACTGAAGTAATGATTTATTGATCCAGTCGTGGGGAAATCAAATTGAAACCTGTTTAATATAGGCTCAACCCGTGCTTTCATCAGCTAGAACGTCAATGATTCAGTTTTCAGGAGAGATCGCGTGAGACAACCTTTGTTAACAACCGAACGTTTGTTGCTCCGTCCACTGCAATTGGCTGATGCTCCCCGAATTCAGAAACTTGCAGGTGCGCCTGAAATCGCGCTGGGAACGACCAATATTCCTTACCCTTACGATTCCGGCATGGCGGGTCAGTGGATTGGACGTGCGCTGGCAGGCTGGGAACAAGGCACGCTTGCCATCTTTGCGATGACGCTCCGGGATACAGAACAATTGATTGGCTGCATTGGACTACACCACATTGACAATCAGACGGCGCAACTTGGATTCTGGCTGGGCGTTCCCTTTTGGCATCAGGGTTACTGCAGTGAAGCTGCCTGCTGTGTAGTACACTATGGTTTTTCTTCTCTGAAGCTCAGAAAGATCTTTGGTCAGCATCGTCGGCTCGATCCAAAACCAGGAAAGGTTCTGGAACGCGCAGGACTCAAGTTCGTCCGGATTAAAGAAAAAGCGATTCGAGTCAATCGGATCACTGAAGATCTCTCTTACTACGAAGCCGCTGCCCCTCAATTTGCAGAAGTCTGAGATATCCAGCCCGTATACCTCACAAAAATACCAGACCACAAAAAATTACCACAAAATTATCCTCTGCATTTACATAAAGAAATAAAATTAACATCCAATGATGAATGCCGCTTACTATAATAATGGTGATGGTTAAGCAATGATTAAGTTATCAATCACTATATTCAGAAAGGTAATAACTGGGCAGACATACTTTCCAAGCGCATATGAAGCGACCATCTAACTGAGATTGGGTTAACAAAGGAATGAAATTTCTTGGAAACAGGTAGGTCTTTTGTGAGAGCCCTGTATCGAAAACCCTTAGAAAATTTGGCGCAACCCAATCAATGGCTTTGCCACTGATGAAAGAGGTGAATATTATGACTAGCTTTAAAGTACTCACTGCAACTGCTGTACTGTTAATGTCCACATCTGCTCTGGCCGATATCCGGGTCACAGATACCAACAACGGCGCATGGGTAACAGTGACAGAGAATGGCCAGCCTGCCGCGAATGCTTCCGTCTCTGTTGCGAATGTCCCTCAACAACGCAAAACATACACTACAGATGAACGTGGTCGGGTCTTCATTCCACTTCATCTGAATGCATCGCGCTCAGTGAAGTTTGAAGCAACCACTGAGAATGGCCAAAAATCATCACGTTACGCATTTACCGGCCAGAATAAAAACTAATTCAGTCTGACTGATTCAAAGGCTCCCAATCGGGAGCCTTTTGGTTTTGTATGCAATAACAAATACATGAACTTGCCCTATCCTGTATAAAACTGCAACATGAGCAGTACTATCAGACATAATCATGCAAACACGAATGAATTTACTGTTCCAGGAGAGTAAACAGTTATGGTTCAATTTTCGACAGCTGCTACCCGAAGCGTATTGCTCACAGGAAGTTCAGAGCAAAGCAAGCGGCAAGAGTTAAAAGCAGCATTCAATCAAACCTGGGCGCTTTATGAATCTCTGTTTCGCCTCATCCGCGATGAAGATGCCTTTTATCGTAAAGCTGAGCCACTTCGCCACCCACTCATTTTTTACTTTGGCCACACGGCCGTTTTCTATATCAATAAGTTAAAGCTGGGCAAATACATCGAGCAAAGACTCAACCCACAATTCGAATCTATATTTGCGATCGGTGTGGATGAAATGTCATGGGATGATCTGAATGAAGCCCATTACGACTGGCCCGCTGTGGATGATGTCAGAGCCTATCGTGATCAAGTCAGACTCGCAGTGAATCAGTTTATCGATCACATGCCTCTGACGCTTCCCATCAAAGACGATGACCCCGCCTGGGTCGTCCTGATGGGGATCGAACACGAACGCATTCACCTTGAGACTTCTTCTGTTATTATTCGCCAGTTACCCTTATCCGACCTGACTCCCTCCCCCGAGTGGGCCCCCTGCACTGAGTCTGGTCCAGCCCCTGAGAATCAGCTGATTGCCATGTCCGGTCGCCATCTGACGCTGGGTAAATCTGAAGATGCCGACACCTATGGCTGGGACAATGAATACGGAATACAACATTTCAAGATAGAAGATTTCCAAACCAGTAAGTATCTGGTTTCAAATCAGGAATACCTTGAATTTGTCAAAGACGACGGATATCGGCAAACGCGTTACTGGACCGAAGAGGGGCTGGCTTGGCTGCAATATACGCAAGCCACGATGCCGCGTTTCTGGCGCAAATATCAGGGCCAGTATTTTCAGCGCAATCTGTGCCATGAAACTCCCCTTCCCCTCAACTGGCCTGTTGAAGTCAATCAGTTAGAAGCCAAAGCTTTTTGTCGCTGGAAAGCCGATCAAGCGCAGCTGCCGGTCCGTTTGCCAACTGAAGCAGAGTGGTCTTTACTGCGCCAATGTCTGGAAGAAGCCTCTCCGCACTGGCAGGAAGTACCCGGCAATACTGAGCTGGCTTATTATGCCTCATCCTGTCCGGTTGACCGCTTCGAACACAATGGCTTATGCGACATTGTGGGCAATGTCTGGCAATGGACCGAAACGGCAATCGACGGCTTCCAGGGCTTCAAAGTCCATCCGCTTTATGATGATTTCTCGACGCCAACATTTGACGGTAAACATAACCTGATGAAAGGTGGATCCTGGATATCAACCGGTAACGAGAGCATTCCCGAGTCGCGCTACGCATTTCGCCGTCATTTTTATCAGCACGCCGGATTCCGGTATGTCGTCTCAAAACAGGATCCCGCCAGTATGACGCACCTCAACGTGTATGAAACCAATGAATTAATCGCTCAATACCTGGAATTCCACTACGGTCAGGAATACTTCAATGTTCCGAATTTCTGTGTCAATGGCGTGAAGCAATGTCTGGAAGAAGTCTCCCTGCACCAGACACGGCGGGCGCTGGATATTGGTTGCTCTGTCGGGCGCGCAAGTTTTGAGCTGGCAAAACGCTTTGACCATGTCGATGGCATCGACTTCTCTGCCCGGTTTATACAGCAGGCCTATGCTTTGCTTGAACAAGGCGAGAAGCGTTACACAATTCCAACCGAGGGAGATCTGGTTGAGTTCAAAAGTATCACCCTGGATCAGCTCGGTTATCAGAACCTGGGCGACAAAATTCATTTCAGTCAGGGCGATGCCTGCAACCTGAAACCCCAATTTACAGATTACGATTTGGTTTACGCCTCAAACCTGATTGATCGGCTGGGTGATCCGGCAGGCTTTCTGACCAGCATTGCTGCACGGATTGCGCCCGGTGGCTACCTGGTGATCACCTCTCCCTACACTTGGCTTGAGGACTATACTGCCAAAGATAAATGGCTGGGCGGCATTAAGGTCAACGGTGAAAACTTCACAACGCTGGACGGACTGACAGAAACCCTGATCCCGCATTTTGAACTGGTCGCCGTGAAAGAAATTCCTTTTGTCATCCGGGAGACCAAGCGGAAATTCCAGCATACCGTTTCTGAAATGACGATCTGGCGCAAGCGTTAACAGGCATTGGTGAATCTGCCCCAGACCGATACATTGACGCAGGTCTGGGGTAGAATGCCCGCTTTTATACCAATCAAAGTAATTCAATGATCAGAAATAGCGCAGGAAAAATGTTTGAGAACAAGGCAGATTTTTTAGATAAGTAGTTATTCTACAATTAAAAAATCTAACGCAGTGATCGAGCATTTGAACAAGCTAGGATGACCAGTGATTTACTGCGATTGGTATTAATGGATAGGAACAGCGAAGTGAAAACCCCTTGCGTCGCGAAGTGTAAGAATCAGGAAGGTATATGCAACGGATGCCTGAGGACCATGAAAGAAATCAGTGAGTGGCGGCTCATGAATGATGAAGCACATACACAAGCTATCGCACAAATTCAGGGGACAGAATCGACCCACACCTGTGAGCGATGCGGCAATCCGGCCTACTGTGCGATAGACGATAACCAGCAATCCTGCTGGTGTTTCGAACTCAGCAAACGCGATACCAGCAGTCTGCCCGAAGGCAAGTGTGTCTGTCGTGCCTGTCTCGCGAGTCTGCCGCTGCGGTGAGCATCAACTGCTACTATTAGAGTGACTCCTGCTTGTTGTCTGAGAGTGACACACCTATGAAAAAGTGGATTTGGTTATCAATCTGTCTGAGCATGCTGGGCTGTAATCCCCCCCCTAAAGCAGGTTTTACGGCAACAGATCTGCAACAAGATTGGGTACTCAGTAAGATTGACGGGCGGGAGCTCACCCAGACAGAGATCCGGGAACCAATTCGCCTGAGCCTGGATGGGCAATTCAAAGCCACGGGATTCAGTGGATGTAATCAGTTCATGGGAATAGCCGAGCTTCAAAATGGAAACCAGTTCAGAGTGACCTCACTGGTTTCCACGAAAATGGCCTGTATTCAGAATGAAGTGGCAATGATTGAATCCGTCGTGGTCAGTTCATTGCAACAGTGGAACACCACCGCACTGGAAAGCAATACCCTGACGCTGACGACTGAGCAGCATGTCCTGACTTATATTCCCGAAGCACTGCACACACCTTCTGATACAGCGCCTTAACCCCTCGATTCAACGCCATGAAAAGCAAAATAGGCTGACGTTTTTTCCGGGGTCATATACTTTGCCAGCGTCTTTTCCGGCACCTGAGTTAAATCCACGACGATCAGACCATCCAGCGCATCGTTGAAATCCGGATCGACGTTAAAGCACACCAGCTTACCGTTCAAACCCAGATACTGCCGAAGCAGGACAGGCACGCCTTTCCCTTCGTCCATGCGTGCCAGAACTTTCGACAGCAACTGGACATCGGCCAGCGCCGACAACATGTCAGGCTGCCAGAATACACGTTGATCATTCTCCAGCGGATTCGTGGGTGACACCAGCTTCGCGCCCTGCGCATCCGAATGATGAACCGTCATGCAGGCAGCCATAAGCTGACGCGCTTCCTGACTGTAATTACCACTGATACTCACCGGTCCGAACAAATGCGTATACTTCGGATTGCGGCTCACAAATGCTGATATCCCTTTCCAGAGCAGCAGCAAAGCACTCAGGCTGCGCTGGTAAGATTCGGCCACAACAGAGCGGCCCAGTTCAATCGATGCACCATATGCCGCAATAAAACGTTCATCATAGTGAAACAGCGTGCGTGAATAGAGACCGCCCAGTCCCTGTTCGGCCATCAGCTCATCGGTCAGGCCCAGCCGGTAAGCCCCGACAATTTGTCCGGCTTCCCGATCCCACACAAATAAGTGGCGGTAACTTTGGTCAAAGTCATCTAAGTCAATGGACTTACCGGTCCCTTCGCCAACCGCACGGAAATTGATTTCCCGGATACGCCCCAGCTCTCTGAGGATCGCAGGAATCTGCGCTGCCCGCGCGCAATACACATCGAATTCACCCTGACTGACCATTTTGTCTGTCTCGTTCAGCCGGGCAATATCGGCTTCCAGCAAATTGCGGCTGACAGGAGCCTCAATTGTTTCTGCCTGCGAGAAAGTCTGGCTCTGCCTCGCGTGCGTTTGCGGTGTCAGCTTTGCCTGACTCCCCAGCAGATAAGTATTCAGTTTCAGGTAATTTGCCAGTTCCTGGCCATCCCCGATGTTTTTGACCTCGCTGTAACGAATCGGCTCCCCAATCGCGATGGGAATCCGGACCTCACGCTTATTCAGCATTTCACGGCCCAGCATCAGTGTGCGCAGCATCGGATGAATCTTGCCCGCCATATAAAACTGACGGCTGTTCTGGCCACCGATGAATACCGGCACGGTTGTCGCCTGATGCTTCTGAATAAAACGGCTGACTGACTTGCTCCAGCCCTTATCCCGCAGCTGCTTGGTTTTTTTATCGTAAACCGACACTTCTCCGGCCGGGAACATCAAAAGCAATCCACCCGCCGATAAATGACGATTCGCTTCCCGCATGGCACGGGCATTGGCCCGGACCGCATCCTGTCCTTCAAACACATCCACGCCAATAAACAGCGCATCCAGCTCAGGCACCGTTTTCAGGTAATGGTTGGCAAGAATTTTCACATCCGGCCGCATTCGCCGCAAAATGCTCGCCAGAATAATGCCCTCTGCGCAGCCCAACGGATGGTTGGCCACCACAACCACCGCGCCCTGCTCAGGAATATGATGCGATCCGCCTTTCACAACCTGATAATCAATCCCGAGTACTTCCAGGGCATACCGCAAAAACGCCTCGGTATCCTGACCAGCAGGCCGTTGTGCGTAAAAACGGCTCAATCTGTGCAAACCCGTTGCCCATTCTGTCAGTTTTTCACCAACCCCAAATGGGGTCTTCCGTGGTAAACGAAAAGGACTTGTGGTTTCCATAGTGTCTCCATCCTCAGTGGGTGTATACCCAAGCAACCTCAGCCTGCGTTCTCATCTGGCATGTCCGTAAAACGACCGTCAGACAGGAGGTCACTTGGGTATACACGACAAGTATGAGAAAAATTTATGACTCGGCCGTGTCATTTCGGCTTCAGAATGATGAGAGAAATGCGTCGGTTTCATGAACCAGAATCGAGTTCACATTTTGTAACTTGTCCTCGCAGAAACGTCGCTTCGGTGGGAGATCGCAAGCACAAAGGTTCTTAACATTAAGCCAAAAACTCACTGTAGCGCGCGCTATCTTCAAAATGTCAGTCCAAAAATATCCACTAAGGAAGGAGGTCACTGGAAAAAGAGGATACGTAGTTGTGAATAAAGTGATCCTGATTCTGTTCTTGAACTTCGTTCCGCTGCTGATCTTTATGGCAGCTTTCATGCTGTTACCCGAACACTGTGAAAATGGCATGGCCGGAATCATCCACTGGCTGAACAACCAGCCGGAATCCAGCATTCATGCGATCTGTAGCACTTCTGCTACAGAACTGTTTGATTCCCTCCAGCCCACCATCAAGTAACCTTTCCTGGACTATTCTCTCAGTAGAGATCACAAAAATGTTCTGTTCTGGCGATTTTCTGCCACAGAAAAGGACACCTTGATTCAGCCAGCTGACTGATCCCAGCATTCACAAAGGACGTCACATTGGACACGCTGCTTGGCACCATTGGCTACCTGTCAGCCGCAGCAGGTTTTCTGTTTATTTTTCTGCTGTTATTAACCACAAAAGCGAAAAGCCTGCCAAAACGGTTACTGCAATCGACCTGCCTGCTCGGCACGGGCTGGGCCATTGCTTCCTATTTTCAGATCCGGTACCAACTCTCGATCCTGCCGGTTCTCTTCACCGAGAGTCTTCTGACGCTGGGTTGGTGTCTGCTGGTGACCAGCAGCCTGACCGACACACCGCGGCTCTCGCGCTTATTTTCAGAAAAAGTCCCGGCGTTCCTGTGTTTTGCTATTCTGGGGATCGCCGTTCTGGAAGGGCTGCGTTTTTTCTGGCCCTTACTGGATCAACGCAGTTTTCTGTTTCTGCATCTGTGCCAGACCATCGCGGGTCTGTGGTTTACGGAACTGCGTTACCGAAGAACCCTGAAAGAAGACCGCTGGGCAATTAAACCGCTTTGTCTCGGACTTGGGATGTACTTTGCCTACCACTTTGCACTCTATGCCGATGCCTTTCTGACCAATGTACTCGCGCCCGGATTCTGGCTCAGTCGGGGGTGGATCATGCTGGTTTCTCTGCCCCTGATCTTACTGACGGCACGACGAGCCAAACACTGGCAAAGCCGGGTCTATGTGTCGCGGGACATCATCTATCACAGCAGTCTGTTACTGGTTGCAGCCGGGTACTTACTGGTGATGTCGCTGGCAGGTTTTTATATCAAATCGATGGGCGGGCAATGGAGTGACACGATTCAGATCCTGTTTTTTGCGCTCAGCGGGCTGGTGCTGGCCAGCCTGTTTCTCTCCGAGACTTTTCGGAAAAACATCATGGTGTTTATCACTAAACATTTCTTTGCCAACAAATATGAATACCGTGAAGAATGGATGCGGTTTACCACCACACTGGAGCAGCCCGAAGGAACGGAATATGACACCGCCCTGCGCGCGATGATGCATCCATTTGGTTGTGACAAAGGCGTACTGGCCACGCGGCAAGGCCCAAGGCTGAAAGTTCAGGCCAGTATCGCCATTGACAGTCCGCATCCGGAAATTGAACGCTTGCTTACCCATGTCGGATTCCCCGTTCTGGAACATCAGTGGATCCTGGACATTCAGCAAGCAAAACAGCATCGGGAGCCCGCCCCTTTTGAGATCGAACCGGACACGCTGGCGGCAATCACAGAATTTGCTTACGTCGTCCCGTTAACCAGCAGCAGCGGCACCCAAGGCGTTTGTCTGCTCTCGAAACCAACATCAACCGAAAAAGTGAACTGGGAAGATCGGGATCTCATGCATGTGGTCAGCCGCCAGTTGTCCGTGTTCCTCAATGTCTTTGAAACGAACCAGAAGCTTGCTGAGAGCCAGCAATTCGATACCTTCAACCGCATGTCTGCGTTTCTGGTTCACGATCTGAAAAATGTTTTAGCGCAGCTTCAGTTGCTGAGTAAAAATGCAGCCAGACACAAAAATAACCCCGCTTTCATTGAGGACGCCTTTGAGACGGTGGATTCTGCAGCCAACCGGTTAACCAAAGTCCTGACTCAACTCAACAACAAACGGGTCGACCACCAGTCTATGGAAACGATCGAACTCGATCAGCTGATTCATCAGGTCTGCGAACATCGCGCCGTCAAACTTCCCGCTCCCTTAATCATTGGTCCATCCGTACTTCCCTTCAGTTTTCAGGCTGACCGGGAGCGGTTCAGTAATGTGCTGTCGCACCTGATTCAAAATGCTCAGGAAGCCACAGATGACTCGGGATATGTTCACGTCTCGACAGCGGTCACAACCGATTTTTACCGCATCAGTATTTCGGATAGCGGGAGTGGCATGAGCCGGGATTTCATCGAAAACCGATTATTTAAACCTTTTGATACAACAAAAGGTAATGCAGGCATGGGCATTGGGGCATACGACGCCAAAATGATGGTAGAACAGCTGGGTGGCTACATTGATGTGCTGTCTGAGCCAGCTCAAGGCACGACTATCCACCTTCATTTACCGCTGAGCATCGCCGCCCAACCCACCCATGACAGTGAATCTTGCCAGTAAGGAAAGCAAATATGGACACATTATTAGTCATAGAAGATGATCCAGGCATTCAAAAACAATTGAAATGGTGTTTTCCACAGTATGAAGTCGTCATGGCAGGTGACCGCAAATCAGCAATTAACGCGTTACGCCGTCACGATCCAAAAGTAGTCACTTTAGACCTGGGTTTACCGCCAGATGAAGCCAATGCTTCAGAAGGACTCAGCGTACTGCAAGAAATTCTGGCTTTGTCCCCGCATATCAAAATCATTGTCATCACCGGCAATGATGACAAAGCCAATGCGCTAAAAGCCATTGCGCTGGGCGCGCATGACTTCTACCAGAAACCGATTGACGACGACATACTGGCCGTGATCATCGACCGTGCTTTTGTGGTCGCGAATCTAGAAGCCGAAAACAATACGTTGAAACAGTCCTCTCTGGAAGCCAATGGTTTTATCGGCAACAGTCCGCAAGTCCAGCAAGTGTGCCGAATGATCGATCGGATCGCCCCCACAGAGATCACAACGCTGATCCTGGGAGAAAGCGGGACAGGCAAAGAAGTCATCGCCCGTGCGATCCATACGAAAGGCCCGCGTTGCAATCAACCTTTTATTGCCATCAATTGCGCATCCATTCCGGAACATCTGCTGGAAAGTGAGCTCTTCGGCTTCGAAAAAGGTGCATTTACCGGTGCCCACAAAACAACCGCAGGCAAAATTGAGTGTGCAGATGGCGGAACGCTGTTTCTCGATGAGATTGGCGATATGCCCTATCCGCTTCAGGCCAAAATTTTAAGATTCCTGCAAGAAAAGGTGATTGAACGCGTTGGCGGGCGTCAGGAAATCCCTGTGGATGTGAAAATTATCTGCGCCACACACCAAAACCTGGAACAGATGATGGAAGAGAAAACGTTTCGGGAAGATTTATATTACCGCATCAGTGAAATCACGATTCAGAACCCACCTTTACGGGACAGAGATCAGGATATCCTGCTATTGGCCCGCTATTTTCTGCAACAGGCCAGCCAGCAGAACGCTCACAAAATCACAGGTTTCTCTGACGACGCGATTCGCGCCATGCTTCAGCACAACTGGCCGGGAAATATTCGTGAACTGCAAAATAAGGTCAAATCAGCGGTCATCATGTCGGACAGCAAACTCATTACCGCATTGGATCTGGCCTTGCATACGACCGACGCTGAGTCTGAACCCTTAGCACTCAACCTGCGTCAGGTCCGCGAAGAGGCAGAAAAGCAAGCCATCACCAAAGCCCTATCGCTGACGGATGGCAACATGTCCAATACCGCCAACATTCTGGGGATCACCCGCCCGACGCTCTATTCCCTGATGGATAAATATATGGTCAGGAATGAGTGACAGAATCAGTGTCTGTCCCAACATTTGACCACCATTACATCTTGGGACAGACACTGTTTTCTGAGCACCTTTGAACCGGGACAGACGCCATTTCCTCAAAAATCCCCCCTCGATAATGTGCCTGTCCCTGTTGTCTTTTCTATGCCTGTCCCAGTTTTATTCTGCGCCTGTCCTGACTCCCACAGTGCCTGTCCCACTTGAGCAATATCAACGCAACAAAAAAGCCGGTGGTTTCCCGCCGGCTTAGGTCACATCATCTGTGGAATCGATCAATCAGACGATTTCATTAACTGCCTCACCCAATACTTTTCTTTTAAGCCCGGGGGATAATCCTCATTCAGTATCAGCTCATCGTCGATGCCTTCCTCACCTTGCTGAAGCAGCATTTTCCGCTTTTTAACCAGGAGCTGGTCCAGCTTACGGATGGTCGCAATTTTTCGCTCGATTACATTATCCAGCACTTTTTCAATTTCATTCAGGGCCTGGAATGCGTTACTGGATCCAGATGATTGTGGTACACGCTCCGAACCTGAGTGTGCCGGGTAATTGTCATAAGCTTCACGAGCAGAATACTCATACCGAGAGGATGCTTGGCTTTCATCCGGGGCAGGTCGTCTGGTTTCTCTGGATTGCTGGCCGGGTAATTCCTCATTCATTTCGGCGATCACTTTTTCCACGTTCACCGTATTGATTGCATTCAGCCCTTCCATACAGGCGAACAGGAAAAGACGATCGGTCAGAATATTGATTTTTCTGGGCACCCCCTGGGTATACCGGGTGATGGCTTCAAAAACACCATCACTCAACGCGGGTGTCCCCTGCCAGCCCACACAATTCAGGCGATGTAAAATATACTCTTTCACCTGATCGGCCGAGAAAGGCTGCAGATTGCAAGAAGCGATGATTCTTTGCCGCAACTGCTCCATTTCCGGCAATCGGATAATCCCTTTCAGCTCTTCCTGCCCCAGTAAAAAACTCTGCAATAACGGTTTATCATTGAACTGGAAGTTGGACAACATCCGCAATTCTTCAATCGTTTCTGCAGGCAGGTTCTGGGCTTCATCCACCAGCAAAACAGCCCGCCGCCCCTGTTGTCTCAGGCCAAACAAGAACTGCTCAAACCGTTTCAGAATATCGGCTTTCGATAACCCTTCGGTAGCAACACTGAATTTTGAAGCGACCAGTTTGACCAGTTCGTCAGGTGATAATCGGGTGGTTGAGATTTGAACCGCCATAATCGACTCATCCAGACTGGATAACAGGCGGTGGACCAGAATGGTTTTCCCTGTCCCAATCGGGCCGGAAACGACAATGAATCCTTCCCCTAAAGATAAACCATACTGCAAGTAAGATAGCGCTTTTTCATGATGTGGACTGGCAAAGAAAAAGCGTGGGTCGGGACTTAATTTAAACGGTTTATCCGTAAATCCAAAATGCGCTTCATACATAATTAAAACTCCACCCTTACATCAAGAAAAAGTCGGGTTTCATCGTAGTCATTGACAGAATTCGATGACGAACGGTCGTAATACTCGACACCAGCCTGAGTGATCAACTCCGGTCTGAAAGCGTAGGACAGATCCAGACTGAAGGTATGGTAATCATCTTTTTCTTCCCCCGAGCTGATATAAGTGAACTCATATCGTTCAAATCCGTATCCAATATGGCCGGACAGTGCACGGGATAACCGGTGACTCACATCCAGTTCAATCCCGTGTGAATTATCTTCAACAACATCCGACAACGATTCCAGCGTTTCCCGGTCAATCTGAAACAGTGATACCGTGTATCGTGTCCGCCGGAGCCCCAGCTCTGAACGCCAGCGTGCTTCTTTTCTCAGATAGAGCTCGTCTATCCGACCCCCTAGCACAAAACGTTCCCGTTCATAACTGTCCGGTTGTTCCGTATACGTCAGTGTGTTTGTCCACCGCCGGGTACGATTGCGGATTTCAGCGGCGTAAGCATCCCCTCTTAATCGCTTGTCGTACTGAAAATAAAATCGCGTTCTGTCGCTGGGACTCAGATTGATTGCACCAGCCCAAAAATCTGAGTTCACATCATCTTCCGAGAAGTTATAACTGACATCCAGATACGAGTAGCGATCCCAGAAGTAGCGCGTGCCGATTCCCCAGTTCAGAATTTCGTTTTCAGGAGAATCTGTCACGCCGTTATAGTTTTCATAATTCAGACGCAGAAACGGCGCGAATCCGCCAATCGTCTGCAGGCCAAACACTTCACTGATCCGGGAAAACTCTGTGGCCACCTCATCATCCCGCCCTTCCCGGTAATCGTAGCTTAAATTGAGCAGCCAAAAAGCATCTTTCACCGATCGGCCGTTGGCATAACTGACGTTGCCCCCCCAGCCCGTGTAATTTCCGATTTCGTCCTCATTATCAATGACGCGAGTATAAATTCTCGAACGCAGATCCATTGTGCTGAGTGGATTGGTCCGGTAACTTAAACCAACCTGTGCCTGATTACTCTGAATGGTATCCCCGCTGATCTCATCTGCATTGGCGTCCGTCGCGATATCTTCCGCAATGTTTTCAATGGATGCACTGGCATCAACCTGAAACCCACTCCGACCGAGCCCTTTAAAGGTATAGAAATCAAGGTTCTGGTACAGTTTGTCATTCCGGTCGGTTTCCGTGTAATACAGGTACCTTAATTCATAATCCAGCCCAAGGTAGCCCCGGTTTCCCTCAACGGTCGCTTCAATGCCTGTTTCCAGTGCCGTGATAAAACTGCTCTGTTGATTCGTATTGGATCGGTTCACATTGTCGGTAAACGTCAGCTCTGTGCCAACATAAGGCGTTATTTCCACATCCGCCGCCTGCGTGGGAAGCCCAATCAGAGAAAGGCCCCCAAGCAAATACACACTAGGATTGATCCTCTGTAGCGCCATAGTCATGTCCATGTCTATATTGACCCAACACATTGCGCACGGCTTTGTTCATCACAAACCCGATTGCCATATCCTTATTCAGCTGTGACACTGCAACTTCGATATCATCCAGACGCGACTTATCCTGCTCTACAACAAACAGTGCCTGTCCCAGTAATTTGGAGAGCGTCATGGTTTCAACCACACCCAGCACCGGCGGACAGTCAAAAATCACCATCCTGTCCGGGTAACGGTGCGCCAGTTCATTCATCAAACGTTCCATTTTGTTACTGGCCAGCAGTTCGTTACTCAGATGATGCGGCTGGCCCGCCGGGATAATCCGCAAATTCGGGATGGAAGTGGGATAAATAATCTCTGACAAAGTGCTCACTTGTCCCTGCAAAAAATCAATCAGTCCGGGGCGTGTCTCGATTCCCAGCAAATCGCTGACACCAGGTTTGAGTACATCGGCATCCACCAGCAGCACGGTTTTATCTTTTTCCGACGACATGCTGAGCGCCAGGTTCACTGCGGTAAATGTTTTCCCTTCCTGCGGTGAAGCACTGGTCACCATCACCAGATTAGCTCGCTGATGAAACTGCGCACCGGCACTGAATGCGTTATGAAACAGTTTTTGTTTGATCGCGCGATATTCATTGGTAATGGTGACATTCGCTTTCTCATTGGTATGAGACACCATCCCCATCTCCTGCAGACGATGTATATCAATCTCAATCACCGCAGGGGGATGCCAGGCAGGCGGAAAACCATTCCCCAGCCCCGTGTGACCGGACGACTGAGAGAGAACATCAGCTCTGGTCTGATTGTTCGATGGCGCATCCCATCCCTGCTGCTTTTCAGAGGTCTTGGCTTTCGATTCCCCTTGATTCCCCTGCGTCGTTTTCTCCATTGCTTTTTGAATGATGCTCATAACCACCCCATCTCCTGCATGACACGCGCATGAATCGAGGTATCAAGATTCAGTGCCATGAAACCAAGAAAACAAACAACCAGTGCGGTACTCATCCATAGAAATCGCCAGTTTTCTTTGCGAACTGAGGCAGAGATACCCGATTGCTGGGTTGAAGTCACTCCGCCAAGTACGGGTAGTCCGGTGATCTGGTACAGCTGTCTGGCTGACGTTGCAACCGGATAAAGCTGACTCACGAAGAACGCCAGACCCAGACCAGTCCCGAGCCCGGCAACCAGCACCATACCAAGAAAAAGCGGACGAATCGGACCGGAAGGTTTGATCGGCGTTCGCGGTGGATCGACAACCCGGAAGGTGATGTCATCTGAAGCAGCGCCAACCTTTTGCGAAATCAGCGCCGATTCCCGACGGGACAGCAACTCCTCGTACTTGGCTTTGGTGATGTCATAGCTTCGGGTTAAGCCCGTCAATTGCGCTTCAACATCCGGCATTTGCACCAGTTTTTCCTGCAAATAGGCCGCTTTTTCCAGCTGCGCTTTTTCCCGAACCTGTAATGACGCGACCTCATTTTCCAACTGGCTGATCAGTAATTTCAGATTCTGAAACAACTCAGAGTTACGGAAATCACTGTTGTTGCTGCCAGCTGCCGAAATTGCATCCTGCTTTTGCTGCGACAATTCATCGATCTGACGTTTGGTTTCCTTCACATCGGGATGCTTGTCTGTATAGCGAAACATCAGATTATCCAGGCGGGTTTGCAGATATTCCAGCCGGTCATCAAACTCTGTCGGTGCTGCGCCCTGATTTCGGGCCGCGATCGCGGTTTCTTCATTCAGTTTCCGCTTCGCTGTTTCAAGCTGTGTCCGTCTTTCCTGAAGCTGTAACTGTGTGTCTTCAATGTCAGTACTCAGCAAATCCAGCTGACGACGAAACCCCTGCTCTGCACTCGGCAAATAACCGGCATGTTCCCGCTTAAATTCCGCGAGACCGGTTTCTGCTTCTGCGAGCCGTTTTTCATAATCTGACAGTTGCCGGGCGATAAACTCATTGGCTTTATCTGTATCCTGCTTATTCTTGCCCAGTGTGTTTTCAACAAACACATCCAGCGCGGACTGCACCACATTCTTCACAAAGATCGGATCTGAACCGCTGTAGCTGATTGTAAACAGATTTTCCCGGCCAGCCGACGCAATCTCAATATTGTCTTTCAGCTCTGCCAGAATCTCCTCATACTCTTCATTGGTTGTTGCTTTCAGATCAGCATCGGTATACCGGGCAATCGTCTCCAGGTTTTGGCGACTGAGTAATGTCTTCACCATCAGGCTCAATTCCTGATTTGAATCATTCGGAATTGCCAGCCCTTTCAGCAAGGGTTGCAGAATAGACCGCGTATCCGCATAAACACGAGCCTCCACGGTGTATTGATTCGGCCACAGCGTGACAACCGCCCAACCCAGCGGACATACAATCCAACTGGCGACGATGATCCAACGCCGCCGCACCCACACCCCTTGTAGGTACTCAATCAGGTTCTGAAATTGCTCCTGCATGTGACCTCCAATTAGAACCAGGCTTCCGGGATAATAATGATGTCACCGGGAAGAATATCGACGTTTCGCCGGATGTCGCCGTCCCGCAATAAATCTCCCAGCGACAGCGCAAACGCTTTCTGCTGACCGCCGATCACCCGGATCAACCGGGCATCATTCCCATCCGCAAAATCTGTCAGTCCGCCAACAGCAACCATGACATCCAGTAACGTCATGTTTTCCCGGTAGTTAATCGCCATCGGTTGCTGAGCTTCACCAATCACGCGTACTTGCTCACTGTATGGCCCGACAAAACCATTCACGATGACACTGACAATTGGATCGCGCACATACTCAGCCAGCCGTGCTTCCAGACTGCGAGCAAGTTCCGTCGGCGTTCGGCCTGATGCCGGCACGTCATCGACTAAAGAGGTCGATAACATGCCATCCGGCCGGACAATATAGCCGCCCGAAATTTCCGGGTTCCCCCACACAAAAATGGTTAAGGCATCCCCGGGTCCAATCAGGTACTTGTATTGATTAATGTTTTTTGTCAAGGAAGGTTGTGGCGTTGCCGTCGGTAAAGACGACAAAGAATTTGACGAACAGCCGGCGAGAAAGGTCATCAGCACTGCTGCTGTCAAACTGGTTATCTTCAATAGGTGACCGCGTCTTGTCATAACAGCATCCATCCTGCATTTAAGTCCATGTCTTACATCGCTTTATCAAGAATTGAGGTGTCCAACGCACTTGTCATTACTGCGGTTCAAAGCAACATTGAACTAATTTAACTATATATGATTTTTTTATTTTGCAGATTTTTTATGCTTGCCGATACTCATTAGACGTAGTGGGAAATTAAATAATTCACACCTGGGACAAGGTGATTATGACGTACTCAAAATTTCATGATTTAAATATCAGCAATGCTGTACTTATTTTTTCAGATATATTAATGCTTTCTGGCATATTCTGGGGCGTGCAACGATTTGGAACTATTCCGGAGGCGTCGGTAAATCTGTACATGGATGATGTATTAAATATAGCAAATCTCATTTTTTATACACTTCCTTTACAGTTAACTTTGCTATCGGTTGGCCTTTATAATGAAAAAATCCGGGAGTCATTTCGAGGGATTACGGTCAGAATATTAGTCGCCATTAGTTTGGCGTACATGTTGTCAACCAGTCTTTATCTCATCACACCACTGCCGTTTCCCCAAACATTCAGCAGAGAATGGATGTACAGCCTGGCCTTTCTGGGACTCGTCATCACGCGCTACATTGCCATTCGCTCCCAATACCAGATGTTGGGGCGGCTGAAGGTCTTAGTTTTAGGTGCAGGCGCTCGAGCCGGTTTAATCAACCGTTGTATGCGCCGCCAGTCTGACCGGGTACACGTCGATCTGGTGGGATATATTCCGATGCCGGGTGACCAGCTCGCCTCTTCAGCCGTTTCCCCGGTTCTGGATACAGACAAATCGCTGGATAGCTTTGTTCGCGAGCACCACATCAAAGAAATCATCATCGCGGCAGATGAACGCCGTGGCAACCTACCAAGCAGCAGTTTGTTCCAGTGCAAAATGAATGGCGTACAGATCATCGATATTATTGATTTTATTGAGCGAGAGACGGGCCAGGTTGCCGTCGATCATATTCATCCTTCCTGGGTCATTTTCAATTCTCAGACCACCCGGAACCGGATTGGGCAGTTTTTGTACTGGCTATTTAACTGCGGCATTGCGCTGCTGATTTTGCTTGCAACCTGGCCTTTACTGATTGCTGTGGTTCTGATGATCAAATTCGAAGATGGATTTCGTGCCCCGGTTCTGTATACACAGGAACGGACCGGGTTGAAAGGCAAGTCATTTTTAATTTATAAGTTCAGAAGTATGCGGATTGATGCTGAAAAAATGGGAGCTCAAATGGCCAGCCGAGCCGATCCGCGCATCACCAGGGTCGGTCATTTCATCCGGAAATACCGACTGGATGAACTGCCTCAGTTAATCAATGTGCTGAAGGGTGAAATGAACTTCGTTGGCCCCCGGCCTGAGCGTCCCTATTTTTCTGATCAATTCGAACAAACGATCCCATACTACAACCATCGTTTATATGTGAAACCCGGACTGACAGGTTGGGCACAATTAAAATACCCTTATGGTGAAAACCTTGACGATGCAATAGAAAAACTAAAATTCGATCTTTATTACATCAAACACAGAAGCTTTTTGTTTGATATATTAATCCTGATAAAAACTTCTGAAATCGTTTTATTTGGCAAGGGGCGCTAAGATGAAAGAATTAGCCCCTGTAAACTTTAGAACCAGATATAACGCGATGACAGTTGATGTCGAAGATTATTTCCACGTCTCTGCATTTTCTTCCATGATTCAAAAAAAGGACTGGGGGAAAAGATATCCGATCCGCGTCGATTACAGTACGAGAAAAGTGCTGGATATTTTTGAGGCGCATCAAATCAAGGCCACCTTCTTCATTCTCGGCTGGGTGGCCGATGCCTGTCCTGCACTCATCCGGGACATCGCATCGCGCGGCCATGAATTGGCCTGCCATGGCTATGCACACGACAAAGCCAATCAGTTGTCTCGCCATGCGTTTTTTCAGGATGTCAGCAGAAGTAAATTCCTGATTGAAGATATCGCCGGAAAATATGTTCAGGGTTATCGTGCCCCCAGTTTTTCTATTGACCCGTCGAATCTGTGGGCATTTGATATTCTCAAACAACTGGGATTCACTTTCAGCAGCAGCACTTACCCGGTCAGACATGATCATTACGGCTGTCCGGACTGGCCGCGATTTCTTCATACACGTCAGGAAGGCATCATTGAGATCCCTATCCCGACACGCCAAATCTTTGGCACAAATATTCCAATCGGTGGCGGAGGTTATTTCCGTTTATATCCTTACGCACTGAGTAAACAGCTGATTCGCGGATTCACTGATCAGTATCAGCAGCCCTTCTGCTTTTATTTTCATCCCTGGGAAATCGATGCCAATCAACCGCGTATTCAACAGGCGTCCTTCAAAGCCCGTTTCCGACACTATCTCAATCTTGCGCAAATGGTTCCCCGATTACACCGATTACTGAACGATTTCCATTGGACCACCATCAGTGAAGCCTATCAATTGGATGGATATGAATATGAAACAGGATCTGACAATTCGAGCACTGACCCGAAAAGCGCACAACCTCTGGGATCGCTACGTTGATTCACACCAGCACGGCAGCTTCTTTCACCTGACGGGATGGATTCATGTGATTCAGGACGTTTTTGGTCATCAGCCACACTACCTGTTCGCACAGCAAGGGGAGCAGATTGTCGGTGTGCTGCCCCTGTTCGAACAGAAAAGTCTGCTGTTCGGCCATGCGCTGATTTCAACACCTTTTTGCGTCTATGGCGGCGCGCTTGCCGATCAGGATGATATCCGCCGTGAACTGGAAAACGCAGCCTACGATCTTGCCTGCGATCTCAATGTCGATTACATCGAATTAAGGGACAGTCACGAACATCCCTGTGAATCCCCCTGGTTCCGGCACTGTCATCATGCCACTTTCAAAAACACACTGGCGTTGCCAGCAGAAGACCTTCTCTCCGGTATCAAACGCAAACAGCGTGCCGTCATCCGGCATGCTCAAAAAAATAACCTGAGCTGGGATGCGAAAGATAACCCGGCGCTCTGTTTTGAACTCTATGCGGAAAGTGTCCGGAATCTGGGAACACCGGTGTTTCCGCCTGCATTGTTTCAAACGCTGAAAGACACTTTTGGCAGCAGTTGCGAAACACTGGTCGTCCGCGATGTACAGGGTCAGCCCGTGTCAGGTGTTCTCAGTTTCTACTATAAAAATCAGGTTTTGCCTTACTACGGCGGCGGGACTCAGGCCGCCCGGGATCTGAAAAGTAATGACTTCATGTACTACCAACTGATGCTGATCGCAAAAGAAAGAGGGGCCGAATTGTTTGACTTCGGACGCAGCAAGATCAATTCAGGCGCATATCACTACAAAAAACACTGGGGGATGGAAGAGCAGCCCTTGCACTACCGAATGGCGCTGGTCAGGGCAAAACGGCCTCCCAATCTGTCGCCCAACAATCCCAAATATCGATATTTCATCCGAGCCTGGCAAAACCTGCCGATGGGCCTGAGCAAACAAATCGGCCCCATGCTTTCAAAATATCTGGGTTAAGGGGAACGTGAAGATGAAGCCAGCCATCCTGTATCTGTGTCACCGAATCCCTTATCCGCCCAATAAAGGCGATAAGATTGCCAGCTATCATCTGCTGAAATATCTCAGCCAGCATTACGATGTTTATCTGGGCTGTTTTATTGATGACCCCACTGACTGGCAATATTGCCCGAAAGTCGACTCATTGTGCCGGGAAACCTGCTATGTCGCGCTTCACCCAACTCAGGCAAAACTCAAATCCCTTCGCGCACTGCTGAGCGGACAACCGATGACTTTACCCTATTATGCGTCGTCAGACATGAGAAAGTGGGTCAATCGTTGTCTGGACCGTAGCCGGGATAACCACCCCATTCGAAAAGCACTGGTTTTCTCGAGCAGCATGGCTCAATACCTGATGACAGTTTCCCCGGATCTTCACAAAGTCATGCACTTTGTGGATCTCGATTCTGAAAAATGGCGGCAATATGCGGAGAAAAAATCCGGCCTGATGCGTCTGATTTATCAGCGAGAATACCACACCCTGGCACGATACGAAAAACAGGTCTGCGCTGCATTTGACGTCAGTTGCTTTGTCACAGACACGGAAAAAAATGCCTTCACGGCGCAACTGCCCGATTCGCTCCACCTAAAAGTCCGGACACTGGAAAACGGTATCGACAGTCAGTATTTTTCACCCGATGCTTCCTTTTCTCACAAGACGGATTATCTGCTTGCGCAAGAAAATTATGTCGTGTTCACCGGTGCGATGGACTACTGGGCCAATGTTGATGCGGTCTGCTGGTTTGTGCAGACGGTCTGGCCCATCGTCCTGCAACACCATCCGGACAGTCGCTTCTATATCGTGGGCTCATCCCCCACATCCAAAGTGAAATCGCTGTCGAAGGTTCCCGGCGTCGTCGTCACCGGCCGTGTCGCCGATGTCCGCCCTTTCCTGTTTTACGCCAAAGCCGCTGTCGCCCCCATGCAAATTGCCCGCGGCATTCAGAATAAAATTCTGGAAGCCATGGCAATGGAAAAGCCCGTCCTCACCAGCCCTCTGGGCATCGAAGGTCTGGAGCAGTATCCGTGGGGTCAAGCGCTGCACCATCAACGGGGACAGGCACCTTTCGCCCTTCAACTGGGACAGGCACAGTATGAGGCCTCAAACACCTTCAACGGGGACAGGCACCTTTTGCCGCCGGGACCTGATCAAATGGGGACAGGCGCAGTTGTGGAAGCCACCAAAGCAACGGGGACAGGCACGATAGAGTCGATCGGATCCTTGCCGGGACAGACACTCTTTGTTTCCGATGATTCGCGAGAGAATGCTCAGTGGGTGTGTGTTCAATTAAGTGCTCCCCGGCAACCCGCGACAGTTTCCCGGCATTGGATCAAAACACATTTCAGCTGGGAGGCGCGACTGTCCCCGGTGTTGAGTTATCTGGAGGCACACCATGGCTAAGTCACTCTGGCTGCGGCTTGGGTTCCCGTTGGCTGCCTGGTTGTGGCTATTCTGGCCGTCAATCAATCACATGGTCACTGTTTGGCTGAATTCAAAAACTTACGAGCATTGTTTTCTGATTCTGCCGATCTGCCTGTGGCTGGTCTGGCGTCAGCGGGAAGAAATCCGAAATATCCCACTATCTGTGAGTGGCTTGGCAGCCTGCTTACTCGTGATTCCCTGCCTGCTATGGCTGATGGGGCGCGCAGCAGACATTGGTTTGTTTGAGCACCTCGCTGCCGTGATGAGCCTGCAGTTATTGCTGTGGGCCATCCTTGGCACCGCAATTGCGCGCGTACTTTGGTTTCCATTACTTTACCTTTTCTTTGCCGTGCCTTTTGGTGAAAGTCTGGTGCCGCAGCTTCAGATCATTACAGCAGATCTCTCGGTGTGGCTGCTCAATCTGAGCAATATTCCGGTCTATCGAGAAGGGTTATATCTGACGATCCCGAATGGCCGTTTCTACGTCGCTGAAGCCTGTTCCGGCATTCGTTTTCTGATGTCGAGTGTTGCGCTGGGGACGTTATTTGCCTATCTGCAGTTTACAAAAACATACAAACGTCTCTGCTTTGTGGCTTTTTCGTTTATCTTCCCGATTATTGCCAATGGTATCCGCGCTTTTGGCATCGTCATCATTGGGTATTGGAGTGACATGAAATACGCTGCTGGTGCGGATCACCTGATCTATGGTTGGGTCTTTTTCAGTCTGATTATTCTGGTGATTTTCTTCACGGCCAGCCGATTCTCTGATGCCGAGTCATCTGAAATTGATCGTAAACCTGTAAACAGGACAACATCGCCTCGCGCGGAATGGTGCGTGTTTATCCCGGTATTTTGCTTGTTTGGACTCACGGCGCTCTGGCATTTGCATTTAACACATCATGCTGAAATCACCACTGCTTTGCCCAATTCAGCCACGAACAGAACGGGGACAGACACGACTAGCGCCGAAGCCGGCATCATCGCCGTGAATGAAACGAGGACAGGCGCATCAAACACACCGCTGGCAGCGTGGGGAATCACCTTCCCGAAAGCCATCAACAGCCAGCGACACTCTGCCGCCGAAGGCAAGGCAGAAATCTATACCGCCCGTTACAACCTCTGGCAGCGGGATGGGGAATTAATCAGCAGCACGAATCAGCTTTTTAATAAAGACACCTGGTCCCTTCAGCGCAGCCGGGGCGTACAGCTTCAATCCGGTGTCCATGCGAAAACCATGACAATCGCCAATGCCAGAGGCGACACCATGCATCTGGTGTACTGGTATTGCATCAACGAATTTTGTAGCAGTAATCCGCTGGCGATCAAGTTGGTCAGAGCGTCTTACCGGCTGGCTGGGCTGAAAGGTGTCTCTCACGTTACTGCGGTAGCCAGTTCGGAGCTTGGCGAAACCGAAATCGCACAATTTGCGGGACAAAACCAAGCGATTCTTGTCCCGAGCATGTGAACACCGTCAGATTCAGTCAACATTGCTATTTAGCGTGAAGGGGAAAGCTATGTGTGGTATCGCAGGAATGATGAATATGCAGCGGCCTGCCGGGATTGATACTCGACTGCTTCAGCATATTAACCGGACCCAGCGTCATCGTGGTCCGGATGATGAAGGATATTACTGCGACCAATGGGTCGGACTGGCGCATCGGCGCCTCTCCATCATTGATCTGTCCGGCGGCCACCAGCCCCTGTTTAATGAAGACCAAACCATTGCCATCGTTTTCAACGGGGAAATCTATAATTTCAAAGCATTAGCGCATGAGCTGAAGTCAATGGGCCATGAATTTCGCACCTTGAGTGATACCGAAGTCATCGTGCATGCCTGGGAGGAATGGGGCGAAGCGTGTCTGTCCCGGTTTCGTGGCATGTTCGCGTTTGCACTCTGGGACAGTCGCAAACGAGCCCTGTTTCTGGCGCGGGATCGGCTCGGGAAGAAGCCGTTGTTTTACACCATGTCGCAGAAAGGACAGTTCATTTTTGCTTCTGAACTCAAAGTGCTGACAGCGCATCCGGATGTGGATCTCGCGCTGAGACATGAACTTGCAGAAGATTACCTGATGTATGGCTATATTCCCGATCCGCATACGGCGTATCGTAACATCTTCAAACTTCCTGCCGGACATACGCTCACACTTCATCCGGGACAAGTGCCTGTCCCTGTCCAGTATTGGGATCTGCCAGAGACGACCACAACCCTGACCTGGCCGCAAATTCAGGAATCCTTACTCGAAAAAATCAAGGAAGCCGTCAGCATCCGCATGGTCGCCGATGTACCGCTGGGTGCTTTTTTGTCCGGTGGCGTCGATTCCAGTGCGATTGTCGCCCTGATGTCGCAACTGAACACAGGGCCTGTCAATACCTGCGCCATCGGATTCGATCAAGCCAAATTTGATGAAACTCAGTATGCTCGCCTGATCGCTCAACAATTTCAGACACAGCATCAGGAGCAGCAAGTCAATACGGATGATGTCAGTCTGGTGGAAGTTCTGGCGCAGTTGTATGACGAACCATTTGCCGATGACTCTGCGTTGCCGACTTATCTCGTCTGCAAACTTGCACGGCAGAATGTCACGGTCGCGTTGTCTGGTGATGGGGGAGATGAAATTTTTGCCGGATACCGCCGTTACCGTTTTCATCTGGCCGAGCAGAAAGTCAGAGGCTTACTACCCTCCCCGATCCGGCAGCCTCTATTCGGACTTCTCGGCCAGGTCTATCCCAAAGCAGACTGGGCGCCACGCGTCTTTCGGGCAAAAACCACCCTGCAGTCTCTGGCACTCGACAGTGTTGATGCCTACGCCAATACCATCTCCAAAATTCGGTATCAGGACAGACAGTCTTTGTTCAGTGCGGCCTACCGACACAGCCTGAGTGGTTACACTGGTGCAGAAATCTTAAGACAGCACGCATTGAATACGCCCACGGATGATCCACTGAAATTCATTCAGTATCTGGATTTCAAAACCTGGCTGCCGGGAGACATCCTGACCAAAGTCGACCGGGCCAGCATGGCGAATTCTCTGGAAGTGCGCGCACCTTTACTGGATCACAGGCTCATCGAATGGGCTTTCCAAATTGAGAGTCAGGACAATATCCGACGCCAGACCGGAAAATACGGCTTCAAGAAAGTATTGGAGCCGCTGCTGCCTCAGGCCATTCTTTATCGTCCTAAAATGGGATTCAGCCTGCCTTTGTCACACTGGTTCCGGCACCAGCTTCAGCCACTGTTACATGAACAGGTCTTATCCCCGGTAATGATGGACAGCGGCTATTTTGAACCCAGGCAATTACAGAAGCTGGTGACTGAACATGTCAGTGGCCGGGGCGATCATGGTGCAGCTTTGTGGAGTTTACTGATGTTCGCCCAATTTTTATCGAGACAAGCCTGATGAGAATCCTGACGATTTCAACCCTGTATCCCAACGCCGCTAATCCAAGACATGGTATTTTTGTGGAGACCCGGCTGCGTCAGCTGAAAAAACATTATCCGGAAACTGAAATCACTGTCATCGCGCCCGTGCCCTGGTTTCCCAGCAGCCATCCAATCTTTGGCCGATACGGTGAACATGCGTCTGTCCCCGTAAAAGAAACACGGTATGGGATCCCTGTGTATCACCCAAGGTATCTTGTGATCCCCAAAATTGGCATGTTCTGGACACCCGCTGCACTGGCCTGGTGCCTCAAAAAACAGATTCGCACCCTCATCAACGCTGGCTTGGAATTTGATCTGATTGATGGCCATTACTTCTACCCGGACGGCGTGGCGATTGCCGCCGTTGCCAAGGCTTTACGTAAGCCATTTACCGTGACCGCAAGGGGGACAGACATCAATTTGATCCCGGATTATCCATCGGCGCGCAGGCAGATCCAACAGGTACTGTCTGCGAGCGATCATAATTTAGCCGTCTGTGAGGCCCTGAGAACAGCCATGATAGACCTTGGCGCGACACCCGACCGGGTCAGCACTCTGCGCAATGGCGTTGATCTTGAGCTGTTTTCCTTCTGCGATGAATCTCAGCAGGCAGGCTTGCGACGAGCGCTTGATCTGCCGTTGAACACGCCAATCATCCTGTCGGTTGGCTTATTGATTGAACGCAAAGGGCATCATCTGGTGATCGACGCGTTGCGTCAGATACCGGGCGCCGTCCTGTTGATTGCTGGTTGCGGACCACTGCGTAAAACCTTGTCTGTCCTTGCTGAGAAATACGGCGTTGCAGACAGAGTCCGCTTTCTTGGCCGTCTGAGTCAGGAAGAGCTTTCGGCTTATTATGGTGCTGCCAACGTTCTCACTCTGGCCTCTGATCGCGAAGGCTGGGCTAATGTTCTTCTTGAGTCGATGGCCTGTGGCACGCCTGTCGTTGCCACCAATATCTGGGGCACCCCTGAAGTGGTGCAACAGCCCCGAGCAGGTATTCTGGTGGAACGTAATGTAAATGCAATTGCTGCAGGACTACTGCAAATCCTTTCAACCCCATTACCCCGTGCCGCAACCCGGCGGTACGCAGAGCAGTTTGACTGGTCCGCAACTTCCGAAGGACAGTACCATCTGTTTCGTCGTTTGATCAGGAGTGCGACATGAAAATCCTCTATCACCATCGTGTGGCTTCGAAAGACGGACAATTCGTCCACATTGACGCGATCATCCATGAACTGAAACAACTAGGGCACGAGGTGATCCTGGTAGCCCCCAAGATTTCTGAAAAAGCTGATTTTGGTGCAGATGGTGGCTGGGTCAGTAAAATTCGGCGCCTTTTACCCGGATTTCTATGTGAGTTACTTGAGTTTGGCTACAGTGCTTATGATTTCATCCGGCTTTGTCATGCCATCATACGTCACCGACCGGATGTGATTTACGAGCGCTATAATCTGCTGTTCATCTCAGGAATTCTCGCTAAATACATGTTTCGTTTACCTTTATCACTGGAAGTGAATGCCCCGTTGTATCACGAACGTCAAAGCTACGGCGGTATTCATCTCGACTGGCTGGCAAGGTGGTCTGAACTTTTCGTCTGGCGCAACGCCGATCACGTCCTGCCAGTCAGCCATGTCCTTGCAACGGACTTGCACAATGCCGGTGTCCCTGATGCACGTATCAGCGTGATCCCCAATGGCGTTGACACAACCCAGTTCTATCCTGATGCAGCCACCAAGCGCCCAGAATTCGCCAACCACCTGATTGTCGGGTTTGCTGGTTTTTGCCGGGAATGGCATCAGTTGGATCAGGTGCTGTCCTTAATTGTGAATGCCAATCAGCAAAGGCCACCGGAGCAACCTCCGATTCTGTTCCTGATCATCGGAGACGGCCCGGTACTGGAAGATCTCCAACAGCAGGCACAGTCTCTCCATGCAACCGATCAAATCATTCTCGCCGGACTGGCATCACGGGAAAACATGGCCGACTGGCTGTCCCAGATTGATATCGCCCTCCAGCCTGCTGTGACTCCCTGGTGCTCACCGCTCAAACTCCTTGAGTATCTCGCCACTGGTAAAGCAATCGTGGCACCAGATAGTGAAAACATCCGAGAGCTGTTAACGAATGACGAGAATGCCCTGCTTTTTCAAGAAGGCAATCTCAACGAGATGCTGTCTAAAATTGAACAACTGATCACAGACACATCGCTACGCCAACGCCTGAGCCAAAACGCGGCCGCAACCATCAAGGACAGGCACCTGACCTGGCAAGCGAATGCTGAGAAAATTACGGCGATCTTCAAGAGACTAACCGGGAAACGCTGAGGGGGGGAAAAGTGGGACAGTCGCACTTTAGATCAGCAGAACCAGTTAATCAGGACAGGCACTGTTTAAGCTGAGCGCCTCCCAAATTGAGGACAGACATCTCAAAGTTCAGTGAGCATTTCCAAAGAAAAACCAGACACTCAATTACAATTTGTTTATAAAGCCGTCGCAATTTCACCATCATCACCTTTATTTCATCTCACCCTCCAAATACTGTTCATTCATCCAGTATCGGAGGTTTCATTGTGACAATTGCCAGACACAGACAAATCCAGTTAGACGCAACGGCATACTATCATTGCATGTCCAGATGTGTCCGCAGAGCCTTTCTATGCGGCGTCGACGAGGCATCCGGGAACAGTTATGAACACCGTCGACATCAAGTCGAAGCGCGGTTATTCGACCTGGCCAAAGTCTTCTGTATTGATATTTGCGCCTATGCAATCATGAGTAATCATTATCATCTGGTGCTTCACATCAACCGCGATCAAGCTGAATCTTTAAAAGATATTGAAGTGATTCACCGGTGGCTAAAATTTCATCAACCACCTGTTTTAATTCAACGATTCCTCAGAAACGAGCCATTAAGCCCAAGCGAAAAGCAGTCTGTTCAGACGATCATTCGTACCTGGCGGCAGCGCATCTACAGCATCAGTTGGTTTATGCGCCTGCTGAATCAATACATTGCCGCTGAAGCAAACAAAGAAGATGGCTGTACGGGGCATTTCTGGGAAGGTAGATTCAAAAGTCAGGCATTGCTGGATGACAAAGCGCTGGCTGCGGCAATGTCTTATGTCGATCTGAATCCTGTTCGGGTCGGAATTGCGGCCACACCGGAATCATCTGAATATACCTCCATCAAACACCGCGTTGATTCACTCAGGAAGCACAATCGTTTTGCTCGTAATCTCCATCCATTCTCAGACGCTCCAAACCCGCATCGCAAAGCATGTCTGCCATTTGGATTTAAGGATTATTTAGCATTATTAGATTTCACGGGAAAGCAGTTCAGGGAAGGCAGCTCAGGACAAGTATCAAACAATTTACCACCAATGATGCAAAGACTTGGCTTTGAAACCACGCTCTGGCTCAAATGTTATGAACAAATGGAAAGTGGCTGCCTGATTGGTACGAAGTCCACGATCCAGTCAAAACTGGCGATCTTTGGTCGCAAAAAAATAGCTGGCGTCTGCCTTTCCCCTGCTTAATATTGACTGAAACAACAGAGTTGATATTCACGCGGCTCAACTCCACCCAATAACTCCTTTTAGGAATAGCTCTGCAAATTTGATCTGATATTACCCAACGATCCTCTTCCGCCCCTGACGAAAGCTGCTCGGATCTGGCCAAAATAAAACCAATTAAAATGTGTGTCTGTCCCTTGAGCCCGGTCCCTGTGCCACGATGCCAGCCTACTGTGCCTGTCCCAGTTCTATTCTCAATGCCTGTCCTCCAAAACCTGCCCCGCATTCACATGCCGTCGGCGCTGCGGAGCCACCATCACTTTCACCTGAATCGTTAAACCCACCATAGCCGCGACTAAGCACCAGAATAATTCCAGATATGCCAATGACAGCGCTGCGCCAGCGGTACAATATGCCAGAAGCGAGACTTGCATCATTCTGGCCAAATCAACCTGCCAATGGTCTTCAGCCTTCCACGGGGCACGGTTGAGGGTCGCAATCACCCAATGCATTTTCAGGAATGAAAGCGCGATGATCAGTAAGAATAATCCCAACCCAACAAAGCCGTGATCCCCAAGAACCTGAAAGTAAATACTATGGGCAGCCCGCGGTTTTTCACCCGGTGGTGGTGTTTCGATCACATCAATTTGATCAATTTTGGTACTGAGCCTGTCCCAGTGGGTTTGATAATACGCTGTTTTATAGCCGCCACCGGTTGCAGGTCTTTCCAATGCCAGCAACGTATGAATTTTCCACGAGTTCACACGGTTGGTGAACGATGAATCTTCATCCGCGGCTTCAATGGTTTCCATCCTGTCGTACCATTTCTGCGGTAATAAAAGGACAGACACCGAAGCAATGATGCCAACTGCAATCAGCGTCAGCAGCTTCCTTTTACTTTTCAGCCAGAAATAGCAGCCGATGATCGCCAGTGCAAGGAAGCCTCCCCGAGAATAAGTGCCGAGGACAGACAAGGTACAGAGCACCAGCATGCTGAACAGACCCAATCGGATCCATTTCTCTTCTACTGATTTGAGTTGATACAGAATCAAAGGAATGATCATGCACAAAGCGGTCGCAAAGTGGTTATTGTCTGCCAGTAAATGTCCGTATGGCCCCTGAATTTTATGCCCGCCGAGGCTGGCAACAAATTTGAGCCCTTCGATTGCGCCCATAAAACCAACCGACATGAGTATGCCCCAAATCAGCATTTCAAACTCATGCCGTTGCCGGATAATCAGGGTGACCATGATGAAGGAGAGAAACACCTTGGAAAACTTCTCCCATTCAGGCCAAACCAATTCAGGAATCCCAATCGAGTTGTAGCTGGTGATACCGGTATGAATCCAGAATAAGCACACCAGCAATGCAACAACATCAAAAAGCATCCGGGGTTTATGGCGGGCCACTAAATATGTCAGGAAGGTAATCAGCGCAAAAACCGTATTATAACTGATGGGTTTTGCAAAACTGTACACCCAATACGTGGGCACAAATAAACCCGACCAGATCCAAATCGAAGCAGCCATATAAGGTCGCCGGAAAGCAAAGCAAACCAGAATCAGGAATACACCTAAAAAGATAAGGTCTCTCATGGCTCTGCCTCCTGTCGACTTTGCTACCTGTCAGCCTGCTGAGATGTTTGATTCAGACGGCTTCTTCGTTTTTGTTTCGGTGCTGTCACTTCTTTGTCTTGCTTCAGAGACCGGTGACAAAGAAAAACCAGCAAAAAAAGTCCGAATGCAAAAAGAATCGACTCCATTCCTCACTCCTTACCACTGGAAAATCCGTCAATTTTTTGTCGAAAATACAGCAGAGTAGCTCTGAACTGGAGCAATCACGCCCCGGTAAAACGGCCTTTCTTTACTATAGAACCGGTTTCGCCGGGCAACAAAATTTTGACTATGATTCATTTATCAATGTCAGTGCAATGACAAACGCTGAACTTGGTATTGGCTGCCATGAAAAAGCCAAATCCATAAAAACAATCGTTGGATTCAATCCGTTCAAATTAAGCGGGGGTGTGAAGATGTATCAAAGTTACCTATGGTTGAAAGAACGTTTAGAGCGGTATCGATTTCAACTGACAGCGCAACAGATTCAACACATGCCACCGCTTGAATACGAACCGGATGCCAGTGTTACCATTGTGTCGATGGTCAGCCACAATGCACTGAACATGTACCTGATTTCCATCACAACCTTCATAAACAATTTCGGTTACGGCACCATTGAAGTGATTGACGACGGGACTCTCACCACATCTGATCATGCAACGCTGACACGACTGATTCCTGGGGTCAGAATCACTCAGGCTAAAGATGTCGACACTCGGGGATGCCCGACATATATCTCCTGGAAGCGTTTGTTTCGTATTATCGAACTGATGAAAACATCGTATGTGATCCAATTAGACAGCGACATCATCTCACTCGCTCCTCTCTATGAAATCCATGACAAAGTCACCCAAAATCATGGTTTTGTTGCCGGCAGCCAGGAATGGGGAGAAGCCGTCGATGTGCATTTCCTGCATGCGATTATCAAGCACTGGCGCAGCGAACATGTTCAGGTTTGTGCTGAACGTGCCTTTATTCATCTCGATTTCTTCCGAAACGGAACACGGTATCTGAGAGGCTGCGCAGGATTCTGCGGCTATCCGAAGCAATCGGCCAGTGCCGACATTCTGATTCAGTTATCGCAGGACATCGCACACCATATCGGTGCAGAAAAATGGGCTTCCTGGGGCAGTGAACAAACCGCTTCTCTGTGTCTGATCTCGCAAAGTGACTGTCCCACTGTGTTGCCGTGGCCGAAATATCAGAACTATCGCTTTCCGCCGACCGGAGAGCCCGTGCGCTCCATGACGCTAGTCCACTTCATTGGCAGCAATCGTTTTAAAACGAGTGATTACCGCAAGCTTGCCCGCCAAGCTATCCGTCAGATTACGCAGCAGCAACCGGAACAAGCGCCCCAACCATTGATTCAGCAAATTGGCAGTGTCTTTAAGTAATCTGCGAAGATTATTCGTAAGAAGGTAATCTGAACAAGCGCCCCAGCCTCACCTGAATACTTCGGTATTCAGGTATCATTTTTACGCTCAATGGCAACAGCAGCACCATCAGCAAACTATAAGTCATACCACCTGCCAACAAGCAAGCCAGCAAGCTCAGCAAATGATTGTCTATCTGATCAGAAACGATTTGAACGCAGACAAACATCAGCACAGAAGCCAGGCAGGGAACCAGTAGAGCACTCAGAAAACGGCTGGCCTGCAAACGAATCACAAACAGGAATATCGAGGACAGACACACCAGAAAAACGCCGCCAACCATCAAACGGGCCATCGATAAATCGCCGGGCGTGTTGTAACCCAAGCCATAAAAACTGCCGATGACCATCGCGACCGTCAAACAATCACACAGAAACAGCATCGGCATTTTTGACCGAAGGATCAGAACTGAATGCACCAGCATATACAACGTCATCACAATCATCAGAAATGACAAATGCTGCATCACAGGAATTGCACCGAGCCATTTTTGCCCCAGAATCACGTAAACAAAATCTTCACTGATCGCGCACATCCCAAATGCCATGGGCATCGCAAACAACATCAGCATGGCTAACTGAGAATGCAGCCGTTCCCGGAATCCGGTTTCATCGTGCCTGAATTTTGCCAGTACGGTAAATGAACCTTTGTTCATCGGTGTTAAAAAATCAGTCAGCGGCAGCCAGGCAAATTCCTGCGCCATATTGTAAAAGCCCACATCACGGCTGCTCAAAATATTCCCGAGCAGCAGCATATCCACGCGTGAACGCAAATAGCCGGACACCGAAACAAGATAAAGCCATTTTGATATCGACCACTGCTCTTTCCAGTAACGCGTACTCCATTTTGGCCGGAACGGACTGAGCAGATAGCTGAAGAAAACTTCAATCACCGCCATCAGAATAACGCCTGCAATCAGTGCCCAATAATTCTGGATCACCAGCGCAATAACAATGGTGCTCAGGCTGCTGATCGTTTTGGCCACGGTCAGCAGCACAGCTTCCATCTTAAAATTGAAATTTTTTTCAAAAACATCCATGCCAACATTGTGAAAAGCACGAATCAGCGGAATAACGCTGACAACCTGTACCACCAGCGCAACTTTGGGTTCATTGGCATACGAAGCGACAGAATCAGCAGACAGCCACAGAATGACGGCACTGGCCAGACGAAACACCAGATTGAGCGACCAGATGCTGTTCAGCTTTTCAGCATCTTCCGTGTTTTCCATCATGACATAACGCTTCGTCCCAACCGTCGACAATGCAATGAAGAAGAACACAAAAAACATCGCAAAACTGGCAATCCCATAATCTTCAGGGGAAAGCAAACGCACGAGTACCAAGGTGCTGATCAAACCAATAAAACGGTTATACCAGATTCTGAGCATGGACCATTTGGCACCGGCGTAAATTGCTTTTGTGTATTGATCCGCCATAGGTTCTGCCTTTACCCCTGAGCAACCGCCATCTCTTTCGCCAGAACGATTTCACCACCCAGTTCCTGCTGAAACCATTCAATGTACTGTCGGGTGGTTGATTTCAGTAACTGGCAGTCCGCTGTGCTCTGCACGTAGGGAGTCATGCCTGCCATCAGACTGGGCGAATGGAAAGACAGCACAAATACCTTCTGCCCGATGTTCAGCTGTGCCTGAGTAATGGCCCGCAACTGAGAAAAATCATTGCCTTCCGGGGAGAGCCGGAATTTTCTCAGACGAAATGCCTTCCCCAGCAGTCGTGTAATATGCCATCGATTCATAGACTTACACCAGGAAGGGCTGCGATTGGCTTTCCGCTCGATCTGCCGGGACAGAGACAACCAGGAACTGGTATGCGGCACATGGCAGATTGTATTGTCAATGAAAGGGGCATTGGTTCGATCACTGAAATCCGGACCATGCTGATGACTAAAGTCGCAATAAGCGCTGATACTCAAGTCCACCTGATAACCCAGCGCGCGCAAATGCTGATTAGTGTGATGGCCAATGCCAAATCGTCCGGCAAGATAGGTCACCGGGGGAAGTCCGGAAACGGATTGAATCTTTTCGGTCAGAACTCGAATTTTTTCGTACTCGACTTCGGGCGACAAATTGCAGGGGTAAGACTCAAACTCTGATTCTGCGCTGGAGCTGGCATGATATGGCGGATTCACCCAAGGATGAAGGTGTGCAGCAAATTCAACCTGCTGGTCGGCACTCTGCTGATAATGCGAGATCACTTCTCGTCCACCGGGGCTGTCGACAAAAGGATAATCCATCGCCAGTGTAATTTTTGCGCCTAACCCGATCAGCTCACCCATAAACGGAATCAGTGCCTGATGATGGGTCACAGCTTGATTCTGACTGTGGAATCCCTGCTCCCAGTTAAATTCCTCTTCGGCATGTATCACGACCAGCAGTTTCGCTACCATCTCTACCCCTGGTTCCATTGCGGTTTCAGAACGGTCCCGAACTTTGGAGAGCTGCCCCAAGTCAATCCGAAGTACGTTCGGCGCAGTATTTTCTTGTTATCGGTTGACTTAATAAAGATGGCACAAGAACTGCTGAGCAACCATAGCGATCACAAAAATCCACCCGCGTCCCGGCTGGAGCACACCTCAGAACCGGGGCTGAGCCAAGCATTAAAGCGCATGGCCTGAGGATTAATGCCCTCAAATCCTTGATGAAAGACCCGATCCCCTGAAATTTCATATGGCATACAAACAAGATTGGTCCGCTTCACAAATGATCCATCGCCCAGCCATGGGGATTTTTTCTATACTTTTTGTCAGTACCGCAGGATTTTTTTGACCTGATGGATGTTCAGTCAAGTGCCGGATGAGGAAGTCAGAATATGCGAAGTAATGGCCTGAAAACCTATTTTGCCACTGTCGGATTACTGGCTCATCTGCTGGTGATCTTTTGCGGTGTCGTGCTGGTGAAACACTGGTATTCTCAGGGGGAAACATTACCCGAGAGCCTGCGCCAATCGGCAAACCAACTGCAACAGCACATCCCTGAATTACAACCGGTCCAGACTGTACTCACCAGTGTCGCAACCAATCTTGCCAGCCCGACTTATTTCTGGCGTGATTTCGACCCGAGATCCTGGCCAACCATCGGGCCAGACACACAAACCAGCGTAGCCAATTCTTTGCCAGCCGCTTCGCTGGGTACCTTGTGGGTCAGTGATGCACGCAGTCTGAAAAAAGCGCTCAAACAAGTGCTGCCCGGTCAGGAAATTGTTCTGAAAAAAGGGACCTATGATTTCCATGGCAAGCGCCTGAATATCAGCCAGGTGACACCATCGGCATCCCGGCCGGTGACACTGAGAGCGGAAGCGTCAGGTCGGGTGTTACTGAAAATGGACAGCCTCGAGGGCATCGTGATCAACCAGCCGCACTGGATCATCAGCGGACTGACGTTTCAGGGCGTTTGTGCAAAAGTTTCCCGTTGTGATCATGCGTTACACATCGTGGGTCAGGCAGATCACACCCGGATCGAAAACAATACCTTTATCGATTTCAATGCCGCCATCAAAGTGAACCGAATTCAGGAACAGTTTCCGGATCACGGCCTGATCCGGCGGAATCATTTCTACAACAACACACCCAGAGACACCTCCCGCTCCGTCACCCCCATCAATCTGGATCACGGCAATCATTGGGTGATTGACCGGAACATCATCCGCGATTTCATCAAAACCGGTGGCAATCAGGTCAGTTACGGGGCTTTTATGAAAGGGGGCGGTGAAGGCGGTGTTATCGAAAATAATCTGGTGATCTGTAATACCAGCAGTCGCCAGTATGGTGGTTTTCAGGTCGGATTATCCCTCGGTGGCGGAGGCATGGGCCAAAACAGCCGACGGGAGCTGGCCTCCGCTGAAGGGTTTCGCCACACGGTCAGAAATAATATTGTGATGCATTGTAATGATGTCGGCCTCTACATCAACAAAGCCAGCGATGTCATGGTCAATAACAATATTTTCTATCATACATCCGGGGTTGATGTCCGGTTTCCGCAATCCAGTGCGCATCTGGTCAATAATGTCGTCAGCGGACAGATCCGAGAGCGGGATCAGGGCAAAGCCACGGCCTCGAACAACCTGCTGCTTTCCCGGGAGTTCTTCACCGACAAACAACCGCTGGATCGCTGGTTTACCTCTCCGGCCATCGGCAACTTCTCCCCCAGAGACGACGCCAGCAAAGCAAAACTGATGTCACAGGCAACCACTTACCCGATTGCGACACACAATGAGGTCACTGATTTTTGTGGCAACCGGATCACTCCGGAAGACAGCTTTGCCGGTGCATTTAAGGACAGTCAGAACTGCTTTGTGACCAGACCCGGCGCTTCAGCCCGCGAATAACCTTTTTCATGGCATACACCACGTGGGGGAACCGGTAGTGATACACCGACAACCCCACGGTCTGATTCGCGAACGTTTGCTTATAACGTGACTGTCCCCCCATGAAATCATAGCCCGCGAAGCCCTTCGCCATGGCGTCCTCAATCAGCAGGTAATGAGCCACCAGCCCCGGCTTCAGGTGTCTGTCCCCGTTTGCTCCGTTTGCTTCTTCGTTACCCTTCGCGTTCACACACGGTGCTGGTGCTTCATAATTCAGCGCACTTAAATAGAAGTGCACCCAATGGTCATAGTGAAAGTTATAGATCACCCCGAGGTCGTGCTCTCCTGCCTGAAAATGATGAATCGCCACCTGCCCTTTGGGGAATCCCCGGCGGATCAGCTCCTGATGAAAATGAAGAAAGTTCGGATTGGCAAAGCCGCTTTGATGAGGCGAGCACCCCCAGCGTTTCAGATGATACTCCGCCGCATGCTCAAAGAAATGAAGCCCTTGTGTCACACTGCTGGCTGTCGTGATTTTCAATGTGCCAAGTGCCTGATACTTCTTCAGACTGCGCTTGATCTGATAGCGGGCATTTCGCGAAAGATAGCGATCGAGTGTCTGATTTTCTTCGCGAAGTGGTGAAAAGTCCAACCGGTATGCCGTTGAATCCCACACCACCTCCCGCTCTGGCTGCACAACACTGCCATCGGCCAGCACCATCAAAGTGTCTGTCCCGTATACGCCATTCACCGCGAGCGTACCGGTTTCAGCAACAGCGTAGCCAAGAAAATCCAGCGCCTCACTTGCGCCCACCACAAAGGTGTCTGTCCCTTTCATGTTGGCCATGACACAGGCAGTCATCAAAGGCCGAACCAATGCTGCCACCGTGCTGTCGAGCAGGAAATCGTTGTATTCAATCCAGATTTGATCCATTAACGGATCACCGGTGCGATGCAGACAAAACTGACGACCCACATTCAGCGTCGCCAATTTTTTTTCTTTCACCACAATAATGCCTAATCCGACCGTTGTGTCATCATTGCGCGTCAGCACCACGTAATAATCGTCCACAAAACAATCCAACCAGGTCCCTATCCATAACCACGACAGAAACAGGTTCGGCTCTGCTCGTGCTTCAAGTGCCATCCATTGTCTTTTCAGCCACTGTGGATCCGGATTTGCGATCCACTCACACTGAAAAAAATCACTGTTTCGAGCCATCCATTGCTGTCCGACATTACTCAAATTCATTAGCTTCAATGATAGCAAAAGGAAAGCATTTGACTTTTCAGGTTAAATTTTTCTGTAGACGATTTTTCACAATGTGATTGGTCTGAGCGTCAAAATTGTGACTATCCTAAAAAAAGTCCATCAAAAAACTCTCAAAGGGATGCTTATGGCTCAGTTACCTCACAATTCGCTCAACCGGCTCGCACTGGCAAGCCTGATTGCAGCGGCACTGACTGCTTGTGGTGAACAGACCGTCGATGAATACATGTCGAAAGCGAACACGCACCTCGTGAATCAGGAAGTGAATGCCGCGGTGATTGAGCTGAAAAATGCCATTCAGCAGCACCCTGAATCCAGCCAGGCCCGACTGATGTTAGGCAAAATCTATCTGCAGCAAGGCGATTACGCCAGTGCAGAAAAAGAACTCTATAAAGCCGTCCGTGGCGCCGAGACCATCGATGACATAGAACCTTTGCTGGCGCGGGCCTATCTGGGACAGAAAAAAACAACAGAAGTGATCGATCTGGCGAAACGGCCACGGAGCCTTCGCCCTGATGCACTGGCTGATCTGTATGCGATGGAATCCATGGCGTTGCTGCTGGATAACGATCCAGAAAGTGCCCGGAAATCGTTTTATCAGGCCCAGGGAACTGGCCAGAAAACCCTGTACACACGCCTGGCTAAAGCCAGTCTTGAAGCCACAGACGAACAGCCGGAACTGGCGCTGAGTCAACTCGAGTCGATTGTTCAGGATTATCCGGACAGCAGTGAGGCCTGGCTTTTAAAAGGCCACATTGAAACCCGCATGAAAGACAACAAGTCTGCTGCGTCCAGTTACCGGAAAGCGGTTCAGACCGCGCCCAAAGCCCTGCAGAATACTTTGTATCTGGCACAGGCGCTGGTGAAAACCGAGCAGTATAACGAAGCCGAGACCTATGTGGATCAACTGCTGATGGCTTACAGTGGTCACGCCCTCAGCAATGAAATGAAAGCCACGATTCTCTATGCCAAAGGGGAACAGGACGAAGCAAAAGTACATGCAGACCTTGCGATTCGTAATGGCTCCCGGAACCTGACGACTTATCTCATTTCAGGTGTTGTGGCATATCACCAGGGCAATTATGACCTGGCCAGCGACCGGCTGGAAAAGCTCGTGCCTTTTGTTGCTGAAGACAATCTGGTGAAACGCCTGTATGCCTCCAGCCAACTCAAACTGGGTGACATTGAAGGTGCCATGCAAACCCTGAGTGGTTTCGACGCATCAAAGCAAGAAAACAGTCAGTTTATTTCCGCCATGAGTCTGGAATTCGCCCGGATTGGCCGCAGTGATTACGCGATATCACTGGCTGAGCAGGCTTCGGAGGCACCCAGCACCAATACGCAACTCCGTCTTGGCCTGATGCAACTGGCAAACAACGACACGACCGGTATTGAAACTGTCCAGCAGGTGCTGGCGAAAGATCCGAATCTGCCGGAAGCCAATTTAGGTCTGGCCTACTTCTATCTCCGGCAAGGGGAGTATGAAAAGCTCCACGGTGTCGTGAATGACTGGCTTGCACAGGATCCGAATGATCGGGCCGCACTGATGCTGAAATCTCTGGTCTATCTGGTGGAAAACAAACCGGATCAGGCCAAAGCCATTTATCAGAAAGTACTGAATGACGATCCGGAAAACCTGCAGGCGAAACTCGGCCTGGCTCAAATTGCTGCCATTGAGAAAAATCCGGATACCGCCTTTCAATATGCGCAGGCAGTGTATGAGAAACGGCCCGGCACTTCCCTGACCACGCGAACCCTGTATCGCTATGCCCAGATGAGCAATAAACTGGACCAGGCTTTCGCCATGGTTGAAGCCCAGGTCAAAGCGCATCCGGATAACACTTCGCTGAAGTTGGATCTGGCCCGTGGCTACATCCTGAAAAAAGAACCCGAACAAGCCATTCAACTCATTCGCGCCCTGACACCGCAGCAACAAACGGCGCAGAGCTGGCGACTGCTGGGGGATCTTTATTTCAGCAAGCAGGACTACCGGGAAACAGAACCCGCTTATGCCAAGTGGCTGGAAATGGATGTACTGAATCAGCAGGCTTATGTCCGCAACATTCAGATCAAAGAGATGAATCACAAGGTGAAAGAAAGCATCGCACTGGCAGACAAAGCAGCTTCGCTTTTTCCGCAAACGCCCATGTTCACCATGATGAAAGCTGGCCTTCAGATTAAAACTGAAGATTTGTCTGCCGCCCAGAAAACACTGGATTTAATCCCGGAGAACGCCAGATCGCAGCAATACTTTATGCAGTTACAGGCGGCGATTCATTCCCAGAAAAAAGAGTATCAACAGGCGCTTGAATGGCAATTGAAACGCTATAACGCTTACCCCGGTATCCTCAGCGCCGGTGATGTCGCCAGTGCGTATACACTGAATCAGCAAAACAGTCAGGCCATCGCATTTCTGGAAGAAGTCCTCGAAGAACATGGCGACAAAGCGGCGCCATTACGTTTGCCGCTGGCTCAGCTTCAATTGAAAGAACAGCCCGAGAAAGCCATCAGCCAGTACAGGGATGTGCTCCAGAAAGACCCGAACAATGTTGTAGCGCTGAACAATCTGGCCTGGATTTATATGACGATGGAAGACTACAAACAGGCTTGCGACAATGCTTTGAAAGCACTCGGACTCGCAAAAGAGCACCCGCAGATTCAGGACACTTACGGTTATTGCCTGCTCAAATCGGGACAGACAGCCAACTCACTGCCGATGTTAGAGAAAGCCTACAAGCAAGCCCGGAATAATGCCGAAATTGCCCTGCATTATGCGGAAAGCCTGCTGGCCAACCAGAAAGCAGACAATGCCAGAGCCATCCTTTCAGGCGTAGACACTTCAGACCCTGAACTCCTGAATCTGAAAAATAAACTGGAGAAGCAAATCAATCTCTGAAAGGAGTCTCAGGATCGCCTGCACCCGCCCGCGGGTGCAGCATCTTTTTTATACCCATCAAAGTAAGTCAATGATCAGAAATAGCGCCGGAAAAATGTTTGAGAACAAGGCGGATTTTTTAGATAAGTCCTGATTCTACAATCAAAAAATCTAACGAAGTTATCGAATATTTTAGCAAGCTAGGATGACCAGTTATTTACTGCGATTGGTATTATTGTGAGGGCATCAGCACATGCGGTTCACTGTTATCTGTCGCGCCATCTTGGATCACTGCAGTCTGCAATACAAAAGTCTGGGTCTCTGGCTCGCCCTCCTGATCGCCGGGATCCCGGTACAGGCTGCACTGCCCGAGGTGATTCATCAAATTAAACCTTCCGTTGTGGGTGTTGGCACCTATCACAAACTGAACACGCCCCGTGCCAATTTAATGGGAACCGGGTTTGCCGTCGGGGATGGCTCGTTCATCGCCACCAACAGCCATGTCGTGCCCGCAACGCTTGCAAGCAATCGCAATACCGACATCGTCGTCTTTATCGGGACAGGCACTGCACCAGACGTTCGCACGGCCAGAGTCATTGCCCGCGACGATGAACACGATCTGGCATTACTGAAAATTTCAGGACAGTCACTTCGACCCCTTCGCCTGTCTGCAAATCCGGTCCGGGAAGGCGAAATGTACAGCTTTACCGGTTTTCCCATCGGCGCAGTTCTGGGGCTTTATCCCGTTACCCATCGGGGCATGATCTCCAGTATTACTCCGATTGCGATTCCGGCAAGAACCGCAAAAGAGCTGTCGATCGCACGGCTCAAACAACTGAAAAACCCCTATCTGGTCTATCAGCTGGATGCAACCGCCTACCCCGGCAACAGCGGCAGCCCGGTTTATCATCAGAACACCGGTGAAGTGATTGCCATCATTAACAAAGTGCTGGTGAAGAAGAGTAAAGAAAATGCCTTATCTGACCCCAGTGCGATTACATACGCGATTCCGATTCGCTACCTGGCCCAGTTAATGACGCAACTGCCCTGAACGGGCTGGAGAGCAGGTCGTGGGTGATTCAAGCATCAATCCTGCCTATCAATGGTGCCATGCACACAGCCTGCTTCCACTGGCAAAGGGGTTGTTTCTGCTCCATGCATTACTGATTACCGGCCTGACTTTGATGCCCGCAGCAGAAGCGGGATCGCTCACCGACTTAAAAAGCTATGGCGTAACTGGCCTGGATGCGATCCTGCATGCCGGTTGCTACGCGCTCCTGGCCATGCTGGCATTGCCGATTCACAAATACATACCCCACTATATCCGGTTGCTTTTCTTGTTAGGACTGTACGGAACGGTGCTCGAAGCCTCACAAAGCTTCCTTCAGCCAGGCCGTGAAAGCTCTCTCGCTGACGCTCTGGCTAATCTGGCTGGCGTCATGCTGGGCGGATGGCTGTCCTGCTCTGCGATAAAGTCCCGAAGATCGCCATCGAAGCGAAGTGGCCCTCATGAATGAGGAAAAATTTGAGGGTCAGTCAGGCAAAACAATGACTTTCCGGTTATGCTGTCAACAAATTCTGAACGCTGACTTGCGCCAGCCACCCCCGAATCAAAGGGAGCTGTAATCGCTGCATCTCTAGCGATGCGTTGGCAAACTGTAAACCCATGGAGACTTTCAATGAAACGAGCTTTGCTCTTAACCGCCATGATCGCTGGCACCACCTTACTGTCAGGCTGCTCAGACAACGAAGTCGGTGATGTCAGTCTGGGGGTCTTTACAACCAAAGACATTAAACTGAATGTCCTCAGTGATCCGCTCGTGCCGGGTGTGACCTGTCATATTGCCAGTATTGAAGCCGATCTGGATTTTTCCGATCCGAGTGATTCCTCCATTTCATGTCGTCAAACAGGAGAAATCACGCCCGAAATGATCTCAGCAATCGATCGTTCTAAATCGGGTGAAGTGGTGTTCAAAAAATCAAAAAGCGTCTTTTTCAAAACGATGAAAATTCGCCGGATCTATGATCCTGAAAGCCAGACACTGATGTATGTATCTTATTCAACCAAGGAAACTTCCGGCAGTTACAAACACAGCCTCTCAACCGTGCCACTGTGGGGAACAAAAGCCTATCAGATGCCAACCACACCGGTACAGACGCAATAATTGCCCCTGAATTCACATCCTGTAACATAAATAAAACCTACCTGCCTCGCAGCTCTGAGAAAAACAGAGCTGCATTATTCTGGCTCAACGTCTCACTCCAGTCTAAAGTTCAACAAGTTAAGGGCTGCTTTCGGTCACTCGTACGATTTTTTTCTGAAAAATCAACACCGTGCCCACTTGACGCATCCCGCAAAGATGCATTTAATTGTTTTAACAAGATAATAACAACCAAGGAATGGAAGAATGACTTTGCCTTTACAGCCAAATACTTCAAGGGAATCACTCATGACGCAGGCATTACCGCACGAACGCGTGTTGCAATGGGCGAAAGAACGCCCGGATGAGATTTTTCTTCGACAAATTATCAATCGCCAGTTTACGGATTTCACTTTCGCTGAGGTTGCAGATAAAGCACTGCGACTGGTCAGCGCGTTACGTGCCCTGGGGCTGCAACCAGGCGATAAAATCGGCTTGATCTCGAAAAACTGTGCTGAATGGTATATCTGCGATCTGGCCATGATGCTGGGCAGCTATGTCAGCGTGCCTGTCTTCCCGACAGCCGGAGAAGACACCATTGAGCACTGCCTGACCCATAGTGAATCCAAGCTTCTCTTTATTGGTAAACTGGACGATACAAAAGCCATTACCGCAGTCACAGACAAACTGACGGATCTCATCACAATCAGTTTCCCTTACGACAATACGCCGGCTTGTCAGCACGAACTGAATGCGCTCATTGCAGAACATACTCCATCCGAAGAACGTCCAACGCATCAGAATGATGACATGATGTCTCTGGTGTATACCTCCGGGACATCAGGGCTGCCGAAAGGCGCCATGCTGTCCTACGGTGGCTTCGCTTTCTCTGCCCAAAACCTGATCGACCATATTGGTATCATCGAAAATGAACGTTTGTTCTCCTACCTGCCGTTAGCGCACATCACTGAGCGGGTCTTCATTCTGGGGACATCCATGATGGCAGGCGTTCAGGTTGCTTTTCCTGAGTCGCTGGATACTTTTATTGAAGATGTCAAAATGCACCGCCCGACCCTCTTCATTTCCGTTCCGCGTTTGTGGACGCTGTTCCAGCAGCGGATCCTGGACAAACTACCGCAAAGCAAACTCAATATCCTGCTGAAGATTCCTTTTGTATCCGGGATCATCAAACGGAAGCTGGCCGACGGCTTGGGATTAAATGAAGCACGGGTGCTCGGCTGCGGGTCTGCACCAGTTTCGCCAGCATTACTGCGCTGGTACGAGTCTGTCGGACTGAATATTACTGAAGCCTGGGGCATGACAGAAAACTTTGCCTACGGCACCCTCAACCTGCCATTCCGCAGCGACAAAATCGGAACCGTCGGCAGTGCCGGGCCCGGCGTCGAAGTCAAAATTGCCGAAGACGATGAAATTCTGGTTCGCAGTCAGGGCCTGTTCTCTGGCTATTACAAAAATGACATTGCGACCAAAGAAAGCTTCAACAGTGAAGGGTGGCTGCACACCGGTGATTTGGGCAGCTTAGACGAAGACGGTTTTCTAACGATTCAGGGCCGCAAGAAAGACAACTTCAAGACAGCCAAAGGTAAATATGTTTCTCCGGTCCCGATTGAGAAGCGTTTATTTGAACTGAGCGGTATCGAAATGATGTGTTTGATCGGCTCAGGCATGCCATCGCCGATTTTGCTGGCCGTGCCACATGCTTATCCGAATTTTGACCGTGAACGCTATGCGCGTCGTATTCAACAAGCCATTGGCACCATCAACAAAGAGCTGGAGTCCCACGCGAAAATTAAAGGCGTACTGATGATCAGCGACCCATGGAGTATTGAGAACGGTATCCTGACGCCTACGCTCAAGATCAAACGCCACTTGCTGGAAAAACGGTATCACGATGTGGGCAACGACTGGCCGAGAGATCAACTCATCCGTTGGGAAGAGTAATCAATGACCAGGCATTTTCAACAAAACGGGCAGCAAATGCTGCCCGGTTTTTATCGCCAATCTCAGAGCGACCGATCACTCATAATCAACATATGGATTTGCCGTCGGCAGCGCGATGGCATCCTGAAAAGCCGACAGCTGAATACTGTCTGGTGTCAGGCTGACTGAGGTTTCATCCATCACCGACTCACCAAAGTAGTAGCGGATTTCTTCTTCACCCTGACAAGCCCGCTGATCACGGGAGGCACTGACTTCCCGAACTTTCACATTTCGCGCCAGATATTCAGCGACAGCAACATGCCCATACTTTTTCTCCAGCATGGATAATGTCTTTTGCGGAGACAGCACCAGAGCCGATGCGTTGTTACCGCCAAAGCCTTTCGCGTTGATGATCACCCCTTGCATGTCATCACCCGCCGTTCCGGCAAAATAATGATCCATCAAAATATTAAGGTTTGACTGATGAACATCGTCTGCAATATGGTCGATGGTTTTAATGCCCGGAATCCAGCCGTACTGCCAGACCCCCAGAGACGCCATCAGCTGATCCCCTGCCGCTGCACTCATTGAGTGACCCACATAAGATTTAATCGCTGTGACTGGCCAGTTTGAAATCCCAAAGGTTTTCGCGACCTCATTCAGGATATGGCTTTCCGTGACCCGGTTTTGCGGCGTTCCGGTACCGTGCGCCTGAACAAAAGTTTTCTGAACACCGTCCGGCCCGAGAACCGCCTGTGCCAACGCCGCTGCTTTCGCAACCGTCACATAGTTCCCGACGCCCGGCGCTGAAATAGATTTTTTATTCCCGTCGGCGTTAATAAACACGTCTGCGGCTGAGCCGTAAATGGTCACACCCAGCTTCAGTGCCAGTTCTTCATCCATCAGCACAGTGAACTGTGCAGATTCGGCCATGGTAAAACCCGCGTTGTCGGAAAACGGACGACAGGCACGACGGTTATCAACCGTTTCACTCTGATCAAGTGCTTTTAACTGCTCATCTTCCGCCAGTGCACCCATAATGCGGAAACCTTCCATAATTTCCGAAACAACTGGTGCTTCCGCATTACCAACAATCACAACTTTCGCCTGACCGCTCTGAATATCCTGTATGCCCTGACGCAGGTTATACAGGAAAGTGGCGCAGGCACCCATGTTCGTGCCTGTGGTTCCGACACTGTTAATCACGTAACCATTGATAAAGTCAGCGGGCATTTCCGCCAGCGACAACGCCATCATTTTAGAACTGACCCGGCCTCCCGTCAGGGGTGCGGCAACCATTCCCGCCAGAGACTGATCATCAATTTGAGCCAGACCACTGCCCGCATAAACCGAAATTTCATCCGGACGAATGTGCTGCAGCACTTCATCCCAATCAACGCCCAGAGAATTCAGAGCATCTGAAGCGCCGTAAACGGTCAGTTGCAGCCCTCTTGGATGATGCCGGGAGTGATAAAGTTTCCCTGGCTCAAAGCCTCGGGGAATATTGCCGCCGCTGCTGACCGGGAAAGTGATGTAATCTGCCAGCAAGGCATCCAGTTCGCCCTGCACCGTCACCTGAACTTTCGAACCGGTTGCTTCCAGTGTCCAGTTTGCAGGAATCTGCGCGGGCAGTTTCGATTTACGCAATGTGAAGCGAATCTGATCATCGCCTGCACTCAATTGTGCTTTGTACTGCTGAAGGACACGATCCGGGTCAAAGGTTTCGATCCGGCGAATCAAGGTGCCGGCTTGAATCGCTTCAATGACGGACGGCGTGATGTCATCTTTTTCCAGCCCCATTCGATGTGCCAGATCCTGCCAGGTCGAATGCATCTCGCTGGCCGGCAATATATCCGCCAGCATGCGTTTATAACTGTGAAAACCTGAGCTACGACCTGCGGCATTGATACCGCCAATTCCGACAATCAATGGTAATTTCATGTTTTGATTCTTGCTTTAATAGGAGTTGCCACACAGATTACCAGCTTGGACTGGCTTTTCATTAGGATATTACGCCATAATTACTGCCATTCACGCCAAACCAGCTGAATAACCGGACGACTGAGTCAAATTTCAGCCATGGTTCAGCAACCCGGAGACCAAACGGTCATGTCACGGATTCAACCATGAAAATCGCTTTTGTTCTTTATCCCCGCGCACTCATCACCGGTATCTCGCTGGCAGCAGAGATGCTGAGCAGCGCAGCCAGCCTTCGCCCTCGGCGGGTGCAAAAGTCGCAGCCGGTGACGATTTCAGTTGTGGCCACCAGCCTTGCCCCGATCACACTGAATTCAGGCCTGCACATTCAGCCCGATATGACGTTGTCAGAGCCGGAGCATTTTGACTTTATTATCCTGCCGCCTATCTGGGGGAACCCGCTGGCATCACTCAAACAATGCCCGACTCTGGTGCCATGGTTAAGTCAGCAGTACCGACAGGGGGCCAAAATCATCGCCACAGGGACAGGCGTCTGCTGGCTGGCCGAAACCGGACTGCTCAATCATCAGGTCGCCACCACACACTGGTATTTTTACGATAAGTTTGCGGCCCGGTATCCCAATGTTTCGCTGAACCGACAAGCCTCAATTACCGTCGCCAATGGCTTGTACTGCACCGTCAGTATCAACTCACAGTCGGAGCTGATTTTGTACCTGATCCGGGAACACTTTGGCCAAAACGTTGCAAAAACAGTGGAGACACATTTCGGCCACGAGATTTCACAGTCAAATCAACAACCTTTTTATCAGATTGGTGGCGAAGTTCAGTTCGATGAGTCGATTGCCCTGGCTCAGGACTGGCTGAAGCGAAACCTGGGACAAAGCATGACCGCAGCAGACATTGCCCGGCAATGCGGCTTACCCCTTCGCACATTCCAGCGCCGCTTCAAAGCCCAAGTGGGACAGACACCGCATGAGTATCTGCAATCCCTGCGTATGGAAGCAGCACAAATCCTGCTGCGTGACTTCGGCTTATCCCTGCAAGATGTTGCAGAACAGGTGGGTTATAAAGATGCCCACCACTTCAGCACCCGATTTCAGCAAGAATTCAGCCTCAGTCCCGCGCAGTACCGGAACATGGTGAAAGCGAAAATTTATCAGGCTTAACGCTTCAGGAGTGAGACGAACAAAGGAAATCCAGATCGGATCAAAGGCTTAGCAATCCAGCCAGCGGAAGTGTATTCATCCAGTCGCTATGCTGAAAAGAAAGAACAAGGACCGGGCTTTAGTATCGTGTCCTGATTTTCAGTGTTATGCAGGGGATGTTGTCGCCTCGCAGTCAAAGGCGTATCGCAATGTTGTGTCGGGTTGTTGCCAGTTTACGCTGGTTATGGTTATTCATCGCAATCGGTACTGTGCAGAGTGCCGCCGCCAATCTGTTGCCCACCAGCACCACCGTGCTGGGACAGCAGCTCTGTCGGCTCGATCTCTACCATCTGGCCAAAAATCAGTGGAATCAGATAGAAACTGATTTCCAGATTGCCTTTATTGCCGATCAGGACTTCAACCGCCGCTATGTCGCGCTGAAAGCCGATATCGCTTACCCGAGAGGGTTTGAAAATTTCAGTTACTATCGGACTGGCCAACCCGTTGAGATTTTTACTGCAAACTGGAAAAAATACCACGGCGGCATCAGTCTGGCGGACACACGCCGTAGTTACAGCATTTCACATTTGGTCCGGCTGGGCGGAAACAATCCAAGACAAGCCTTTGATTTGCTGATCCGGTTAATTGCTGAAGATGAAGGCCGCTTCGAATTACAGAGTGCCAATCGGCGATATCGTTTCTATCTGGAAGATGGCGATCTGGATGCTTTTTTCCATTGCCTGCGCACGAATTAAATGACTGTCCCAAAATAGCAAACGCCAGCGTGATTCGCTGGCGTTCTGTATTCGTTGTTTGGTATCTGAGGGTTATTTGTGATTCTGCACGGGCTCGTACTCACCTTCAATCACACGTCCCTGACCCGAAGATGCTTCCGGATTCCCTGCGTAAAAGGTCGCGTACTGCTTGGCCAGTTTACGTTTCAGGAATGGCTGCGCAATCAATGCCACCAAAGCCATGGTCAGTCCCATCACGGTTGCGAAAGTTAACGCAAAAAAGCCAATGACAAGCGCAATCACACCAGCAATGATATTTTTCATCTTACACCTCTTTATAGGCTGAAAGCAGGAGAATCCCTGCCTTCAGAAATTCAGCCTCGCATAGCGAAGTTGAATGACAGTTGAACAAAAGGTCGATTAAAAGCAAGATTCAACTGTGTACAGGTGCCATGATACAGCAATCCGCTTACGTCTGCTCGACATATTTGATCACAGACACAATCGCCCCGCAAGGATCGAGCATGGCACACATCCGGCCGACATTGGGTACATCCATCGGCGGGTATAAAGCTTTGCCTCCTGCTGCGATTGCTTTCTCTGCACAGGCGTCCACATCATCGACCGTGATATAGCTCCCCCAGCCAATTGGAGCATCCTGAAACTCAGCCGTCCGCTCCATAATACCCGCAACCGGTGACCCACCCGCCTTGATGATATGATACTGCTGTCCGCTTTCTGTGCCTGGCATAGGAACGGACTCAATCTCCCAGCCAATCACTTTGGTGTAGTAATCTATCGCGGTCTGCGCGTCATCAACCAAGAGCTCAGCCCAACTGAATGCCCCATGCTGTTGAAACGGATTTTCCATATTGCCTCCATTGCACATAAAAAGTTCCGTTTAAAGATAGTCCTATGATTTCAACAGCGCCAATACACCGATTCGGTTCATTCAGTCGATTCACAATGATAAAAAGGCCAGCAACGGCTGACCTTCGTGCCATCTTCTCAATCAGGGAGCCGAATCAACCTCGGCCGGTAAATAGTGTTTCGGTTCCAGCTTCAGCCACTCGGGTAACACCGTTCCAATGGAGATCGAAGACCAGGTCCCAGAAACGATCCCGATAAACATCGCTGCGGCGAAACCTTCCAAGGGTGCGCCCCCCATCAGCCACAAAGCCGCAACGGTAATGAGTGTGGTTCCGGAAGTCACCAGGGTTCGGGAAAATGTTGCAATCACAGCCTGATCATTGATCTCTGAAACCGGCGTCTCTTGCCTGGCGACCAGCAGTTCGCGAATCCGATCGGCAATAATGATGGAGTCATTCAGTGAGTATCCCAAAATTGCCAGAACTGCGGCAAAGACGGTCAGATTGAATTCCATCTGAGTCAGCGCGAAAAACCCCAGCACTAAGACAACATCATGCATCAGCGCCAGCAAAGCCCCGCTGGCCAGTCGCCACTCAAACCGGAAACACAGGTAGGCAAGAATACTCAAGAGGCACACCAGCAATGCCAATCCCCCCTGTTCAACCAGATCCTCACCCACCTGAGCACCTACCATGCTGTTACTGATCACCGAAACTTCACCAGAAATCTGATGGAGTACATCTGCCACAACCGGCGGTGCCTGATCCGGTTCTGCCAGCGGATAGCGAATCACCCAGCGCCCCTCGCCACCTGCGGCAGTCACTGTGGTTGCTTCTCCGAGTGCAGGTTTGAGTACCTCCAGCATTTGCTGATGCGTCACCTCAGCACTGACAACAGCTTCGGTGACCATGCCCCCCGTAAAGTCCAGACCCATGTTTAATCCGCGCATCGCAAACGCCGCAAGCGAAATGAGCATCAACGCAATGGAGACCACACTGGTCAGGTAGCGGATTTTCCGAATCCGCAATTTGAAAAATTCAGTCATCATCAAACCCTCACATCACGACGGCTGTCGCGTCCCCAGACCCAATTAATCAACGCACGCGAAGCAAATACCCCGGTGAACATGCTGGTCAGTAACCCGAGCCCCAAGGTTAACGCAAAGCCCTGGATCGGCCCATTCCCGATCCCATACAAAATCAATGCAGTGATCATCGTGGTCAGATTCGCGTCGAGGATGGTACTGAATGCACTGCGAAAACCGGTATCAATCGCCTGCGCAAAACTGCGCCCTTCTGCCAGCTTGTCTTTGATCCGCTCAAAGATCAGCACATTCGTATCCACAGCCATCCCCACCGTCAACACCAAACCGGCAATACCGGGTAAGGTCAACACTGCACCTGGCAGCAAAGCGATCAGGCCCAGCAGACAAACCATATTGATCAGCAGTGCAACGTTAGCCACCCAGCCAAGCCGGCGATACCACAGCGCCATGAACGTCAGTGTCATTGCCATCCCTAAAGCCAGAGCAGTAAAGCCATTGCGAATATTTTCAGCGCCCAGAGACGCGCCAATGGTTCTTTCTTCAACGATCGTCACGGGTGCCGTCAATGAACCGGCTCTGAGCAACAAGGCGAGTTGCTGCGCCTCTGCCTGGCTGCCAGCTCCGGTAATCCGGAATTGATTCCCTAACTGCGACTGAATGGTCGCAACGCTGATCACCCGTTCCTTACGCACGGTTTCGCCCCGGCTATTCGTCTGATATTCACGATAAACCGTCGCCATTGGTTTGCCGATATGCTTCCCGGAAAAGTCACTCATCTTCTTGCCGCCGGCATGATCCAGTGCGATGTTCACCTCAGAGAATCCCATCGGATCGACACCCGCGCTGGCATTCACAATGTGATCCCCGGTCAGAACCGGGCGTTTGTTCAGCACTACGGTTCTGCCCTCGTTATCTTTCAGTGTGAGGTACGGGCCAGCGCCCGCTTCGGAATCCGTTTTCACTTCATAAAATGCCAGGCTCGCCGTCGCACCAATGACATTTTTGGCCTGAGACGGGTCTTGTACCCCCGGCAGCTCAATCCGGATACTGTGTTCCCCCTGCCGCTGCACCAGTGCTTCGGTAATGCCCAGCTCTTCAATCCGTTCACGCATGATTTTGAGGTTTTGCTGGACCGTCGCCGCCTGGAAGTCCAGCTTGTTTTGTGCGGTTGGAGCGATGGTCAGAGATCCAGAATTCCGCTTCATTTCCCATCCGGGATAATGCTGTGCAACATACTGACTGATCTGGCCCTGTGCCGCCTCCGACATCAACTCAACCCGAATGCCATCGTTGCCCAGTGGCTGCATCCTGGCCCCACGGACATGGGACTCAGTCAGCATGTCTCGGACATCATCCATCAGCGTATCACGCTGTTCCTGAAAGGCTTTCTCCACATCCACATTCAATAAGAACTGAACGCCACCCCGTAAATCCAACCCAAGCTGAATCGGGTGAAGCCCAAATTGACCAAACCAGGCAGGCGCGACAGAGACATAGCCATAAGTAATTGAGTCTCCGGTTTTCACTTGCTGATCCAGTGAAGCGCGTGCCTTTGACTGCGTCGCTTCATTCTCAAACACGATCACCATCTGGTGACTTTTCTGTTGGATCGACTGCGCAGCGATCCCTTGCTGCTTCAAATAATGATCAATCCCGACCACAGAGTTCAGTTCATGACGGGTATCCGCAAAATGAATCTGAATAGATGGCTTTTCACCAAACCAGGTTGGAATCGCGCTCAAGGCAAGCACAACAATCGTGACCGCCAAAACGACATATTTCCAGGCAGCATAGCGGTTCAGCACCCGAGCGGATGCCTTTGTGTTTTTTTTCTTCATGATTATCCCCTCAGCATGATGCTGAGTTGCAGAAACTAATTTGTGACAACGTCACCTGAGATAAGGGAGAATCAGCTGAAGTACTGACTATTGAGTGCCACATACATGGCATTGGTCTCTTTCCAGCCAGAAAGACGATAAGAAGTATGGAAATTCAGATACGGCAGATGTCTTGAATGCGACAGATCACGCAAGGCAAGACTGATACCGGTTTGGGGGATCAGCGGTGTGGTTGTATCCGCGGCGTTCGGATCGTCACCCTGAGCATTAAATCGCGCGGGGGCGCTCCAGCGCAGAGAATGCAGAATTGCAACGTTTGACCCGGCATACCCGGTTTGAGTCGCGGGTAACGAAGGTTGATTGTGCGCAGGTGGCTGCTCTTCCCGGACGTCCTGCTTCAGAGCAGTGGGGAGCGCAGCAACAATCTGTTTCAGTGACGCCGCAGCATTGGGTTCGCTCAGGCATGCCATCGCCTGCGCAGGCAGAGCCAACGCAAACAGTAACAGCCAGAAAAAACGAATCAAATACGTGAACATCAATCGAAAGCCTCAAAAACCACAAGGCACTATAAGGCTGAGTGTCACAGCACTCAAGAGAAATCTGATTCACCGGTATCGGTTATGCATCCTTCTCAAGAACCCGCCTACCACGTCCGGACGTTATAGTGTTAAGATCGCCGCAAATCAGCACGGCTTTGCGGGTTCTCTGATTCACCGAAAACGGTTCACATTGGGTTCATCCAAAATGATCCCAGTGTTCACGCACCCTGTATAACCCCCAAACCGTTAACACCAAAGTAAAAGGTTTATTTTTCAAATGTCTAGTACAAGTATCCAATGGTTTCCGGGGCATATGCATAAAGCCCGTAAAGAGATTGAAGAAGCCATTCCGAAAGTTGATGTCATTATTGAAGTGCTCGATGCGCGGATTCCCTTCAGCAGTGAAAACCCGCTGATTGCTTCGCTTCGTGGTGAAAAACCAGTCATCAAAGTGTTGAATAAGCGCGATTTGGCTGATCCTGAAATGACGGAGCTTTGGATTTCGCATCTGGAAAAAGAACACAATGTGAAAGCGATGGCGATCACCACAGAGAATCAGAATGAAGTCCATAAAATTCTGGAACTGTGCCGCAAGCTTGCGCCAAATCGTGAAGAAATGGGCAAAAACATTCGCACCATGATCATGGGTATTCCGAATGTCGGGAAGTCCACCATCATCAACACGCTGGCAGGCCGCTCGGTGGCCATCACCGGAAATCAGCCTGCCGTGACCCGTCAGCAGCAAAGAATCAACCTGCAAAACGGCATTGTGTTGTCGGATACCCCAGGGATTCTGTGGCCGAAAGTCGAAAATCCGCACAGTGGTTTTCGTCTGGCTGCAACAGGCGCCGTGAAAGATACCGCGATGGATTACATTGATGTTGCATTCTTCACGGTCGAGTACCTGAAAGAAGCCTATCCGGATCTCATCAAACAGCGCTATGAGCTGGATGATGAACTGCCTGAATCAGAAATCGAGCTGATGGAAGCCATCGGTCGCAAGCGCGGCTGCTTGCGTTCCGGCGGCAGAGTAGACCTGCATAAAGCATCTGAAATTCTGATCAACGAACTGCGAAATGGCACACTGGGCCAGATTACAATGGAACGTCCAGAGATGATCACACAGGAATTGGTTGAAGTTGCGCTTGATAACGAACGAAAAGCAGCAGAAAAAGCCAAAAATAAAGAAGAGCGCCGTAAGCGCTATCTGAGAAACAAAAGATAATAAAAAAAGGTGCTGTTCCCCCGCTACGCGGAACAGCACCACAGTCAATCATCGACAAAATGTACCTACACTCAGTAGCCTGCAGCAGTGCGGAGATCACTTGTCATCTAAGCCTGTTACATCACAAGAAAACACCACCACAGTCTTCCGTTAATTTTGCACGTACCGTGCCAACTTTTTAAACTGTTGATTTTCAATAATTTTTATATTTTCCCTCAGCACTCCTGCTGCCAACATTCTCAATCATGCACAATATCAGTGAATGGGTGCACCAAAATTACATCTTTGCCCCTCGCCGGATCATCAATCGCTGCCAATAATTTCTTTCAGATGATTGAGCAATTATTTTGAGATGAACAGGCAATCAGAATACATAGAACGCAAAATATTACACCACAAAACAATGCTATTTATTACCATTACACATTAGGCAAACAGCTGATAAAAATGAACAAATCATTTAATTAACTTTGTTTTAACACCCTGTATCATTCATAGCTCTAAAGTTTGTTATTTCCTTATGTTTTGTGTGAGAAAAATGCGCTTTGTTTATTACTTTTTCTCATTTTACCTCACCGCATTTTCAGTCCATATTCTGCCCAAATTTCAAGAATGACTGGTTTTTGATAATCGATCATTCCTGGGTATTTGACCCGAATACGCTTCCTGCAATGACTTGAGCGGGCCAGATCACTGTCTTCTCGACAGCCACGCACCGGCCTGCCCCCTAAACTTGGAGATCTCTGTCGTGAGTGATATCACTGCGGCACGTCAGTCCGGCGGTATATTTGTACCCGTAGCCGGACTGGCGGTTTTTGCTATTGCATCAGGTTATCTCATGAGCCTGATTCCATTAACACTCAGCTACTTTGAGCTGCCCGCTTCGCTGGCAAGCTGGCTGGCAAGTACCTTTTATTTAGGACTGCTCATCGGTGCTTTACTGATTGAAAGAGTCGTTGCCAAGATTGGACATCGTTTGTCCTTTATTGGCTTCCAGTTTCTGCTTGCTTTAACCATCATGATTATGCCTGTCATGCCGGAGCAGTGGGTGTGGCTGCTGGCACGCTTTATCGCGGGTATTGCGGTTGCAGGTATCTTTGTTGTCGTCGAGTCCTGGTTACTGATTGGTGACAATAAAAAAGAACGAGCAAAACGCTTGGGCTTCTATATGACGGCATTATACGGCGGTGGCACATTAGGTCAGTTTGGGATCGGGTTCATCGGTGTTGAAGGGCTTTTGCCATTTTTCAGCATTCTGGCTCTGGTCGTGCTTGCGATGGTTCCGGCACTGGTTTCCAAACATTCACAACCCGCTTGCGAACAACATACAAGTCTGACGAGCAAACAAATTCTGGCGCTGAGTAAACCGGCAATCCTAGGGTGTCTGGTGTCCGGAATTGTCATGAGTACCATTTATGGCCTGCTGCCATTTTCTCTGAAACTTCAGGGATTGACTGCCGAGCAGATCAGCGGTTTGATGGCATCCACTGTGCTCGGTGGCATGGCAATTCAGCCGGTCGTCAGTGCTTTATCCTGCAAGATGAGTAAAACACTGCTGATGGCTGCCGCTTGCTTACTGGGCATTTTTGCAATCGGCATGATGACGCTGTTTGAAGGCTACGCCGTGATGGTTATCGGGCTGGCATTACTGGGGATGTCCTCGTTCGCGTTGTACCCGATTGCGATTTCACTGGCGTGTGATGCGCTGAATTCCACCCAGATTGTGTCTGCCACACAGGTGATGTTGTTCAGTTACAGTATTGGATCTGTGGCGGGTCCACTTGGCGCAGGCAGTTTTTTACATCATGCCAATGGGCTGATGAACTTTTTCTTCATCTCGCTGGCAAGTACCGCGGTGTATATGTTGATGGTGAGTCTGAAGCAAAAGCCTCAGGTGGTTGCTGGTTAATTTCATTCAGCAGAAAAAAGAGCGGGCGCAACTTTCGTTGCGCCCTTAGGTCTTACTTGCAGCAATCCCGCTACGATAGTGCTCCCTGCATCATTCCTTGATAATGCTGTATCCTTCAGCGTTCCCTAAAACTCCATCCTGGAGGTGTTCCTTTGGTCTGACCCTGACCCATTGCAACGTCCTGTTACAACTCTCGTCTCCGTCCTGGAGGTGTCCGTTACTTCATCCTGAAGTGGTCCGTGATGTCGTCCTGACCAGTAAGCATCCTACTCACTGTATCGAATCCATTCGATGCTTCCCTTCACAGTCCCTGTAGATACATCATCCTAACGTACCTGCTTCATCCTGAAGCTGCCAAATTCCCTGGCCTGTTCCTGTTCCGTTCCGTCAGTTCCTTCCGACGGGGTAAAGATTACTTGATTCAGAATTCTGCGCAACGAACGAAGATCACATTTTCAGTGTCAACAAAAGAAACAAAGTCGAAAATCCATGTAAGCCAATGAAAGATAGAGCATTGTAATTTCTTTAATCGTATTTTCCGTATCAAAGGAAGCAAGATTTCCCACGTCATTGTGAGATATCTCTTACAAGCACAGCAGACTTTATCCCGGAAATTATTTCAATCCACACATTCAGCGGAAGAAATTGTTCTATTTCACCAGCATCGCCGCACCAAAAACCCCGGCACTATCGCCTAGAATAGGCTTCACAATTGGCGTGTGAAAGGTCGGATTGAACAAATGAGGCATCACCGCTTCTCTGCCCGCATCATATAAATCTTCAATATTCCCAACACCACCCCCAATCACGATGACGTCTGGATCCAGCACATTGATGATTTGTGCGACTGCTCGTCCAAAATAGTGAATCAGGCGGGCTTTCACTTGCAGCGCTTCTGCTTGCCCGGATTGAGCCAGCTTCATCACCCGACTGAGTGAGCAGACTTCTCCGGTCAGCGCCTGATAAGCCCGTTCCAGCCCCGGCCCAGAGATCACCGTTTCCAAACATCCCCGCTTTCCGCAATAGCAAAGCTGACCGTCGGGCTCAATCACATTGTGCCCCCACTCACCTGCAATCCCATGTAAGCCATTGATCAAACGGCCATGAACAACAATACCCGCACCCACGCCTGTCCCCATAATCACCGCAAAAACAACTTCGGCATCCGGACAGATCTGCCTGACGATCCCCAGATGCGTTTCGGCCAGCGCCAGACAATTCGCATCATTCGCCAGTGTTACCGCAACACCCAGCAGATCGGCGAGATCCTGCTGCAATGGCTGGCCATTGAGCGCCGTCGAGTTACAGTTTTTCATCAGCCCGGTTGAAGGATCCAGTGCGCCGGGTGTACCAAACCCAATCGCATCCGGGTCATGTCCGATTTGAGCGGCACATTGATCAACCAAAATTTTGATTCGATGCAGAATGTGGCGATATCCCTGGTCGGCCTCACTCGGTATCCGTTCCCGGAGCACGCAGCGGTCGTCTTTTCGATCAATCACAACGCACTCGACCTTGGTACCGCCCAGATCGATCCCCCAATAAAAGTCGTTCATAGCCTGTCCTTTTTCACGACCGCAATAAAATCGGCCATAATTAGAGTACCCCAGCGACAGGAGGTTAGCGTGATGTTTCTGAAAGAATCGAGAACAGGCGACTTAGTGGATGTCGTTGACATGGCGTCTCTGACCAATCCATTCAAACGCCATGTCACCGTACAATTTCAATCGGGTGAAGATTTGGCGGAGCCCGTCATACTGGAGAAGCAGCAACTGGCGTTCCCATCCGGCGAAGGATTACCGGAGTGTTGGGTGAATGGGTATTACCGGTTGCAACAACGTTAGTCCGACTGATAAAGCGAAGCTGTCGAGAGCCGCTGCGCAATCTGTGTCGTCAGTCGGCTGACAGCTTCCGACAATGCCGACACTTGAGCACTGTATCCGGCCGCTTTCAAGGGGACCTGCACGCTGAATGGCTGAATCGTTTGTAACTCCCCTTGCTGACTCACCAACAACCACTCTCCGCTGAAGTGAGCCAGCCCTGAATAGTGGCCATTAAACTCACTCACCCGCACCTGAAGTTTGGGCAAACCCGTTGATTGAATCGCCGCCGACAGTTCAGAAGGCCAGTAACGGGTTTGTTTCATCCGTAAATCCCCCTGAATTCGCCGGGTCAGTTGACGAGATACGTCCTCCGCCCAAAGATTCTGTTGCGCCTGAACGATAGCCGTCTCGCTGGTTTGATAAACCAGCCCTGTTCCGGTCAGATGCAATGCCATTTCAACCGGTGAAACAACCAAAACAGGCTGACGGTTGAGTATCGCCGGTACCGTTTGCTCTGTCGCCTGTGGCAACAGATACGTCGTGATATCCGACTCTTCCGGCTGGCTGCTACATCCGGCTAAACCCCAGAGTGCCAGTACACACAGCAACAATCGCCAATCTTGTTTCAACATGTTCATTCCCCCGCGACAGGAATCGGGTCTTTACCCTTGCTGTCTGAAAAAATCAGTGAATTCGGCTTGTCATTCACCTGTCTGAGCACAGGTTGCAGTTCCTTCATCACCTGTTCGAAGCGGACCAGCGCATTTTCAAGATTTCGGTATGGCGCCCCTTCAGCCCCATAGCTGCTGAGCGTGGCCTGTATTTGCGTCAGACTGTTTCTCAACTCGGCCGGGATAGCTTTTGTCTCCTGCTGAGCCATTAATGCATCGACACTTCTGGCTGCCTGCTCTGCAGATTTCAGGGTTTTCTCGGCGGCCGCCAGCGTCTGATTCAGCTCTGATAAGGTGGTTTCCAAAGGCAGGTTATTCAGTTTATCCAGCAGCGAAGCCACCTGCTTTTGAATCTCAGCAAAGCCACCAGCCGTGGTCGGAAACACATCATAATCTTTATAGGTCAGCGCACTGGGCAGTGGTTCTTCGGTGTAAAACTCGACATCGACCATGAGCTGCCCGGTGAGGAAATTCGCCGTTTTCAATGATGCACGCAACCCTTTGCTAAACTGCAGACTGAGGTTGTCATGCAACTCCTGCAAATTGCGGGTATCAACGTATTCCAGGACCCGAGACAGTTCAATACGAACCAGCACCGGGATTTGCTGATTCGAAAATCCTTTACTTTGATTGGGCAAACGCAAAGGAACTTTGGAGACAGTCCCGAGCCTGATCCCACGGTATTCGACCGGTGCACCTTCATTTAAGCCCCGGACAGACTCATCGAACAGCATGACGTATTCCAGATACTGATCGTAGAATCGTTCTCGCACTTCATTTTGATTGTTGTACAACCGGAACCGGCTCATTTGCCGTGTCACCAGCTCACCCGGTTCTGATCCTTCCGGCACATTAAAGCTGACGCCACCGGTTAATAAAGACTCCACAGAGCCAATTTTCAGATTGAATCCTTCCGCAGACATTTTCAGTTCAACGCCCGAGGACAGCCAGAAACGAGTGCGTTTCCGGATCAGACTGTCATAGGGTTCAAAAATGAACAGCTGATAATTGGCCTTCTTGCTCTGGGTATCAAAACTGACTTTTTCAACTCGCCCCACTGTAAACCCTTCATACAGCACCGGATCACCGACACTGAGCTTACCAGCTTCTTGATGTGACAGAATAAGGCGAAGTCCCTTTGCATCCAAAGGCGCGACAGGGGGTGTATCCAGCACGTTAAAAGCGCGCTGCTCTTCTTCTTGCACACCGGGTTGAAGTTCAATATATGCCCCGGAAAGCAACGTTTCTAAGCCAGAAATCCCTTGCTTTCCAATTCGCGGTTTCACTACCCAAAAGCGAGTATCCGTTTTCAGCATTCTTTCGGCATCTTTGTCGAGCTGCGCAACCGCCATGATGGAATTGTAATCGTCACTGAGTTTGACATCCGTAATCACCCCGACTTTGACATTGAGTGCTTTAATTTCAGTTTTGCCAACTTCAATTCCCTCCGCTGTGGTCAGCTTCAGCGTAATTTCGGGACCTTTACTGGCAAGAAACTGAATCAGCATCCAGAAGCCGATCACCAAGGCAACGACTGGCACCAGCCAGATCAGTGAAAGTTGCCGGATTGGGCTGACTTCAGCTTTTGGCGGCGTTTGATCACTCATGAACGCGGCTCCTTCTGAAATGGGGAAATGTCATGACCGGATTGGTTATCTTGTTTTGATTCCGGTTTTACATGCTGCCAAAAAATTCTCGGATCAAAGATCATCGCAGACAACATGGTCAGAATCACAACGGAGGCGAACGACAATGCCGCCGGCCCCGGATAGATTGCCATCAGGTTTTGCAATTGAACCAAAGCAACCAGCAAAGCCACCACAAAAATATCGATCATCGACCAGCGCCCGATAAACTCAGTTACCCGGTAAAGTTTTAAGCGACGAATGGCCTTCCAGCTTTCATCAGACTGACTTCGTCCTGCCGTATAAAACAACCAACCCAGCGTGAAAATTTTCGCCAGCGGGATCACCACACTGGCCAGAAAAATCACCATCGCCACCGGATACGAACCATGATGCCAAAGCAATACCACGCCTTCTAAAATCGTTGAACCTTCGGATTTTCCCAAGCTGACGGTATACATCATGGGATACAAATTTGCGGGCAGAAAAAAAACGGCCGATGCCAGTAACAGTGCCCAAGCGTATTGCAGATTTTTCCAGGGATGATAAGGATGCAACGTGCCATGACAGCGAAGGCATCTCGCCCTGCCATGCTCCGCCACGGCATTCAGCTGTCCGCACACATGGCAGGCAATGTGATTCAGAGAATCATGACTGTCGCCCGCTTTCACTTCTTTCAGTGGTACCATCGGGGCAAACTGCAGCCATAACCAGGTTCTGTCGACCATAGAAACGCACTTCACGACCAGCACCGTGTAAATACAGAATGCCCAGAACGACATCCCAAGGCCAACATCTGCCAGCGCTGCGATTTTAATTAAACTCACCAGAATCCCGATTAAAAACACATCCACCATCAGCCAGGGTTCAATACCCAATGTCAGCCGACAGAGTTGTTTGACCTGATGATTCACACTGTCTTTTTCAATTTTTCCATGCTTCCCCGACAACCAATATAAATAGAGCACAGAGCTGATATAGCAGGCAGGCAAAATCACAACAGTCATTAACAACAATAATGCCAGCAGACTGTTTTCGAATTGATTCAGCATTTCGGCCGAGTGCATCAGGGTGATTTCCTGACGAATTCCCTGCACACTGAACGACATAAAGGGAAAACTGACGCTCAACACCAGCATGATTAAACTGGCGATTCCGTAGGCTAACGTCCGGTGTTGCGGGTGTTTGATGGTTTTCATCAACAGGTGACCACATCTTGGGCAATTGGCACGCTGACCAGGTTCGAGCACGGGCAGGCTGACAACAAGGCCACATTCTTCGCAACCCGTCATCCCTGCTTCACGCTTTTCCTGAACCATAGACACTCCACCTGAATTCGCTCCTACATACTCAGTATAGAGCGCGAAACATTAGTCGCAGGGTTTCTTATCAAAGAAAGTGTGCAAATACAGGGAGATGACAGGATGCAATTGATCGCTCACGATCAATTGCATCCTCAAAGACAACCTTGATTGTATCAACGCCAGAAAAAAGCCAGTGAAAAAATCACTGGCTTGATGCGACCTTTTGTCAGAGAGCATCCATTGGATGCCGATAGAACATGGTCTTATTTGCTATCCGCAAGTTCAATCGGCAAGGTTTGCTTCACATAATGGCCCGGTGCCGGACTGATTGACGGGTAACTCTCGTTACCAATGTCACGCGCAGAAATCTGTTCTTCAGCGTTATAGCCGTTCAACCAGGTGTTCCAATGTGTCCACCAAGAGCCATCATGTCGCTTGGCACCTGCCAGCCAATTCTCCGGATCAGCCTCAGCCTTCTCGTTGGTGTAATAACCATACTTCTTCTTATCAGGATGGTTAATAATCCCTGCAATATGACCAGATTCACCCAGCACAAAGACTGAATCACCGCTCAGCACCTGAGCACCACGGTACGTCCCCTGCCAAAGAGCAATATGATCTTCCTGCGTTGAAATGAAGTAGGTCGGGATTTTGATTTTCGACAAATCAATATAAACGCCACCCACTTTAAATCCTTTCGGATCCATCAATTTGTTTTCCAGATAGAACTGACGCAGCAGCGTACTGTGGCATGCTTTAGCCACATTCGTGCTGTCGCCATTCCAGAACAACAAATCGAAATCGATTGGACTATTCCCTTTCAGGTAGTTATTCACATAATAGTTCCAATACAGGCTGTTCTCACGAAGCAAGCTGAAGGTTACGCTCAATGAGCGGCCATCCATATAGCCTTTGAGTTCATTTTGCGCTTCAATCGCGGAAATGATCGGATCATTAATGTATGCGCCAATCTCTCCCGGCTGTGAAAAGTCCAGAATCGTGGTAAAGAAGGTTGCCGTTTTTACCCGGTTCCTCATCCGTTTCGCAGCACTGTAGGCCAAGGCGGTCGCCAGCAAAGTTCCGCCAATACAATAGCCCACTGCGTGGATTTGTTTTTCACCCGAAACACTTTCCACAACGTCCAGCGCTTTCAGCGCACCATCCAGAACGTAATGATCAAAGTCAACGTCCTTCATCGTCGCATCTGGATTGCGCCACGACATCATGAACACCGTATGGCCCTGTTCTACCAACCAGCGCGCCAGAGAGTTCTTCTCACGAAGATCCATGATGTAGTACTTATTGATAAATGGCGGCACAATCAGGATCGGCGTCGCGTTCACTTTTTCAGTTAACGGCTTGTACTGAATCAATTCAAACAGCTCGTTCTTAAAAATGACCTCTCCCGGGGTGTTCGCAATATTATCACCTACCTGGAATGCATCGCCGTTTGTCATCCGGATTTTCAGCACATCAGCACTGGACTGCATGTCTTCATGCAACAATTCCATGCCTTTGATCAGGTTCTGACCATTGGACTCAACCGTCAGTTTGGCCAGCTCAGGGTTCGTGGTGATAAAGTTCGTTGGCGACAGCGCATTAATGGCCTGACGAGAAAAAAAGTTCAGACGCTCTTTTGCTTTGTCATCCAGGCCATCAATCGAATCGATGGTTTCTTTCATCTTATTGCTGAACAGCAAATAAGATTGTTTGATGTAGTTATAAAAAGCTTCATTCTGCCATGCGGGATCGATGAAACGCTTATCATCATGCGCCGGAGTGACAACTTCCTGATTATCGCCAGTGTTGGTCACACTTTGCAAAATCTTCATCTGGTTCTCAAACCAATCCATCTGAATTTTTGCAATCACAGCTGGCTGCGCCGATGCTTTTTCCAGCCAAGCCGTCGTGTCTTCCAGATTCAACTCATTCATTGCTTTGTTGAATGGGGTGTTAATGGCTGCCTTGCCGGAATCAAACTCCTTCCACCACGCTTGGTTCATTTCCTGGAGTTTAGCAAAGTAGTCCGTGAAAAAATTCGGGTTCATCGCAATGACCTCTGCTTTTGGACTAAAAATGCCGCCCACAAATTGGGACGGCATTAGGGTAGGAATCGAACTTAAGCTGGCGTAGCTTGCTTTACGTTTTCGGCTACCAGGACTTCAACTTCAGATTTGAAGCCTTGCGCCAGTGCAGAAAATTTATTGCTGTCTTCAACCAGTTGCTGAGACAGTTTGGTCAGGTTTTCCAACTGCTGGCTTTGGAAAGAAGTCAGCGATTGCAGATCCTTGATTTCGCTGATTGCTTTCAGCTGAGACAGACCCAGATCACTGTAAGCACGCACGGCTGCCAGTTGAAGTTCAGTCAGCTCTTCAACATTCTTCGTGAACAGCTTGTTGAATTTCACGTAAGGTGCCAGTGATTTTTCAGTTTGCTCAGAGAACGATTTAAACATTTCCGTATACATAATATGTTTCCTTCAATTTAAGTGCTATTTAAAGGCGTTTGCCGGAACAAACGCCAGTTTGGTCAAGAGTCTTGTTCGATTTTTTTCAGTACGATCGCCGTACCCATACCGCCACCGACACAAAGTGTGGCCAAACCATGCTCTGTGCCACGGCGGCGCATTTCATGAAGCAGGCTCACGATAATCCGATTACCCGAGGCACCCAGCGGGTGACCTAGTGCAATCGCACCACCATTGACATTGCTACGCTCAGCCAAATCTTCGACTTTGGTATCCAACGCGTCAGCCAACTCATGCAACACGCCTAATGCCTGTCCGGCAAAAGCTTCGTTAAACTCGAACAAACCGACAGCATCAATGCCTAAATCAGCTTTTTCCAAGGCTTTCTGGACTGCCGGAACAGGACCTAATCCCATGACCTCAGGTGCAACACCGGCTTGCGCATAACCTTGAATTTCAGCCAATGGGGTCAGCCCATATTTTTCAACGGCGGCTTCCGAGGCTACGATGATGGCACTAGCGCCGTCATTAATTCCGGATGCGTTCCCCGCAGTCACACTGCCTTCTTTATTGAAAGCCGGGCGCAGTTTCTGCAGACCTTCCAAAGTTGCATTGGCTTTCGGATACTCATCAGTATCAATCAGTTTGGTTTCACGACGCTCCTGCACTTCTACAGGGGCGATCTCATCCACAAACTTGCCTTGTTCAATCGCAGCAACCGCTTTTTGCTGACTTGCCAGCGCGAAGTTGTCTTGCTGCTCGCGGGTCAAACCAACTTTCGCAACCACATTTTCCGCAGTCACGCCCATGTGGTACTGATTGAATACATCCGTCAGGCCATCATTGATCAGCAGATCGGTCATCTGCAGGTTGCCCATCTTTTGTCCATCACGAATCGAAGCCGGGACTGTAAATGGAATCTGAGACATGCTCTCCGCACCAGCAGCAACGACCAGTTCAGCATCGCCTGCTTTGATATGTGCCGCTGCATCCATGACTGCCTTCATGCCGCTACCGCAAACCATGTTCAGGCTATACGCCGGGACCTGCTCTGGAATACCAGCAAAAATCGATGCCTGCCGACCCGGGCCCATCCCCTGGCCTGCAGCAATCACATTCCCCAGAATCACTTCATCCACTTTTGCAGGATCAACATTTGCCTGAGTCAGCGCCGCTTTAATGGCAACAGCTGCCAGTTGAGCCGGTGAAACTGACTTCAACGATCCATTAAAGCTGCCAATCGGAGTCCGTTTCGCTGCTACGATAAAAACTTTGGTCATGTATCGGGTATCCTTACTTCGTCTTATTGCATGTAGAGGCCGCCATTTACCGAGAGTGTTTCACCGGTAATGTAGGCGGCAGCATCGCTGGCGAGGAAATTGACAGAAGCAGCAACCTCATTCGGCTGCGCTAAACGCTTCATTGGAATTTCAGCTTTAATCGCATCCAACACTTCAGGCTTAATGGCTTCTACCATGGGTGTGCCGGTATATCCTGGCGCGATCGCATTCACGGTTACACCATAGCGCGCACCTTCAGCAGCCAGCGCTTTGGTAAACCCAATCATGCCTGCTTTCGCAGCAGAATAATTCGCCTGACCGAATTGACCTTTCAGTCCGTTCACCGACGAAATATTAATAATCCGGCCAAACCCTTTATCACACATGGAAGCGAATAATGGATGCGTCACATTAAACAGGCTGTTTAAGTTCGTTGAGATGACTTCCTGCCATTGTTGTGCCGTCATTCGTTTAAAAGTACTGTCACGGGTTATTCCAGCATTGTTCACCAGCACGTCAATCTTACCCTCTTCATTTAAAAGAGTAGTCAGTGCCTCTTCACAATATGCCGCATCCGTGACATCAAGAGGGAATAAACGAACTTGAGCCTCAGAATAGTTATTTTCAGCAAACCATTCATTCGCTTTCGCTTCACCAGTGGGGAAATATGTGGCAATAACACGATACCCTGCATCAACTAAACCCTGAGTGATTGCAGAACCAATGCCACCTTTTGCGCCAGTTACCAATGCTACCTTAGTCATCAAGCAGACTCCTTTCCATCCTGTACAGTGCAAAAATTATTGTTATAACAAACAATTAATGCGCACTTTCTTCGATGAGAACCTCTTTCTGTACAGCTCAACCAGACTTCGTCTCAACACCACACTTTCGCAGCGTATCTATCCCACAAGACACTTGCGTGAAGTTTACATTGCATAAATATTATAAGAACACAGTCACATATATATATCAACATAAGGAATTTATGGTTTCGAAAAAATCCCTCTATGGAATGGACCAAAAAACAATTAATCGATTACACAATAGCTGAGATTTGTTAACGGTATATTGCAATGCATCACTGATGCCAAGTTTACAAAATGCTGCAATTTCGATGATTTCTCTCTTTTGCTTTCCTATTTCAATCGCATTTTTTATTGCAATGCACCACTATCGAGCAGTCTTGCACCAACGAATCACTAAAAATCGAAAAATAAAAAAAATTAAAGTTTTTTGATCTTGCACAAATTCATGCAGCAAAAATGCAACACAAAAAACACATCTGACCAGTAAATATTGTGATTTTATCAGCTCTTTATCGATTTATTTTTAGCGACTTTTTCCTTAAAAGATGATCATGGTCACTATGATATGTAAAAAAGAAAAATAACATTTATCATTTGTTTGCTTCTCTCCGTGAACTTCCCTGCAAGGACAAAGTCAAATGTCATTCATACAGCGCCGGGGAAAAATGCCCGAAGTTCAGGACCGAAACAATCAGACGGATTGTCAGGTCAAAGGATGCGGACAATATCGCACTTAGACTTTACAGGAACACTTGAATTTACAGCGTTTTTTCCGGATGCTAGCCGTGTTTCGCAGCCTGACAACGAAGTCAGCCGCCGGAAATAGCCATTTATCCCAGGGAAATGAGAAACAATGCTTTCACAGACCTTTCAGCAACTCGGACAATACTTACAACAACAGGTCATCGGACAACCCGAAATGGTGCAGCAACTGCTCGTTGCTCTCCTTGCAGACGGGCATATTCTCGTCGAAGGCCCTCCTGGGCTTGCAAAAACACGAGCCGTCAAAACGCTTGCTGCCTGCATTGAAGGCGATTTTCACCGCATTCAGTTCACGCCGGATCTGCTTCCAGCCGATCTTACGGGTACAGACATCTTCCGTCCGGAAACCGGTGAGTTTGTTTTCCAGCCCGGTCCGATTTTTAACGCACTGCTGCTGGCCGATGAAATCAACCGCGCCCCCGCAAAAGTGCAGGCAGCCATGCTGGAAGCGATGGCTGAAAAACAAATCACTGCGGGCAGAAAGACCTATCCGTTGCCTGAACTATTTCTGGTCATGGCGACACAGAACCCGATTGAGCAGGAAGGCACCTACCCGCTACCCGAAGCCCAACTTGATCGGTTTTTGCTTCAGCTCAACGTCGATTACCCCAATGAAGAGAGTGAGCTGGCAATCTTACGACTGAATCGCGGTGAGGCAATTGAGCATCATCAGGAATCAGCACCTGCTGTGATGCTCAGTCAGGCTGAGATTTTCAGTGCGCGGCAGGAAGTGCTGCAAATCCATATGGCTGCTGAAGTCGAGCAGTATCTGATTCGGTTGGTGATGGCGACACGCGAGCCCCAACGTTACAGTGATGAACTGGCCGCATGGCTTCAAATGGGGGTCAGCCCGCGGGCCACGCTCGCGCTAGACCGCTGTGCCCGTGCTTATGCCTGGCTGCAAGGCCGGGATTTTGTTACCCCGGATGACGTTCAGAAAATGGCCTACCCCGTTTTGAGGCACCGCCTACTGCTGAGTTATGAAGCGCAAGCTGAAGGCATTGCACCGGATCGGGTTGTTGAGGTACTGCTTCAGCAGGTAACCAGTGCATGAGCAAAGTCACAGACACCCTGCCCGCTTCACTGCCAAGGCACAGCAACGGGCATGACTTATGTCTGGCTGAGCTGCTCCAGTATAAAAGTCAGACGGTTCAATGGCTGCCACCAGCCAGAAGCGTTTGGTCCCAGCTCAACGGCCAGCACTTAAGCCGCCAGAAAGGACGGGGCATGAATTTCTCTGAAGTCCGTCCTTATCAGCCCGGCGACGATATCCGAGCCATTGATTGGCGGGTAACCGCCCGGACCGGCAAAGCGCACACCAAATTATTCAGCGAAGAACGAGAACAACCTGTCATGCTGCTGATTGATTTCAGCCCCAGCATGCGTTTTGGCAGCCAGCTTTTACTGAAATCCGTGCAGGCGGCGCATTTTGCCAGTTTGATCAGTTGGCTGGCTGTACAGCAGCAAGATCGTGTCGGTGCCTTGATCTACAATGGCGAAACCCTAAGTGAGTGCAAACCAACGGCCAGACAACAGGGTCCGCTGTCTGTCTTAAATGCGATGATCAATCTGCACCAGCACAGTGCTTCTGCCCCGGCTGCCGCCCGCGTGTCTTTTGCCGATGCACTCAGGCATCTACACCATGTTTGTCCGAAAGGCAGCGAAATCATCCTGCTGAGTGATTTTTACATGCTTCAGGCGCAGGATCGAAAACGACTCAGTCAACTGCGAAGCCATAACCGAATTCAGTTCGTCCATCTGTATGATCCGCTGGAAACCGGTGAAACCGGTTATCGGGGACGTGAACATGTGTCGGATAGATCCCAGTCTGCCTGGATGAACTTTGGTTCCGCCAGAGTTCGGCAGGACATGGCGTCGCATTTCGCTCATCGTCTGCAAACGCTGACAGAACTGGCCGCATCTCTGGCCATTCCCCTGCATTCTTTATCTGCTGCGACGCCATTGCTGAAACAACTGACTCAGCCGACGCGTCCGTCAGCGGCAAAAATTGTCGGATAAATCGTCATTTATGTCACAAACACAAACACACCCGATTCCACTGGCCGATCTCCATCTGCCTACACCACCGGATGTCTGGCCTTTAGCCTGGGGATGGTGGAGCGCCGCGCTGATTGTCATTGTGCTTCTGGGACTCGCGTACTTTCTGCGTCAATTTTACCGGAAACATCATGCGCATCGGACGATCAGAAAGCTGGCGTTCCAACACATCCATGCTGCGCAGTCCGTGACTGAGCTGAATACTGTCCTTCGCCAGGCAGCACTCACCTATTTTCCGCGTGACCAAGTCGCCGGCCTGAGCGGCACAGAGTGGCTTACTTTTCTGGACCATCAGTTACCGGAACAACACCGGGGATTTCTGGCCATGAGTGAATGCTGGCAACAGGCGTTGTACAGCCACCATCAAACCGATCAAACCCTGGAGCAATGCCGGACACTCACAATCCGCTGGGTACAGCAAACCTGCAAGGCGTCAGGTGCTGCAACACTGGAGGGAGACAAGCATGTTTGATTTTCTTTGGTGGTGGGCTTTTGTCCTGCTCCCATTGCCCTGGCTGATTTCCCGTGTCGCCCGTCCGGTTGAACCGTCAGCCCGAGTCTTTCTGCCCGTTTTACCGCAGCAGGCCACACGGCAACCTTCACGCCGATGGCCTGTGATCCTGGCTTGTTTATGCTGGGGATGTCTGATTACCGCGATTGCAAGACCCGTCTGGTTCGGCGATCCGGTACAAATCCAGCCAGAACATCGCGACATGCTGCTGGCTGTGGATTTATCCGGCTCGATGTCCACGGAAGATATGGTGGATGAAGACGGCAACAGCATCGATCGACTCACATCTGTAAAGCAGGTTGTGTCCGATTTTATCAGCCAGCGTCAGGGCGATCGTCTGGGTCTGGTTTTGTTTGCCAATCATGCTTACCTGCAAACACCCCTGACCTTTGATCTCAATACGGTGAAGCAACAACTGAACCGAAGTGTATTGGGCTTAATTGGTCAAAGCACAGCCATCGGTGAAGGATTGGGGATCGCGACCAAAAGCTTTATCAACAGCGAAAATGACCAGCGCGTGATCGTGCTGCTCAGTGACGGCGCCAATACCTCAGGTGTGATCGCCCCGATAGAAGCCGCAACACTGGCCGCAGAGAATCAGGTCAAAATTTATACCGTCGGTATCGGCGCGGATGAAATGATTGAACGAAGCTTTTTCAGCCAGCGAATTGTCAATCCATCACAGGATCTGGACGAAAAAACCTTAACACAAATCGCCACGCTCACTGGCGGACAGTATTTCAGGGCACGAAGCCCGGAACAGCTGGCGCGTATTTATCAGAGCATCAATGATCTTGAACCGGTGTCGAGCGCCAGTCAGACGTGGCGTCCTCAGGAGGAACTGTTCCGGATCCCGCTCGCAGTCGCCTTACTGCTGAGCATGATACTGGCGATGCATTGGAGGCACTATGGCTGATTTTACCTTTTTGCACCCGCTGTGGTTCACCGCCCTGATCCCGTTAGCAGTGCTTGTCCCTGTACTCCTGAAACGACGTGATCAAACCGGACTGATTGCGCCCCACCTGCAGGCAGAAGGTGCCTCGCAGGCCCAGCAATCCCGCCGCCTGCCTGTGCTGCTACTCAGCCTCGGCTGGCTGCTGACCGTGCTGGCCATGGCAGGGCCCAGCTGGGAAAAACAAAAGATGCCTGCGTTCAATCTGAAACAAGCCCGTGTGCTGGTGATGGATATGTCGAATTCAATGTTCGCCACCGATCTTCAGCCCAACCGGCTTGAACAGGCCAAATACAAAGCGATGGATCTTCTGCCCCACTGGCGTGAAGGTTCAACAGGTTTGATCGCTTACGCAGGAGATGGCTATGTGATCAGCCCGCTTACTCAGGACAGTGCCACCCTTGCCGCTTTGATTCCCGGCCTGTCGCCTGAAATCATGCCGATTCAGGGCAGCAACGCAGCAACCGGCATTCAGGCCGCAGTGAATCTGCTCAAACAGGGCGGTCATCCCCAAGGGGATCTGATTCTGATCACCGACGGGCTCAGTGAGCGTGAGGCGGACCAGACCAATACGATTCTGAATGGTACAGATTACCATCTCTCTATTCTTGCGGTCGGAACAGCACAAGGCGCGCCGATTACCATGTCTGATGGCCGGTTGTTACAAGACAATCAGGGCAAGACAATCGTCAGTAAAACCAACCTGACACAATTGCGGTCACTGGCTCGCAGTCATGGCGGGGTGATGACAGCCTGGCGTGGTAACGATCAGGATATTCATACGCTGCTTCAAGCCACGACGAACCGGAAAACGGCACAAACGCCGGATCAGGACAACCAAATTGTTGAACGGCTGAATGGTGGCTTCTGGCTGATGATTCCAGTGCTCTTGCTCTGTCTGCCCGCATGCCGCAAAGGTATTGCTTTCATCGTGCTGCTCGGCCTGTTCATGCCTGTTGATCAGAGCTTTGCGTCCCCATGGCAAAATCAGGAACAGCAAGCCTACGATCAATACCAGCAGCAGAACTATGAACAAGCCGCGCGGATGTTTGAATCCCCCGCATGGAAAGGCGCAGCACAATATCAGGCAGGAGATTATGCCGGTGCCATTGAGACGCTGACCCCGATGACAGATCCTCAGTCCCGATATAATCTGGCGAATGCTTACGCTCAGTCCGGCGAGTTACAAAAAGCCAAAGATATCTATCAGGATGTACTCAGGCAGGATCCTGAAAACACAGACGCCAGACACAATCTTGAGACGGTCGAGACGCTGATCCAACAACAGCAAGCCCAGCAGCAAGCACAAAATGGCGACAGTCCCCCGCAAGATTCGCAAAATCAGCAAAATCAGCAAAATCAGCAGGGTCAGCAGGGTCAGCAGGGTCAGCAGGGTCAGCAGGGTCAGCAGGGTCAGGATAACGCCCCCCCATCCGGCGGGCAACAGTCAACCGGCAACGTCGCTAATCAAAGACAACATGAACAGCAGCCAAGTCAGACCTCTGAAACGGACGGTTCAGGATCCCAGGATTCAGCCGGACAACACACCGCCGCTGCTTCGGCCCCAGGCTCAGAATCTACGCAACAGCGCAATCCCGGACAGCGTGCGCCGTCGGAGACCCAGCAAGATGACGCGTCTGGCTCTGAACCAACTCAGACGGCGAACACTTCGGGTCGCCCATCCGATTCACAAGATAGCGATCAGCCCGGAGAAGCATGGTCGGAGAACCCGAACCAAAGTCATGCGGACGATGCCGAACAGAATACTGACGCACTCGCAGGCACACAAGGCGGTCAGAATCCACAGGATGAACCGGCCAGTGGCCTGACAGCCAGTCATCCGACGCTGAAGAAACTCGAACAAATTCCCGACAGTACCAGCGAATTACTCCGGGCGCAGATTCTTCTGCAAGCCCGAGAGAAATCTGCACCGGATGCCCCGGAAAACCGCTGGTAATGATGTCGACTGAACAGCAGGACTTATGATGAATTTCAAGCATGACACCTTTTTTTCTCACCTCAGCCATACACGGTTCTGGTTGAGCCTCATTCTGTTTTTGGCGGGCCTTCTCTCCTATTCCGCCTCAGCCGCTCAGGTGGTTGCAACCGTGTCGAGTAATCAGGTTGGGGTCAACGAGATTTTCGAACTGAAAGTCAGCATTGATGATAATGTCAGCCAAAAAGCGTTAGATCTTTCTCCGCTGGCTCAAGATTTTACGGTAGGCACCCCCAGTACCCGTTCTTTCAACAGCTTTGTGAATGGCACCGTGTCCCGCCGGACAGAATGGCGCGTGGCATTGGCCGCGAACAAAACCGGGCAATTCACCATTCCCGCCTTTCGGATCGGCGCTTCACGTTCTGAACCCATCGTGATTCAGGTCAGCGATCAGCCTTCACAAAAAAGTCTGAATACAGATCTTGCGATTGAAATCTCAGGACGGTTAGACAAATCCAAGCTTTATGTGGGTGAAAGCCAGATCTATCAGGTCCAGCTCAAAGTGGGCGAACAATTGGAACAAGCCAGCCTGATTGCCCCCCAGGGAGACGGAATTGAAGTGGTTCAGGTGGGCGACGATCATCAGGCAGAAACGGTCTTGAATGGTCGCCGCTACATGATCGTGAACCGTAAATACCGGATTACGGCCAAACAACCCGGAGACATCACGCTCCAGGGAGCCAAGCTGACAGGCACCGCTTTCAAAAGCGGCCGTGGCCGAACTCTGGGACTTCGGATTCCCGTGCATCTTCAGGCCGATCCTGAGCCGTTAACCGTTCTGGCCAAACCGGCGCATTATCAGGGGCTATGGCTGCCAACCCCAGATTTGCAGCTGAATCAGCAGTGGCAGAACGATGCACCGGTGCTGAAAGTCGGCGAGCCAATCACCCGGGTTCTGACCCTGAAAATGAAAGGGACACCGCAAAGTCAGATGCCGGATCTGTCGCTGAGCTATCCGGACTCCGTCCGGGTTTACAGTGAAAAACCCGTCTATACTCAGCAGGATAACTATAGTGTGATGACTCTGAAACAGGTCATCATTCCCCGTGAAACTGGCACCATTACACTGCCGCCGCTCAAAGTGAACTGGTGGAATACCGAAACAGGGCAACAGGCACACAGTCTTGCGACGGGGAAAATCCTTGAGGTGAAACCAGACAACACAACACCGGGGACCGCATCGTCAACGAGCAGCACAAATACCGCCAGTACCAACGGCCAGTCAAACGGAGCGCAACATTCAACGCCATCCGTTCCCGGCGGAAGCACCCAGCAAGATGTTTCCCCGTGGTGGCCCTGGCTGACCCTGCTGATGACGATCCTCTGGCTTGCAACGCTCCTGCTGTGGCTGAAAGCACGCCAGTCTAAACAGCACCAACCGGGAAACACTGGCGTTGTGGCAAGTTCGGAGCCGGTGAAAAAACGCCTGGTGTCAGCCGTTCGCGCCCGTCAGCCGTTGCAGATTCAAACGCTCTATCAGCAGTGGGATAAATCTCAGCTTGATCCGGCGCAACGTACAGCATTGGATCAGGCCATTCAGACCATGATGGCTGCTTTCTACGGAAAATCACCCGAAGCATGGGATAACCAGCCTTTACTGCATCTTTTACAACGGGATAGTTCACCAGCGAAGCAGACTGAACAGCAGCAGACACTCGCACCGATCGTGCCTGATTTACCGTCTACCAACGAGAAAAACATGTAAGCATTCAAGTGCTGAATTGATTTGTGTACGAATCTTTTATGCAACTGGATTGTTAACAATTTCTCCCTTACAATCCTGCTTTCGGGCAGGATTTTTTTTATCTGTTAACAAGTCCCGGAACAACGCTGACCACACACTCTTCTAGCGGAAGCACGAAAACAGGCAGATTGCTCTGTTTCTGGTCACTCATTATTGATATCCAGCTCACAAATGTCAGCAAATATGAAGGTTAAAAATGTGTAACCTAAAAGTTTATAAAAAGAATTGTGGAAATCTATCGATTATCCTGTTAAAAAACCATCCGCAAACAACATAAAACGCTTCTAAACCAACTCAAAACATTCAGGATGTCTTATGAGTCAACCACAACCATTTCTCGCTAAAATTGCCAATGGCAATCTGGTTATTCAGATCCTCATTGGAATCGTGGCGGGTATCCTGCTGGCCGGATACTCCACTGATGCTGCAGCAAAAGTCGAATTTCTGGGGAATCTGTTCGTCAGTGCCCTGAAAGCCGTTGCTCCTGTGCTGGTATTTATTCTGGTTGCATCTTCGATTGCAAATCAGAAAAAAGGCGCTCACACCAATATGAAGCCAATCATCGGCCTGTACCTGCTGGGGACACTGATGGCTGCGCTGACTGCCGTTACCATGAGTTTCCTTTTCCCAACCACTCTGACTCTGGATGGCTCCGCAAATCAGGCAGCACCTGAAGGCATCGCTGAAGTTCTGAACACCTTGCTGTTCAAAGTGGTTGATAACCCGATCAATGCTCTGATGACGGGTAACTACATCGGTATTCTGGCTTGGGCTGTGGGTCTTGGTTTTGCCCTGCACTCTGCTTCTGATGCGACCAAACAAGTGTTCCAGGACATGTCGAATGGCGTGACTCTGATTGTTCGCTTTGTCATTCGTCTGGCACCTATCGGTATTTTCGGTCTGGTTGCGGCAACCATCTCAAAAACAGGTTTCGAATCCCTGCTTAGCTATGCTCGCCTGCTGGGTGTTCTGCTGGGCTCAATGGCGATCATTGCTTTTGTTGTGAACCCAATCATTGTGTTCTACAAGACCAAACAAAACCCATTCCCGCTGGTACTGAAATGTGTCCGCGAAAGTGGTATCACCGCGTTCTTTACCCGTAGTTCTGCTGCGAATATCCCTGTGAACATGCAACTGTGTAAAGATCTGGACCTGCACGAAGATACGTACTCTGTATCCATCCCACTAGGTGCGACCATCAACATGGCAGGTGCGGCGATCACCATTACAGTTCTGACGCTGGCCGCTGTTCATACGATGGGCATTCAGGTTGACCTGTTCACCGCACTGCTGCTGAGTGTTGTGGCGGCCGTTTCTGCTTGTGGCGCATCGGGTGTTGCTGGCGGTTCTCTGCTGCTGATTCCACTGGCATGCAGCCTGTTCGGTATTTCCAACGAAGTTGCCATGCAAGTTGTTGCGATTGGTTTCATCATCGGTGTGATTCAGGATTCTGCTGAAACAGCCCTGAACAGCTCAACAGATGTCATCTTCACTGCGGCAGCCTGCCGTGCTGCTGAAGCACAGGAAGGCGCAGCCCAAACTGCAAAAGCTTAATGAAATGACCTTGGCTGTCTGAGACAGCAGGCAGCAATAAAAACGGCGACCCAAGGGTCGCCGTTTTCGTCTTCATCATCGCTGTCACGCAACGATGCCCTGCCCTGATCCATTAGTTTTGCAGCGACTCCAGTTGTTTGTTCAGCGCATCTTTGGCACCTGATGCCTGATCCCCCATCTCTTCCATCAAATCCTGTGCTTCTTCCATCGGACGGGAATCCAGCGCATCTTCAATCTGATCTTTGTATGTCACACCGACATAAATCCCCAAGCCGACTAAAATAATCGCAATATATTTCAGCATTCTGATTCTCTCTCTTTTCTGATTATTCTGATGCGCTTCTGGCAAAGTCGTTTGCAATGGCGTTGCATCACAATGAAATCAATCAATGACCGCTCGCATCGCCCAAGCCAGTATAACGTCATCGCTCCGCTCGAACCTGCAAGACCGCTCCCAGAATTTCGCTACAACTCCGTCAGCTTTGTCCCGGCAAATCCGGAGACACCAGCGTGGCACAACTGAGTCAGAAAACGGTTAATACCAATCAAAGTCAGTCAATGATCAGAAATAGCGCAGGGGAAATGTTTGAGAACAAAGCAGGTTTTTTAGATAAGTAGTGATTCTACAATCAAAAAATCTAACGCAGTTATCGAACAATTGAACAAGCTGGGTTGACCAGTGATTGACTGCGATTGGTATAAGTTCGGAGTACGATGAAAAAGAAATGAATCAACGGCGACAATCACGGTCCGCGGGAAAGAAAAAACCCACGATTGCTCGTGGGTTTTTCGGTGGCTTTATGCATAAAGCCCGTGACAGGTTTTCAGCAAGTTGCTGATTTAATTTTTATGTGTTTCTGAAATTAAAAACGGCGCTAAAGCGTCAAACAATTGATCAATTTCATGTTGCGTATTGTAATGCATGAAACCAATCCGGACGACACCACCCTTTTCCAGGACACCAAGCTGTCTGCACAGCCCAAGAGCATAGAAATGGCCATGCCAGACACACATGTTCTGCTGACCGAGCCGGGATGCTACATCCGACGGCGGAACCCCATCAAGACGAAGCGCGAAAGTCGGCGTCCGTTCTGCGATTCGCTTCTCATCTTTGATGCCATACAAAGTGAGATTACGGTACGTTTTGACTCGTTCCAAAAAATAACGACTCAATGACGCTTCATGTGCCTGATAGTGTACATAACTGGATTCAAGCCGCTGACGAAGGCTATCCTTTTCATCGCCCCACTGCGCCAGGTAGTTGATCGCAGCCACAACACCGGCTAAGCCTTCGAAGTTCTGAGTGCCGGTTTCAAAGCGTCCCGGACCGACATCGGTCGCAGGTTCAACCTTATAAGGTTTCAGCGTCTGCAACCATTGTGGTGCAACATAGGCGATCCCTACATGGGGACCAAAGAATTTGTATGCCGAGCACGCCAGAAAATCGCAGCCCAATGCCTGTACATCCACCAGCTGATGAGGAGCATAGTGCACCGCATCAACAAAAACTTTCGCACCGACCTTGTGCGCGGCCTGTACAATACGCGCCACATCCACCACAGAGCCGGTGGTATTCGACGCATAAGTCACAGCGACCAGTTTTGTGTTCGGATTGAGCAGGGACTCAAAATGGTCGTAATCCAGTGTGCAGTCTTCTTCATTCACCCGCACCTGACGCACAAGCACACCTTTATCATCTGCTGCCTGCTGCCAGCTCGAGACATTGGAATAATGATCCAGTGACGTAACAATCACTTCATCGCCCGGCTGCCAGTCTCTGGAAATCGCACGGCTCAGCTGAAAGGTCAGCGACGTCATGTTCGGGCCGAAGACAATGTTTTCTGGCGCTGGGGCATTCAGCAGCGCCTGTACTGCCTGACGCGCAGAAGCCATTAAAGACACGGTCGCTTCGCTGGAGAAGAAAGCCCCACCCAGATTCGAATTGTAACGTCCCAGGTAATCCGTCATGGCCTGAAGCACAGATTCTGGCACCTGAGATCCACCGGGACCATCAAAGAAATACACGGGCTGATCATTCACGGTTTGATTCAGTGCAGGAAACTGCTGCCGTACCTGATCCACATTAAAGGGCATAGTTTGTCTCCCGAGCGGTCAGTACAAACAGGTTCATGTAACCTTGCTGGTCCTGTTTCACCGCTTTGATTGGACGTGCGTTATGCCACAGCTGATCATCCGCTAAAATTGCAACTTCACCCTCAGCCAGAGCCATGCTCAGAATAGGCAGATCATCTTTGGATTTGTAAACCATAAACTCTCCGCCTTCGACATTTTCCCGGCCGAATCCAATCACAGCAATGTGGTTGAAACCGTCCTGGTGCACACCTTCCGGTGCAACCTGAGTCTCACCGTCCATCGCCGCAATACGAATCTGATGAATCTCTATTTCCTGATCTTCCGTTAAGGCATTGGCACGCTGAAAAACTTCGCACATTTCGCGCAGCCCGTCACTGTGAAGAATGCTGTCTTCCAAGGGCTCAAAAGAACGACTCACATTCCCCTGGAAATGATTGATCTGATCCGACTGAACAAAAGCCCTCGGCGGTAAATGCTCAACACCATTCGCGGTTGCCTTCACGACAGAATACCGGCGTAAACGATATTCACCATCGGCATGACCCGTTTTCGGAAGATGATTAAACGACGGTGTCAGGTCGCTGATCGCCTGTCCGCTGAGTTGGGTAAGTTGAAGGGTACGATCCACTGAAACACTCATTGCATCCGCTCCTCTTAGCAAGCGCTATTTCCTTAGCTACGTCTCGCGTCCTGCCAGACATCCTTGGTTGACTGCACATCAATGCAAACATCGATTAACAATTCAGTTACAGGAGAGGATAAAGAAAAATTCTCGGATGCCAACATCAAGCAGAGATAAAGTTTGATAAATAATCAAAATAAAGAAAAAATCACTACCAAAGTGAAAAACACTGGCTTGATCGTCCAATCCTTTTTGGCCCCGCTCAAGAAATACAGTATTCTTTGCTACTGAAATAACTAAACTACTGATTTCAAAGTGTTTACCAAATGATGCCAGCGGGTTCAGAAGGGGGGGGTCGGTGTGAAAACCCCAGATGATCATTCTGTTTGTGACCAGAATCCCATCCAAAATTTTGTCACATTCCATCATTCAATGGCGATCTTCGAAAAGAGAAACCTCCCGATTCAATCGGGAGGCAATCAAAAAGTGCTCAATAAAGAACGGAGGATTATTAAGGACGATGTGGTGTGTAGATATACCGTTCGCCAGATTGTTTATAAAACGCATTATCAATAATCGCGTAAGTCATCCCTGAAATCACCGCGAAAGTCACCAAATCGGGTAAATTCGAGCGATGATACTCCCTGCGTGGACGCTCATGAACCACAACCACATCTCGATGATAGTGGTGATGAACATTTTTCCGGTAATGATGCTTATGCCAGTGTTTCTTTTTATGCTTATGTTTGTGCTTGTGATACCTTCTATGGTCATCGTCATAGTGATGACCTTTACCGCCATGTGCCCAGCTCACAGCCGGAATGACTAAAGACAGACACAACACGCCAATCCATAGAGTTTTCATCAGATGCTACCTTGTATTTACCGCATTTATGTACAGCGTACATTTCATTCAGTAAAGCAGTGTCAGCAACAGGTAAAGCGAAAGTAAAATCTGGCCACATTCACTCAACATTCTGCATATCGCAGACGTTCAATGCTAATGACTGAAAATACCGACATAATCACCAAAAAACCCGCCATTCACATCGTTGGGCTGGGTTGTCCTGAATTTCAAATTGCGGCTTATATGGAGCATCGTCCCGACATGCCAGGTATGGCCGAATTAGCGCAACTTCAGCCTGCCATTTCGGGAGAAATCCATTGTATCGGGCAAGCCTGCGGCAACGGCTGGCGTAAAGTCTTTAATGTCTATGCCAAGCTGCTCTACGCACTCGATCCAACCTATTTTGACTATGCGACAAGCGCCGACAGCTGGCAGCGTTTCCGCGACCAGTTTCTGCTGCAGGCAGGAAGCCAGACAGCACTGCTGTTTAGCCCACCCGTTCTGGATTTGAACCGAGTGCCCTCCCGTTATCACATCATCATGGGACGAACCTACGCCAAAAAACTTATCCACCAAGGCTTATTGAATGCTCCACTCACCTGGCTGGATCATGAGTTCGCCGTCAATCAGGAACATCGCCTCGTTGTTTGTCCCTACTTCGACTACAGGCAGTTGTCGAACCTCAAGATTGAACGTCTGGCGGCAATTCTCGCCGGGTTTGCACAAACCAAATCTGCATCATACCAATCAAAAAATCTAACGCAGTGATCGAGCATTTGAACGAGCTAAGATGACCAATGATTGACTGCGATTGGTATAAGCCCCACAGCCAGAATTCGAAATCGTTCTATGCTTGTAAAGGGTCTGTCCTGATTCTGGCCGTACGGGGGCTGTATGCTGAACGAGCTGCAAACCATGATTTTCGAACTCGGGATCATTGTGGTCAGTTCAGCAATCTTAGGTACTCTCTTTCTCTATGCGCGCCAGCCCATCATTCTGGCTTATATTGCCGCCGGTATTCTGCTCGGACCCAGCGGCTTCGGATTGCTTAACGATAATGACCGGATTATTCAATTTGGTCAGTTCGGGGTGATTCTGCTGCTCTTCCTGCTTGGGCTCAACCTCCAGCCCTTTAAGCTCATCAGCCTGTTTCAGGAATCCGCCCTGATCACGCTGGGCACCTGCTGTCTGTTTTTTCTGGTCACGTTGGGGTTTTGCTGGGCGATCCGCCTGTCACTGACAGATGCACTGGTCGCAGCCGCGGCCCTGATGTTTTCCAGTACAGTGATCGGCCTGAAGCTCATCCCAACCACCACGCTGCATCATCAGCGACTCGGTGAAGTCATGACCAGCGTGCTGCTGATTCAGGATATGCTGGCGATCATTGTGATTCTGTTTCTGAACGTCCGCAGCCCGGATGCCATGCTCAGTGCTTTTGGTCTGATCCTGCTGAAGCTGGCTTTGTTGTGTTTGCTGGCTTATCTGGGCGTGCGATACCTGATCCTGCCTTTATTCCGCCGATTTGATGTGATTCAGGAATATACCATTGTGGCGGCACTGGCTTGGTGTCTGCTCTGGGCAGAAGCCGCGCATCTGGCCGGGTTATCTTATGAAATTGGTGCATTCGTTGCAGGCTTATCCATCGCGATCAGCCGTGTTTCTCAGGCAATCTCGTTACACCTGAAACCATTGCGGGAGTTCTTTCTGATTCTGTTTTTCTTCGCCGTAGGCGCAAAAATGGACTTTAACCAGGGAGACATGATGCTGATATGGGGATGCCTGTTCGGGGTGATTTTAATCGGGGTAAAAGCGGTTGGATTTGCCTTCGCACTCAAACTTGCCAGAGAAAAAGCGACCCGAGAGCTTGCTGCCCGTTTAAGCCAGGCCAGTGAGTTTTCTCTCTTACTGGCCTACGCCGCCCTCACGGCTGGGCTCATTTCGGATCAGGGGATGTTGTTTATTCAGGCTGCGACACTTACCACCTTTATAGTGTCAACCTATTGGGTGGTCAGCCGGTTTCCGACGCCGATCTCCAGCGCCAAAAACCTGCGAAAAGATTAGCCATTATGTCGTCCGGCGCTGACATTGCATCGAGAAGTGATTCTCCGGTGTAATGTGATACCACATTTCAAAATGCACCTTGTTTTTTCCTTTCATGACAGGTTGCAGGAAAATCCGATAACCCATCAGATCCCGCTGAGCATCGTAGCCGAACGGATTGGCCTCATTCGGATCAACCAGAATTTCACGCTTCATCGCCACTGGCTTCAGTCGATACTGGCCCTCATGGCTTTCCAGCAGATAGTCCACAAAAAGATTAAATTCCAGTTCGGTTTCACCCTGCTCGGTATAGCGAATCCACTCTTTGGAGATCACCTTCCCATCACGTTGAATGTCGTAGTTCACCCAGCTTTCTTCTTTATCAGACGCCTTTCGATCCGGCAGACACTGCCATTGTCCGACCAGTTCAGTGATTGACGCGATATCCGTTGCATGTGCTGTTTTCGCCGCCATGGCCGGCTGCGTCCCCAAAAAAAACAAAGCGGCCAGACAACCGCGCTGCATCCATGACATCATCCCTCTACCCTCAAGATTTCATTCAGCAAATACCAATCAAAGTAAGTAAATGATCAGAAATAGCGCAGAAAAAATGGTTGAGAACAAGGCAGATTTTTTAGATCAGTAGTCATCCTACAATCAAAAAATCTAACGCGGTTATCGAACATTTGAACAAGCTAGGATGACCAATTATTTACTGCGATGGGTATAACATAGCGAACTTCAGCGGATGGCTCCACAAAGTTTTCTGAAAATCAGACATGAAAAAAGGAGCCGTAGCTCCTTGATCTGATTCATTTGGCATGGCTCAGGATGGTTTCACCTGCAAAGACACCTGAGCATCTGCGGCAGACTGGGCCGTCGCAGACGACGGCTGAGTATCTTGCCCCGACAACTTCGCCAACAAATGACTCACCGGCACGATCGGTCCCATCATATTCACCCGCATCGGCGAACCCACAGCACCCAGGTGCAATTCAGAGGTATCCGAAGCGGAGTAATTGTATTTGTAATTGAATTTATCAACCGCCATGTGGAGCAAATCAAACTCCTTCCGATGGCAGGAAACATAAGCACGCCAATACATCGCATCCAGCACTTCATCCGGCGTATAGGCCCGGATGATAAAACGCCAGCTGCCATCCTCACCGTAAAAATCCAGCGGGAATATCTGCTTTATTTTTCTTTTGTTCAACAAGGTATATCTATCCACTCAGCCAGCGAGACAACAGAATTATCCTTGGATTAGCACAGATTGGAAGAGAAAAAAGCATAAAAATGACAATTTTGACAATCCGTTTCAGAAACGGCTATCGGGGAAAGCGAGGATGGAATCTTCGGGAGGATACCACAAAAAAAATGCACTTTTCAGACTTGTGGAAAAAATTTCTCTGCCTATAATGCTGAAAACCGGAGCGTCTGCCAACGCTCCGGTTTTTTTGTGCCTGCTCTTCGGGAATGAAGCCATCTGCCAATGATTCATCCCTGGGAGCAATATTCAATCGTTACACTGAAGATAAAGAAGGAACTTCAATGCGTATCGAACAAGACCTGAAACTGGGCTTCAAAGATGTTCTGTTTCGTCCAAAACGATCCACCCTGAAAAGCCGTTCTCAAGTTGAATTAACCCGCGATTTTACATTCAAGCATAGTGGCCGTCAATGGTCTGGCGTACCCATTATCGCCGCCAACATGGATTCCGTCGGCAGCTTCGAAATGGCGCAAGCCCTGGCGAAGCATCAGGTGATGACCGCCATCCACAAACATTACACTGTGGATGACTGGGCCGGATTCGTGCGTGAAAACCATGCGGAAGTACTCAAGCATGTCATGGTCTCAACCGGTACATCCGAAGCAGATTTCCAGAAAACCAAAGATATCATGGCGCTGACGGACGATCTGATTTTCATCTGTATCGACATTGCCAACGGTTACTCGGAGCATCTGGTGGAGTACGTTGAGAAAGTCCGTGCAGCCTTCCCGGACAAAGTCATCAGTGCCGGTAACGTGGTGACGGGCGACATGGTGGAAGAGCTGATTCTGGCAGGTGCCGATATTGTCAAAGTCGGGATTGGCCCAGGTTCTGTCTGCACCACCCGCGTGAAAACCGGCGTCGGCTATCCGCAATTGTCGGCCATTATTGAGTGTGCCGATGCCGCGCACGGTCTGGGCGGCCGGATTATCGGCGATGGCGGCTGTACCTGTGCTGGTGACGTTTCCAAAGCATTCGGCGGCGGCGCCGATTTCGTGATGCTCGGCGGCATGCTGGCCGGCCATGAAGAAAGCAATGGCGAAGTTGTTGAAAAAGAAGGGAAAACCTTCATGAAATTTTATGGGATGTCGAGCCAGAGCGCGATGGACAAGCATTCCGGCGGGGTTGCCAACTATCGTGCCGCTGAAGGAAAAACCGTCCTATTGCCTTACCGCGGCCCGGTGGAAAACACCATCCAGGATATCATGGGCGGCGTGCGCTCAACCTGCACCTACGTTGGCGCGGCGCAGTTGAAAGAGCTAACTAAACGCACCACTTTCATCCGTGTACAAGAGCAAGAGAATAACGTGTACGGGAAAGAATAACTCGGTTTTTCCGAAGTATTGAAGGCCGCTTTTGAGCGGCCTTTTTCATGTTGAAAATTAGCAATCGACGACAAAATGGCGACATTTATAAACACCCTTCAAAAACACAGACATCAAACCAGTAATACATCCCTGTCAGAAGTAATGGATTGTTGGTGATTTTTCATCGCGCAGAAAACTATTTAATTCCTGCTTTAAACCCAACACCACTCTGATTTTTTATGGATTATCCAATGATATTGGTATTTATCCATCAGACTGAAATTTCAGAGAAGGCCAAACTACTATATTAATCAAGCAACACATCCATAAAACACCATAATTTATTCATTTACCTCACTTTTTATATGGCCATAAGTACAAATAATAAAATTAAACTCCCACCAAAAATTGCAGCAGAAACGTAGCAGCATTTTTCTATCTTCTACATTGACAGAATCAGAGGGGTTGACTAGCTTTACCGTGCAATCTGGCGCAGTGCACTGGATTTACCTCTGTGTCGTTTATCAAAAACACGAGCAAAATCAAAAGAAAAGAGACAAGGATCATGTCACATATCGAGCACTATACGCCACATATGTCAGCTTATGCTGATGATTTTGCCGACTCTGGCAAGATCAACTGGATGCCTTACTTAATGTATTTTCATCCGTATAACTACTGCTCGGCAGTGGTGAATACGGATCAGTTTGGCTTTCGATATTCAGAAGTAAACAATCAGAAATATGCTGTCGGCGATATCGATCCCGAGCAGCCAGTCAGATTAATTGCCGGCAGTTCAACCGTTTTCGGGATAGGTGCCAGCCAGGATCGCTACACGCTAGCGTCGCTGATGAGCAAATATGATCCCAGAAACGAGCCTTGGCTCAATTTCGGCGGCCGCAGCTTCAACTCCACGCAGGAATTGATTTTATTCACATTAAATCGCCACCGCCTGAAGCACGTCAAAGAAATTGTATTATTCTCCGGCTTTAATGATCTCGGTCTTGCCCGCTTGCCTGCATCTCTGCGTATGGAACATGGCGCATTTTTTATGTGTCGTGATTTTTTCGATGCCTTCAAGCAGAAAAAAAATTCTGGATTCAGTTCATGGTTTGGAAAATCAGACGACGGCCCGGATGAAAATATTCCTACACTAGATGAGCAAATGGATTATGCCGTGTCGCTCACCACAAGACATATCGCAAGCTGGAACGCACTGGCGAAGGACATGGGTGCAACATTAACCTTTGTGCTTCAACCGCTTGCAAACTGGGTGCGCGAGAATTGCTCGAAAGAAGAACAAGATATTTTCTCTGAACTGGAAGCCAGGGGAAATTTTGAGGAAATGTATGGCGACATTCTTTCTAAAGATGTCTGCCAGAAGTACGCCGATGAAATTGAGAAAGAAACCCGTCGTCTGGGTGTTCGATTTATCAATTTTTCCCCCATCCTTGATGCAGCAACAACGTCAGATGACTGGTTATTTGTTGATAGAATTCATTTCACTGACACTGGGCACGACATTGTATCAAGATTACTTTTGAATGAATTAACAAAGCGAGAGACAGCTGATGAAGAAATTCATGAAAAAAATCAAGAGCATGTTTTCGAGAGATAAATCAGGCAAAAGAAAGAACAAAAATAAGAAAAAGGATGCTTCGATCTATCCGATGTTTTAAAACCCGCCTGATTGCTCTCTTATACACGAACAGGGTGACTTCGTCGTATCAGACTGGATTGAATACGACGAAATCACCTGATTGAGCGTCACTGAATTCACGGATCACACCATGTTTGGGAAAGGGAGTTCTGACCAGTGTTCTGGAAAAACACGTTTCAATATGTCATCTATCCGGAAATATATTTAGATCAGCAGAATATCTGTGAACAACTGGAAAAGCTGAAGAGCGAGACATCCGACTGCTTCAGGTGGGCAGATATGCCTGCGACTTCGCTGACGGTTGTCGAACAACAGATAGATGAACATCTTTCCCGCTTACAGTCCTTATGGCAGGCAAACCTGAACAAACTGGCAGCAGATGAAACGCGGATTTCTGAGATAGTCATTCAGTCTGCCCCGCTCGCTGCTTCGCTTGGTGTGTGGCTGCAAGGTCTCAGTGCACCCGGCGTATTTGAAGATCAAAATATGCTGGCTTGCCTCAGCCTGCTCGCAGATGACTTTGGCGGTGGTACCGCTTTACACAGTCGAAAAGACTGCTTTGAAACCCTTGGCAAACATCTGGGCATACGCGATTACTCCACGCAGAGCCATCACCTGATCACCCGTCCGGAGATTGGTGATGCCATGTATTGTTTTCCATCTTTACTCTTGATGCTGAGTCGTCGCAGTGATGCATTCATTCCCGAACTGATCGGAATCGACTACATCATGCGCTCTATGGGCATTGTGCCTGCTTGGCAAGCACTCAAAGCAGCATGCCCCCAGCATGATCTCGGTTTTCTGGATCTGAGCCTTCCCCTGACCCAGGAGATTCCGGATCAGCAGTCTCCAGTCGATGTATCCCGACAATTGATCACCGAATTTTCCCGCAATCCTGCACACTGGCAACGGATTCAAGCAGGATTCAGTATTGCGCTCCATGGTTTGTACCAGTGGCATCAGGCATTATTCAAGCAGCTTCAGTCTCGTCAGGAGCCGGCGTTTGCGATGGCAACTCTGATTCAGAACAAAGCGCAGGCAGCGGCAGTTTATCACCATGACTTCCCTCTGGAAGGAAAGCCATTGTCGGACTGGTTTGAAGATGCCGTGACCGATCCGATTCCGCTGTTAAACGTCCTGGCCCGTTCACGCCTGATCCGGCCCGGAAAGCCAGAAAAAAGTCCGCTGATTCAACAGCTCATTCAATATGGCGGCCCGATGTTCCGGATATTCGATGACGCTGAAGTTCAGGTGATCCGGCGTTGGATTCTGAGTTTACCTGCAACAAAAACGCCCGAAACCGGGCTTCACGCAAGCTTGGGCTTCGCCGCTGAAGCACTGACAGCGCATTTCAAACCTTCCCATCATGTCACCGTTGCACAGGGTGATGAACAACAAGGGCTGGCTCCCCAGAGTATCCGTCAGGCTTATCATCTGCTGCAAGGTCGCGCACTGACACCCGTGTTGTCTGCATTTGTTACCGACTACATTGAGTTCTGGCTGACCCGAGCTGCTGGCTCGCTTGATCAGACACCGCGTTCCCTGCCCCGGATTTATCAGCCCGGCATGTTGAAGACGTGGTTGCTGAGCACCCATGCGCAGCAGAGTCATGCTGCCGGTGAGATGGATGACGAGTCGATTCCAGAGCGAGAAACCGTCATCGAACAGACACTGCAGCTTGCGCCGCTGACCCTGATTGATGGTTCCTGGTTACAGGGATTTACAGACATCCAGCTTGCAACCAGCCGCTATGGTGCGCGGCTCTTTAAAACCTACTGGGATGAATTGGGTAACGGAATGTATGCGATCAACCATCCAAAGGTTTACCGGGATGTGTTACGCGCGATGGCGATTGAATTGCCTGCAACGGGAAGCCCGGCTTTTGCTTTTGATGGGCGTTTCCGGGACGCCTCATTTTATTTGCCCGTTTACTGGTTATGCCTCGGAAAAAAAGCAATTTCCTATTTACCTGAAATATTGGGAATGAACCTGGCCATGGAGCTTTCAGGTGTTGGCGGCAGTTATATGAATGCCAGCCGTTTTCTGCATCATCACGGCTTTCCATCCACATTTGTCGATCTTCATAACACCATCGATAACGTTTCCACCGGGCATTCGGCCTGGGCTGCGGAATCGATCGATGACTTTATGAGCCAGTATCTGCATCAGGAAGCCGCAGAAACACTCTGGCAGCGTATTCGGATTGGTTACGAGTCACTTGCGCCGATTGTGAAGCATGCCGATGCGCTCAACTTTTTTGACCACACCACTCACCCGTCAAACATTACAGATGAAAAAACTCAGCACGGGTTGCTTCATCATCATGAACTGAATCGGACACCAAAGGCAAAGGAGCAGGTGTATGCCTGAGTACCACTTAGGAATTTCAGCATTCTATCACGACAGCGCAGCCGCATTGGTTTGTGATGGTATACCGGTTGCGGCAGCACAGCAGGAACGCTTCAGCCGTATTCGTCATGACTCAGGCTTCCCTGCCGATGCCATTCGTTACTGCCTGCAGGAAGCGGGGATCACATTCGATGACCTGACCTCCGTCAGCTATTACGAAAATCCCAAAATGAAATTTCGGCGGGTGCTTGATTCTTTTGCACATGCCGGGCCCAAGGGGTTCGACTCGTTTATGCGGGTGATCCCGCAGTGGCTTCAGTGGAAGTATCAGGTTCTGGATAAAGTTGATTTACAATTGAAAGCACTGGCGCTGGGAACAGCGCCACCTGCGCAGGCCAATGATCATCACCGCTCACACGCGGCCTCCGCCTTTTTTCCGTCTCCTTTTGAAAACGCAGCCATCCTCTGTATCGACAGTGTCGGCGAATACCACACAACGTCTGTCTGGCATGGCCGGGGGGATCAGCTCACGCTCGTAAATTCCATCTCTTATCCCCATTCACTCGGGCTGCTTTACTCTGCAATGACGTATTTTTGCGGATTCAAAGTCGATTCCGGTGAGTACAAACTCATGGGGCTGGCACCTTACGGCACCCCGCTGTACGCAGATATCATCAAAGAGCACCTCATCTTTTTACGGGAAGACGGTTCATTTTCACTGAACCTGAAATACTTTGAATTCATGTTCGGCAAACAGATGGTCGGTGAAAAATTTGCCCAACTGTTCGGTGGTCCGGCAAGAGAAGCAGAATCGCCTCTCACACAAAGGGAGTGCGATCTGGCTGCTTCCGTTCAGGTCGTCATTGAAGAAGCCGTGATGGGGCTCGCTCAAACCGCCCGCCAACTCACCGGAGAAGAAAATTTGTGCCTCGCCGGGGGTGTGGCGCTCAATTGCGTGTCGAATGGCCGGTTGTCCCGCGCCGGACTGTTCTCTGAAATCTGGGTACAGCCTGCCGCCGGTGATGCTGGATGTGCGCTGGGGAGCGCGCTGGATGCCAGTATCAAACGTTCCGGACGCCAGTACGCACATGCTTTAAAAGTCAGTGACTTAATGCAAGGTGCTTATCTGGGCCCCGGCTTCTCGGACGACGAAATCGCCGCTTTCCTGAATCAGCATCACTACCCTTTTCAGCAATTGCCTGAAGAAGCGCTGCTCAAAGCAGTCAGTGGACATCTCAGCAGCGGTGCGGTGATTGGCTGGTTTCAGGGACGCATGGAATTTGGGCCCAGGGCGTTGGGTGCCCGGTCAATCATTGGTGATCCGCGGAATCAGGAAATGCAGAAGACCATGAATTTAAAAATTAAATATCGTGAGTCTTTTCGCCCGTTCGCACCGTCGATTTTGCAAGAGGACGCCACACAATATTTTGAGATGTCTGACGACAGCCCTTACATGCTGATGGTTTCCGATGTACAGAAAGCACTGCGTCAGACGGACAAAATCAATCGTTCTCTCGGTTCGATTGACGAATGCCGGTCATCCTTGCCAGCGATCACCCACGTCGATATGTCGGCCCGGGTTCAGACCGTCTCGGAAGAACGAAACGGCAAATATGCCCGTCTGCTGAAGCAGTTCCGGGAAGATTCCGGATGCCCGGTTGTCGTCAATACCTCGTTTAATGTCCGGGGTGAACCCATCGTCTGCACACCAGAGGAAGCATACCGGTGTTTTATGCGAACCGAAATGGATGTGCTTGTGCTTGGGAATTGCCTGCTGCTGAAGACCGAACAGCCCCCTTTTGAAGAAAAGGTGGACTGGCGTCGTGACATTCCTCTGGACTGACATGAATCAATGAAGGAATAAACCATGATGAAATTTCTGTGTTTAATCAGTTATCTGTTCATTTTTCTGCCGGTGTGGGCAGTTTCGGCTCTGCTGGGAACCGGGCGATTTAACCGGCGCTTCCACCAGCGCCACTCCACCTGGGACAAACCGATCACCCTGAAGAGCCAGGCAACAGAGGCGGTTTCCTTCAAGCGTGCAGTTTCAGGTCAGACAAACCAATAGCAGATCACAGGTATTTATGACTTACGTAATCAACAAAAAGCTGAATGAAAGACCGATCCTGTTGTCTGGCGGTGATGGCGTCTGGCTGCATGATGCTGCAGGTAACAAAATTCTGGATACCTGTGGTGGCGTCGCGGTTTCGAGCCTGGGCCATTGTCATCCGAAAATGATACAGGCCATGAAAGCGCACGCTCACATGCTGTCCTGGGCCCATGCCGGCAGTTTTACGACGCACGCTGCTGAAGCATTAGGAGAGTTTCTTGTTGAACGCGCCGGAGGTCTGGGAAAAATTCAGTTCTTGTCCGGCGGTTCCGAAGCGGTTGAAGTCGCCATGAAGGCGGCTTATCAGTATCACTGTGAAAACGGTCAGCCATCCCGGACGCAATTTATCAGCCGGCGCCAGAGTTATCACGGCAGTACATTCGGTGCACTGGCACTGTCTGGCAATCTGGAAAGACAATCCATTTTCACGCCATTGCTGAGTCAAACCGAGTTTGTTTCTCCCTGTTATGCCTATCGTGATCAACGGGCAGATGAAAGTGATGAACAATATGTCCATCGACTGGCTCACGAGCTGGAGTCTCGAATTCAGTCGATTGGCGCGGAGAAGGTTGCTGCTTTTATCGCGGAGCCAGTCGTCGGTTCAACGAACGGTGCTGTTCCTGCGGTAAAAGGCTATCTTCGGGCAATGAAAGCGGTCTGTGAGCGTCATGGCATATTACTGATGCTGGATGATGTGATGTCCGGCATGGGACGAACCGGCTATTTGTTCGCGCACCTTGAAGACGATGTACAGCCGGACATTGTTGTGATCGGCAAAGGGCTGGCCGCCGGATATCAACCAATCTCGGCTTATCTGCTTTCAGACACGATTCATGATGTGCTCGCTCAGGGTTCCGGGATTTTGCGGAACGGTCAGACGCATGTAAACCATCCGTTCGCCTGCCAGATTGCGCTCTGCGCCCAGCAGATACTGGAAGAAGAGGATCTGCTGGCCAATGTTCGCGCCCGAGGCATTCAGATGCGGCAACTTTTTCAGGATGCTTTATCAGATTTTGATTATCTGGGGGACATCCGCGGACGTGGTCTGTTTACCGGGCTGGAGTTTGTGGGCGACAGGCAGGAACAGTCTCCGCTGAACGGTGGCGCTGAGTTTGTCAGTGTCTTAAAACAAACCGCTTTCGAGATGAATTTACTGATCTATCCGGGGAGTGGTACCGTCGATGGTGTCCGCGGAAATCATCTTTTATTGGCGCCGCCATTCATCGCCTCGTCACAGGATATCGAAACAATGGTCGGAAAAGTGACTCTGTTATTCAACCGACTCCGTCCGAATTTTGCAGCTTGGGCTGAATCATTCAATGAAACAGGGAGGGTGAAATCATGAAATGTCAGGATAAAATTTTGCTGTCTGTGGTGGATATGGACTGGTGTCATTACGGCGTTGAATACACGAAAACTTTATTCAGTCATGTGGAAGTCCTGTGTTGGGATACAGGTGATCCCTATCCTTCACAAGTGGATGACTGGGAAGGCGACTGGATCATCTCTTACCGGGGCGATTTCATTTTTGGTGAGCACATTTTTCGGCGCGCCAGAAAAGGGGCAATTAATCTGCATCCGGCTCCCCCCCGCTACCGTGGACTGGGCAGCCAGCACTATGCCATTGATTCCGGTGAGAAAACCTATGGTTCGACCTGTCACCATTTAGCGTCGTCGGTAGATTCCGGTCAGATTATCCATGTGAATGAATTTCAGATTGCAGAGCACGAAACAGCGAGCAGTCTCAGAATGAAAGTCGGGGCCAATTGTCTGTCCCAGTACATGATGTTACTGACGGACTATATCAGTCGGGGGAAGCCGCTGCCCAAATCGGAACAACAGTGGGGAGACCGGCTTTACCGGCAATCGGAGATTGACCGCTGGCTGGAAGAAAAAATGTCGCAGGATCCGGCACATCGCTGCCTGATCTGAATCGAACGCTATACAACATATAGGAGAGACGATGGAAAGTCTTCTGCCCGTTCTGATTGCTTATTCGACTTATTGTATCGGCACCCTATCCCCGGGACCGGCAAATCTGGCGATCATGGGGACTTCAATGGCATCCGGACGCTCTGCCGGGCTGGCGATCGCTTTCGGCGTCATTACCGGATCGGTCATGTGGGGCGTGATTGCTGCGTTCGGCTTGGGGACGGCAGTCCATCGCTCTGTCGAGTTATTTAACTTACTCAAAGTTCTGGGCGGCACCTACCTGCTTTGGTTGGCTTATCTTTCTCTGAAAACGGTCTTGTCTGCCCGCTCGGGTTCAGAAGCGGCGGCTTCCGTGAATCCGGAGGTGCAATCCACCAGCCCGGAAGGCCAGCAGAAACACCCGGTGAATCGACTGGGAAGGCATTATTTAAGAGGGCTGGGCATTCATTTAACCAACCCGAAAGCCATGGTTGTATGGCTTGCTGTCATCAGCACAGGCATGAATGCCAATTCAAGCAGTGTCACGCCTTCATGGATTGTTCTGGGATGTGCTGTGTTGGGGATTCTCATTTTTTCATTTTATGCCTTAGCTTTTTCAACGCCGAAAATGATGGCCTATTACGTTCAGAAAAAAACGCTGATCAGCCTGTTTATGGCCGTCATGTTCTTTATCGCTGCAGTCACAATCTATGTGGATGTGCTGAGGGCATTCTATTAGTCATTCGAATGCGGTGCGTTCTCCCTAAAGCGCCGCTTTCTATGCTCACAACATTGTTTTTCAATCAGGTTCAGATGTGAATATTCAACAGTTTTACTTTATTTTTAAATTAACAATCCCCGTGGCCATGGCCTATGTGCCTTTGGGTCTGGCATTGGGTGTCTTTATGGTTTCAAGTGGTATCCAATGGTTCTGGGCCCCGCTCTCTGCACTGATCATTTTCGCAGGCTCGATTGAATTTCTGGCCGTCAGTTTCATCATCTCCGGCCTGCCTCTGGCTGCTATCGCCTGGACGACGCTGATTGTGAACTTTCGGCATCTGTTCTACGGGCTGTCATTCCCCCTCTCCTCATTCAGTTCCCGCTGGCAAAAAATTTATGGCATTTACGCATTAACCGATGAAACCTATGGCATCACCTCCGCAGGTGCGGGCCAAAAACTCCGGGATTCAGAGATCACCTTACTGCAGGTGATCAGCCACTTATGGTGGGTGGGTGGTGCACTGTTCGGTGCCTTTGTCGGGACGATTATCCCACCGGAGATCAAAGGATTTGAATTTGCGCTCACGGCCATGTTTGTGACCCTTGCCGTTGATGCCGTCCGTCACCACCGGGAGAACCAGTTGATTCTTTACGCCGTGATTTCCAGTGTCGCAGGGATACTGTCTGAGCGTTATATAGCCGAGCATTCATTCCTGGCAACGGGCCTGATTTGTTATCTGATCCTGATCAGCAAAGACTATAAAACTGAGTGTAAAGAGGTGCTCGTCCATGATTCCTGATCATCACGTTCTGACGACAATTTTGACCATTGCAGCCGTGACCTTGTTATTACGTGCATTGCCCTTCGTACTGATGGACGTCTTAGCGAAAAGCCAATATCTGAAATTTATCGGTCAGAAAATGCCTGTGGGTGTGATGATATTATTGGTCGTTTATACATTCATTCATGTTGACTTCACGGTTGCGCCTTACGGAATACCGCAGATCATCTCAACCCTTCTGGCTGCTGTGCTGTATTGGTTCCTGAATAACGCGCTGGCGGCAATCAGTGTTGGTCTGGCCGCTTACCTGATGTTCGTGAATGATTTGACCTGGTGGACCTGAAAGCCAGTGCTTGAGCTGATTCGGCATTTCTCCGGCATCACCGATTTACAGACACTGAACTTCAGTAATCTGCGCAAGCTTACGTCTGATCAGAATCATGCAATCGTCAGATGGAAGAAACACAACTGTCAGCATTGAAATCAAACACAGCAAGCTGGAACCCCTGCGATAAAAAAACGGCAGCAAATGCTGCCGTTCAAATTGATTCGCGATTGAGTGCATCAATCCAGCGTCTGCTGCAACGCCACTTTCAATTCTTGCTCGGCTTTCGCAATCACTTGTTCGGCCTGCTCACGTTGCTGACGACCTTCTTTCACGCGGGATAAGGTGTTATGCAGCGTTTCAATCGTCAACTGGTTCACGGCCTGCAAAGATTCAAGATCCAGAATGCCGCGCTGGTAATTCTCAGCAATCTGTTCTTCCAGCACTTTCAGATGCTCAGCGTTTTTCACGTACTGTTTGTTGGTGTAATCCTTCACAGTCCGGGTGACTTTTAACGCTTTTTCTTTCTCGTAATTGGAAATCGCAATCAGGAACTGACGTTTCCACAGCGGGAAAGTGTTGTGGACGATATCCTGAATATCTTCCATCAGCATCTTATTACCCTCCTGCGACAAACGAATCTGTGGTGCCGTCTGTACGGCAGCAAGCCGGGTGAGCTCCAGATTGTGAACCCGTTTTTCCAGCCGGGCAACGGCCTGACTGGCATCACGATACTTCTGAGCTTCCAGCGCATCACCAGACTGCTCTGAAGCCGCCTGCAACGCGGGCAGCACATCAGCATGCAACTGGCTGATTTTGTACTTTCCGGCAGCAATGTACTGCTCCAGACCTTTCAGCAAAGTCAGGTTGTTATCGTACAGACCATCCAGCTGCGTGATATCGTGTGCCAGCTTCACTTCCTGCGCTTCCAGCTGTTGAGACAGCTGTTCAAGCTGCTGCTTTACGGAATCGAAACTGCGGGAAAACTTCTTGAATGAGTCAAACAACTCACCAATCAGCGGCAGATTCGCCAGAAAGCTGTTGCCTTTGAGCTGATCAAAAGCAGCGCTGTCCATCGATTCCACCATAGATTGCAGAATGTCTCCGGCATCACCGGTGTCACGAACTCGGACCTGCTCCAGAACGTTATCCGAGAACGCAGTGATTTCCTCCAGTGCTTCTTTCCCGAAGGTGATGGTCGCGACAGCATCAAATGGATCGAAGCTGTCTGACAATGCAACGATTTCAGGTGTGACTTCCAGTGTGCCTGCGGTGTTCACAACGCCCGCAGGCGGAGAATCCGGGTTCATAATGCCATTCATGTAAGCGGCTCCTTAAGGCTGATGACAGGGAAAACGCTGCCAGAGTTCTTCAAACTGCTGCTCAAACGCAGTCAGAAAACGACGGTCATCCGTCAGCGTGATGTCTTCCTGATTGTATCTGGACGCACTCCGTGTCCAGTTGAAGCTGCCGTTGATCAGGCGGGTGCCATCAAACACAGCAAACTTATGATGCATGTGATAAGGCGATGTATCAATTTTCACAGCCACGCCTTTGCGTGCCAGATAATCAATATCGCTGCCTGCATCATTGATCTTGTCGTTATCTGTGATCACGCGCACCTGCACACCGCGTTCATGAGCTGCCAGAATATGCTTGGTCAGTTCATCATCTGCAATGGTAAACACACAGATATCAATCTTGCTTCGTGCCTGACGCAATTGCTCAATAATGCCGGCCGCACAGGTACGGCCCGGTGAAAACCAGCTGCTTGCCACTTCTGCCGTGGCCGCACTGCGGGTGTTATCCAGCACTTTCACCACCCGTTCCAGCCAGCGAAGCACAGCAAGGGACTCCGTCCCTTCCTGTATCGCCTGTTGGGCGAGTTTAAAGCTCTGATTACGCAAAAAAGATCGCTCATCATCTGACAAACCCACTTCCACCAGCGAAGCCTGCAATTCCCGGCGCTCGCTGTCATCCAGCCGGCCATCTTCAAGCGACGCTTTCAGCCAGTCGAGCCACTGTTGCTGATTCATTCCAGATCCTCCAGTTTGGCTGGCTGAGCAAACCGTGCAATGTGCTGATTCAGCATCGCCAGTTGCTGAACGACTTGTCCTGCCCGGTCACTTTCATCACCCATCATTTGCTTGCGCTGATAAGCTTGCTTGATGTCTTCCCAGCGAACTTTCTGCTCGGCGGTCATATTGCCGCGCAGTTCAGCCAACTTCAGCAGGTTCTCTTCGGTGCCATTGGCCAGCGTCTGCGCTTCACCCTGATAATGATCCTGAAGCAAGGTATTCAGCTCATCATCCGTCATCACGGAAGCGATCTTCTCAGCCAGCTTGTTCATGTTCCGGTAAGAACCCTGCAGCTTGAACGGCGGTTCAACGCGGTAATCATCTGCCGTTGCTGCCGACAGAATGTACTGCTGGTTTACCTTCAGAACAGTCTGCTGAACGAGCATGAGTTTCTGCAGCGTTGCCACAATTTCGTTGGCTTCTGTTGAAGAATACGAATGTGACATATCGCTGAGTGCGACGCCGTCACCCTGAGCCATTTTCACGAATCGATACAGGTCGTTGAGATCCCGTGTTGCCAGTGGTGCCAGAACCGGGTTGGAGGTCAGCGAGTTCTCAATGAAGCTCAGTTCAAAGGCATATTGTTGATCCGACAACATGTCACCCAGGTTGTAGATATCCGCACGGTTGGCCAGCATATCCGGAATCCGGAAGGCCTCACCGGTTTCGGTGTACGGGTTACCGGCCATGACCACAGCGAACTTCTTACCGCGCATGTCATAGGTTTTGGTTTTCCCCTGCCAGGTCCCTTCAATCCGTCGCGTCCCATCACAGAGTGAAATGAATTTCTGCAACAGTTCCGGGCTAGTGTGCTGAATATCATCCAGATACAGCAACACGTTATTGCCCATTTCAAAGGCCAGATTGATCTTCTCGATTTCACGGGCAGAGTTCTGATCAGGCGCATCGGCTGGATCCAGAGAGGTGACCTGATGACCAATCGACGGACCGTTGATCTTCATGAATACGAGTCCCAGCTTATGCGCCACGTATTCAATCAGGGTCGTTTTACCGTAGCCCGGCGGAGAAATCAGCAGCAGCATCCCCATCAGGTCCGTCCGTTTCTTATCACCGACGGTGCCCATCTGTTTGGCAAAGTTATCGCCAATCAGATGCAGATAGCTATCGCTGATCAGCTTGTTTCGGACGAAAGACGTCAGCGGACGCGGTTTAAACTCGCTCAGTCTGAATTGATCTTTGGCCTGATTCAGCAACGCGGTTCGCTGGTTCAGATAAGCTTCAAACTGAGGCACCACCACGCTGCGGTGATGTTCGCTTCGCTGAATGAAATCATCCAGAACCAATGTCAGCTTGCCTTCCTGAACCCGATCGTGTTCACCCAACAAGCCCTCAACCGGACAAGCCAGTGAGAAGTCCACCGGACTCAACAGCCGATCGGAATGCGTTTTACACACCGCAATCGCGGCGGCTTCCACCACAAACGGCTGACCGTAAGATTTCTGAGCCGTATAAGCCATCAGCCATTGCTGATGATCCGCAAATGCAGTATCCAGCGCCTGTTGCTCGCCTGCCCAGCCCAGGCTGCGACGGAATTGCAGATAATCTTCACTCAGCTCAAATGCATCCTGACTGACTTCCATCCGCCCATCCGTGCCAGCCAGCAGCCGGATCAGGTAATCACTGCTTTCCATCGCAGCCTGTCCCGGTAGCGATGCCGCCAGTGTCTGCTGAAGTGACAGGAACGCCTCAGCTGAATTCAGATGCTCTTTCAGCAACTGCGCATTTTTAGCTTCCTGCTGCCAGCGATGCAGATCGGATTCTTCCTGCTTCATCAGCCACAGCAGCGCCGTTGCACGTGCCTGCTGACTGAAACGCAGCAAGCCAGCCTGCTCAAAGGTCGGTAGCACCTGTTGCAGAATCAGCGCTGCATCATGGTCATGAATCCCTTTGACATACCCTTCTTTGTAGCGCGGCGCTGCAAAGCGCTGAACCCGTGTCAGCAGTGACTTGTCCCGCCCGGCCTGATACAGCTGATCCAGCGACAGATCGTCGGCTTTATTCATGGCACTGTGCAGGATCAGATACGCCAGATACTCGCCACGATAAACTGCGTCGCTTTCAGAGGAAACGTCCAATCGTGCAATATTTTGTAACGACAGAAAGGTTTCATCCTCTATTGGCTGATAAAAATCCGTGCCCGAGATATGCGTACACAGTTGCTTTTGATGTTCGACCAGACTCAGATCCAGCGCCTGCTGGTTCACACTGAATTTGTGACGCCCAAGCCGCAGCACTTTGCCGCCGTCTTCGAAAATATCCTGATTATCCCGCAGCGCACGCAGGGATTGATCCTGCAGAGATTTCAGCTTGGCATCCAGGCTATCGGCCTTGACGCTGTCGCCCAGATCACGAATCGACTGCGACAACTGATGCAGCTTCAGCACCATCGCATCCGTGGCAAAATAGCTGTTCAGCGCCTTCACATCATCAAAACGGGACACCCGTTTTTCGATGCTGCCCATGGTGACATTAGCTGCCTGCATCAGGTTCTGAACCCGACGCTGTTGTGCTGAAATCAGTTGCTGTTTGTGATTATCCAGCGTGGACTGAATTTCATCGCGCTTGGCGTAAATCTCAACCAGGAACTGATCGAAATCTGCAAACCGGGATTCCAGTTTGTCCAGTTGACCCACCAGCTTCGCCAATTGGGTATCACACTCATCTGGCGTCGTCGCCTGCTCCATCGCACTGCTGACCGATTGACCCAAGAGTTTGAACTGGGCACTGAACTCAGCCTGAGCCTCGTTACTTTGCAGACTCTGCGATTTATTTCTCAGTTTGGCCGAGGCCGCGTTCAGTAACGACGAGACTTCCGTGGTTAAATCCAGAATCCGGGTCGACTGCGTCGGATCATCGGTTTCAATATCGGTCACTTCTTCAGAAACCAGCTGCAAGTCTGCACGCAGGGTTTCCACCTGCTGCTGAAGTTCCTGAATTTCTGCGGTTTTGCTGACCTCAGTTAACGCGGCTTCAATGTCGTGAATCTGCTGCTTAAACGGCTGATACGCTTTTTCTTCCTGCAGCAATGCCAGCAACTGCTGGTTGAGCTGTTCACGATTGTTTTGCAGGTTGTCCAGCAGCGCATCCACACTGTCGGTGTCCATGTAATGCTGCTGACGCAGTGCCATGGTCGCCCCGACCTGAGCTTTCAGATCAGACAGCAGCGACAGCAGCACATTTGCCTGCTCTTTCGGCGCCAGTTTGATCTTCGCAATTAAGTCCGTCACAACCTGCTGATGCGCTGCCAGGCTTTCTTCAGCATGACGTTGCATCTGAAGGACTTTGGCAAACTCATCAATGATCTTGTTTGCTGTGTCCATCAGGCTGTTGATCACATCGCCCATGCCCAACGCATAGTTGTGATTCAGCCAGTGATAATGATCCAGTGTGCTCTGACACTCTTTCAGCAAGACTTCAAACGCAGCCTGAGTGACTTCCTCCGATTGAGCCAGTTGACAGATCGACAACACCGACGACAATGCACGCACCAGCTCTGCGTTACCCAGATTAAACAGCGGACTGCCGCTGTCGGCATTGGCATTTTGCGCGGCGTAATGTTCCGGCGTGGAAAACGGCGTATCCCAGATCCGGAGCGGATGGATGGTGGACGCTTCCGCATTTTCAGACAACTGGAACACCAGCATCCGGCCATCGGGGTACAAACTGAAACCATGACTTTCCAGCGGCGCAGCAAACTTCTTCTCAATCATGTTGTAGGTAAAGCCCACATAATGGCCTTCCATCATGTTGAAGAAGAAGTAAAGGATATCTTCGCCATTTGGCGAGGCAATTTTCTGGAAAAACTTCAGATGCTGCCACGGCATGTCAAACTGCTTGCTTTCGCCGTTTGCCAGCACAAAACCATGGGAGTAAAGCACACCATGATCTTCCGGCAGGGCTTTGGCACTGAGTCCGAGTGCATCGGCGCGGGTGACCGACTGATTGATCGGGTTATAGATAAAATAGCGCGCGTTTTTTTCCCGGTGCGGTTTGATCTTTAACGCGATCAGATCGCCAAGCAAGGCATATTCAATCAATGCATCGGACACACTCTGATGCGGATCTTCCACCGCTTCACTGTAGATCCCTTTGCCATCGTCCGTGTTATCTTCCACTTTGATGGTCAGATCACCGCCGATACATTCGACAAACAATTTATCGCGGATCGACACATGCGGATGAGCCCCGGCGATCTGATCGTCGCGGGTCGTCATGATCCAATCAAAATCGTGTTGCTGGACACTTTCCAGCTGTTTGTTCCCCAGCGAATCAATGTATTCAACGGAGTTGGCATTGAGCTGGAAACGGAAAACCTTGCGGTCTTCCGGGCGCATCCCGATCTGGAATGCGATATACAGAATGCTTTCCTGACGGGAGATCTGTGTCAGACGTGCATCGCTGTAATACGTAAAGAGTTCGGTGAATTCGTGCAGGAAGCGGGCATCCGTCAGGAAGCTGCCTTCTATAGATAGCGGTTCGATCCGGAAGGTGCCGTCTTGTTCGTGCAGCTGATATAAGCCAAAGACATCCTGAAGAGACGGCAATGCTTTCAGGCCCACATGCACCTGATAGCCAAATAAGAGTTGCTGATTAACCTGTGCCATGTCGATTGGAATCGAACGGGCTTCGGTCTGGACATTCGCCTTACCGACGAGCTGGCTTTCGGTGCCGCCAAAAATCGACTGACGATTCTGATTAAAGGTTTGAGACAGGGACTTGAGCTGTTTGCCTTGCTGAAATAGCCTGGATTTCAGTATTTCGTACGCCCCGCCCTCGCTCACCGCTTGTTGAGTTGTTTCGGACATGCAATTACCTAATAAATCCCGCCTCGGAAGAGGCGGGAAGTGTGGGATGATTGACGAGGATTACAGTTTTTCGTCGGACTGAGTGTTCAGCGTATTCTGAATTTTCTTCAGTAATTCTGAAGCACCGCCCTGTGAATTCAGCAGGCCGGCCAGTGCAACATTGCTCAGGTCGCTGCTTTTCAGATCTGTGTTTTCCAGGATATCTTTAATGTCCTGAGGCATGCTGCGCAGGCCATCCACATATTCAGACACCAGCGGGTTCAGGACTTTAGATTCTGCAAATTTCGCATCCATGGCAGCAGCATCCATGATGGTCCGGCGGATTTGATCCATACCTTCGCCACCAAACAGCTTAATATCTGCCTGAGACAGTGCCTGAGCCAGCGCTTTCGCGTTCTCGCCCACGACAGATTTCTGCGCGTCGATCCGTGCGATTTCCAGCTCTTTATCCTGTTGCAGCTGCATCACCCACTTATCGTGCTCACGCGTGTGCTCATCGTACTGCTGAGCGGCTTCGAAGCGCGCTGTCTGCGCTTCAGCTTCTGCCAGACCTTTCGCACGCATTGCCTGAGCTTCTGCTTCACCCGCGCTTTGCAGTGCGTAAGCTTCCGCTTCACCCACTTCACGAATCGCCAGTGCGCGCTCACGTTCAACTTCAATTTCAGCCAGGCCAGTTGAGCTGATCATTTCTTTCTCAGCTTTCGCCATACGCTCTTTCGCTGCAGCTTCACGCTCTTTCGCCACGTATTCGGCTTCAGCACGCTTGGTTGCAACAATCTGGTCAGCTTCGGCTTCGCGCGTCTTCACAGCCAGCGCGTTTTCAGCATCACGGGTCTTAATCTTCAGGGCTGCATCATTTTCAATCAGCAGACGTTCCGCTTTCTCACGGGCTGCATCTTTCTCAGCACGGGCAGCAACCAGCAGTTCCAGCTGTTTCGATTCAGCCAGCGCTTCCGCTTCTGTCAGCGTGACGCGTTTCTTACGATTCACTTGCTCGTGAACACGCAGGTTCTCTGTTTCTTCCTCTTCACGTGCAATCTTACGTTCGATTTCAACACGCTGAGAACGCGTTTCCGCAACGGCTTTCAGAGACTCTTCCACTGTGGTCTCTTTATGCATTTCTTTCTCTGCAACTTCAGTTGCAGTGCGGACTTTCTCCGTTTCCACGGCACGATTGAGTTCTTCTTGCTGGATAGCAACCTGACGCTGGTTCGCAATGCGCGTCATTTCAACTTCCATCTGAACACTTTCGCGTTTCTTGGCGACTTCTTCTTCGGTTTCCAGCTTCGCCAGCTGCGTCACGCGCTCGTATTCTTCACGCTTCTCAGAAGACAGGGCTTCTTCCTGCGCTTTGATAATGTCGATTTCACGCTTGGCACGGGCGACACTTTCCTGCTCTTGTTTATCCAGTTGCAGGCGGTTCGCTTCCGCTTCAACATTCTTCTTCTTGATTGTTGTGCGTTCGTCCTGACGAATCGCGTTGGTTTCCGTATTTTTGTGCGCAGTGATCATGGAGATCTTACGGATACCTTCAACGTCCAGAATGTTATCCGGGCTGTGCGCGTCCAGTGAAGTCTGGTCAATTTTATCGATCACAACGTCATAGATTTTGAAGCCATCCATTTCGCTGCCGATCACTTCAACCACAGCGTCACGGAAAGTCCGGCGGTTGGTCAGCAGTTCTTCGAATTCAAACTGCTTCACCGCAGTCTTCAGGGCTTCAGAAAACTTCGGCTGGAAGTGTTCTTTCAGACGTTCGATATTTGATGCTTCGTGCGCCGTAAACAGCTTCGCCACACGAACAATATCTTCCTCTTCGTGGTTCACACCGATATAGAAATCGACTTTCAGGTCAGCGCGGATATTATCGCGGCAATGCAGACCTTCATATTCTTCGCCTTCCTGATCTTTACGACCACTGCGAATGACGGAAATCTTTTTACGGGTGATATCCATGTATTCGTACTGGTTGATGACAGGCCAGACGAAAGTACCGGTCAGTGAAGCGCGGGTTTCATGCAGACCATTGACGATCAGTGCATCACCCTCTCCTCTGACTTTTTTATACCTGGATGTGAGAAAAATTAAGATCAGTAAAAATATACCGACTCCAGCACTAATAAAGATAACGCTTGGAGAGATTTGCATAGCCAACTCCTTATGCTCAGCTATTTTTCGTTACTATATAATGATTTGTTGTTTTATCTTGAGCAACGATGATGACCTCATCGCCATATTCCATTGATATCTCCGGCTCAACCGCCCGGACATCAAGTAAGAATTCACTGCCGTTATGCTGAACGACAACTTCGCCGCGGCTCTGATTCACTAAACTGCTGTGAACCCGGCCTTTCAGGCCGATGAAATCAACCTTGGCAAAGCTTTTCTTTTTATCAAACAGAGGTGCTAAAGGTTTGAGCAACCAGGCTGCAATGAAGAGTGCTAGGTAAGCCGTGAACGGAATCGTCGCCAACTCAACCGGAAGCATCCAACTTGCCTCTGAAACAGTACTCAATGCCAGTGCAAGATAAAAAGAAATCATGGTTCCGACAAAGAAACTGACACACAAAGCCACCATGAGCGGCACTTTCGACAGAATCGGTGGCAGAATCAAACCCGCCCCCGGAATATTTTCGGCATCGAACAGATCAACATCCGGTGCAATACTTTCGACCACATTAAAAAGCAGATCGACCAGCATAATGACCAAAAAGATGACACAGGGAACGAAAAAAACATTCGTCGGGAAAGAGAGCAGGATCGAAATCATTTCATCAATGGTCATGCTTACCAACTATTTACAGGCTTATCAATTTATACCTTCAGGGAACCAGTCAAAAATTGCGACGGTATATAAGAAAACGTTAAATAATGTGACCTGAATTTATCATTCCCACACTAGGCGGACAATTATTTTTATCTGAAATCATTGAAGAAAATCCGCTTCATTCGCCAGAATAATCTTACAGATCATCTCTGGTTCGTTGATGGCGCCATTTATTTTCACGGTTCAACCTGTGTTTTGCACTTGTCAGCCAGTTATTCTGACAGTCAAGCCGTTCCAGCCATTTCAGGTGATATTTCATTTTTTTGAACCAGCCCCCCATTCAGCCCTTTTGCCTGCGGTCAAAAACTCGACGGTTCTGGAAGCAATATTTAAGCGTGCACTACTTCCAATCACGGATGCACCTGAATACGCCGTTGATCACAGGTTTGCCCTTCGCAGGCCGTGAGTGTGACTTCGCCACGGTAGGATTTTAATGACAGCGTGTTCTCACGATATGGCAAATGATTGACGTACCAGAATACCTGCGCATCGGGTCGGTTTGTGGTCAGCGCAATCCGATCCAGCTGGCCAAGATAATAATGCTGCCCTTCTCTGACAGACTGAATTTTCAGGACGGCTTCAGGCTGAGCTGTACTGACAATCTGGTGTTGCTGCTGCCAGAGACTCAGCGATTGCGGCCATTGATCCTGCCGGACAAAATGCCCCTGACTTTCCAGGGTCGGTGGCGTAATACCGTTCCGGGTCAGTGCATACTTCTGGGCCAGGCACCGTTCTTCGGCAGTTGCAGCTTTCGCCCGGCCACCCGGCCAGCAAATCAGTGTACGCTTCACCGTATCCGGTTGTTCAAGCCGGCGATGGTCTTCAGGCAACTGATCAAAGACATCAAACATCACCGGTGCGGCTCTGGTCGCCCCCAGGTAGCCGACGACCGGGGTTGCGTCTGGCCGGCCAACCCAGACGGCCACGGTATACGCCGGGCTGACACCGACAGACCAGAAATCCCGGTAACCATAACTGGTGCCGGTTTTCCAGGCGATTTCACGCCGGACCCGGGGCACCACACGATCGGAGGCGCTGATGCTACTGAGCATATTGAACACCATCCAGCTGCTGGCCGGACTCAGGAGCTGATTCTTTTCATCGGTGACTGGCTGCGGTTGCGCATGTTTCAGCATTGTCAGCGGTGCAACTTCCCCGCCGGTTGCCAGCGAGCGGAACAGGGTGGCCAGCGTCATCAGGTTTGTACCCGTACCGCCCAGCCCCACCGTCAGATTGGGTTTGTCCTGAATCAGGGTAATCCCCGCAGCGTTGAGCTGCTGGTCGAACGTTTCCGGACCCAGCGCATTGAAGACCTGAATCAGCGGAATGTTCAGCGATTGTTTCAGCGCCTGACTCACGCTGACAGCCCCCTGAAACCGGCCATTGAGATTCTGAGGTTTGTAATCGTAAAACGAAAATGGGATATCACTGAGCAGGCTTTCGGTATGAATCAATCCCTGATCGAACGCCATGCCGTAAATAAATGGCTTCAGAGCTGAACCGGGCGAGCGCACGGCCTGTGTCATATCCACATGAGAAAATCGGCTGTCATCCTGAAAATCAACCGATCCCTGATAAGCCAGCACTTCTGCGGTTTCATTATCCACCACCAGCACCGCGGCCGATGAGTGCGCAGGTAAATCGCGTTTGACTTTCGCCAGCAGACGGGCCACGCGCTGCTGAATCCCGGCATCTATGGTCGTTTGAATCACATGATGATCCGGCAGGGCCTGTTTCAGGGTCCGGCTCAGCAGAGGCGCAAGTTGTGCATGGTCTGCGGGTCGAAGCTGCACGGCTTCCTGCATCAGATAAGACGCCGATTGTGAAGGCAGTACGCCGCTGTCAGTCAGACGTGCCAGTACTTTATTGCGCATTTCCTTCGCGACCTCAGGATAACGATCCGGCCGGTACAGCGAGGGTTTTTGTGGTAACACCACCAGTAATGCGGCTTCGTTTTTACTCAGATGTTTCGCAGACGTCCCGAAATAACGGTTTGCTGCAGCCTCGACACCGGCAATGTTGCCGCCAAAGGGCGCCAGATTCAGGTACAACGTCAGAATTTCATCCTTGCTGAAATACCATTCCAGTTGAAGTGCCCGCCAGAGTTGTTTCAGCTTGCCTGAAACAGAACGCTCGTGCGGGTCGATCAAACGCGCAACCTGCATGGTGAGAGTCGAACCGCCGGAAACGACACGGCCATTGCTGGCCCATTGCCAGGCAGCCCGGACAATCGAAACCGGATTGAATCCGGGATGGTGATAAAACCAGCGATCTTCATAATTCAGCAGGGCCTGAATATAAAATGGATCGACGGCCTCCAAAGTGACGTTGTAACGATGCACACCCTGACGATCACCGAAGGATCGCAGCAATGCTCCTTCCCGGCTGACCACAACCGTGGCCGGGCCATCCGGATATAACGACGGAAGCGGGAACACAAGATTCAGTGTTCCCGCCATGATGATGAAAATGGCACACAGCACTGCCAATTGTTTCAGCAGCGCTGTGCCCGATGCGATCCGCAGACACTTCATCTTCAGAAGGCGAACTGACGCATTACTTATCCACCGTAAATGTTTGCGGCGTTTGCCAATAGGCCAGATGTTTTTCAGGACGGTACATCGACTCAATAAACACCGGCGGTACAGCAAAGGTGCCAGGAACTTCAGCCCGGAGTACATAACCAAAGTGATACTTCTGGTCTTCGTAGAGTTTGCCAGACAGGACAAATCTGTCGTTACGGTACTCCTGATGTTCCGGTGTATTCAGCTTCACCCCTTCAGGCAGCATTCGATCAATCGGCAGTCCCTGATTCAGCGCCGGATTTTCCAGCACGAATCCCGCCGGGATCTTGTCCACCAGCAACGCATCATTCAGTTTCTCATCCAGGTTCACAGTCAGAACCACCACCACGCGCTCCCCGACTTTCACCCGGTTACCCGCCAACGGCTGCCCTGTCGGGGTATACCATTTGCGCGTTACCGAATTTGCTTTCAGGGTATTGAACGAATTAGAAGCATTCGCGATAGTCCGATCCAGTACCTGATAGCCTTCCGCCATGACTTTTACATAAGCCGGTTGCTCATCCAGATTTCGGATCACCAGATCCGTCGTCAGCGGCTGACTGAACATGCCCTGCTGTGTGACGGTTTGATCGTTGAATGCCAGATTGAACACCTGATCGCGGTTCGCAGCACTGGTCAGCGCTGATGCCTGAACCAGCGCAGCACGTTCCTGCGTGCTCATCCAGCGTTTCTGTGACAGATCCGGCAGGCGCTCTAACTGAGCCGTCTGCAAGGCTCTGGCTTCTTTTTGCAGCGTTTTGTCTTTCGCCATGGCGTCAAGGATCAGCACAGACTTCGCGGTATCCCGCAGCTGAGATCCATAGTCGCCGTAATAACGATACCGACGACGGTCGAACGCTTTCATGTCTTCAAGCATGTCCTTGGCCTGTTCGCTTGCGCCAACATTGGCATAGCTCGCAGCCAGTTGCAGATAACTGAGCTGAGTCGGCAATTCCGGCAGCTGCATACTGTCCAGATCACTCCACTTCAGCATCCCCTGCTGACTGGTGAGATACGCCGCATAAGCCCGGGCAACATCAGCAGACTGACCGTCGTAAGCCAGCCCGTCGACCAGCGAACCATTGCGGACATAAGCCATCAGCCGTTGTTTAGCCCGGCTCAGCATCGATTCTGGCACGATCCCCTGATAACGGGACTCTGCTGCCATCAGAAAATCCGACACGTAAGCAGTCAGCCATGGGTTTTCGTGGCCGCTGCTGTCCCACAACGCAAAGCCACCCGTTCCCACCTGCATGGTCTTCAGGCGCAATACGGAGGTTTCGATCACCTGACGATCCGCATCTGCCGGGATCCCCTCATGATCCGTGTTCTGCCGATGTGATTGATGTACCGTCGCTTTGAACTTCGCTAGCTCAGGTGCCTGAATCAAAAACGGCCAGGCTTTACTGGTGGTTTGCTCGGCACAGCCATACGGATAACGGAACAGGCCCCGTGCGTGTTCTTCCGGGCTCAGCACGGGTGTCCGGCTGATATAGGCCTGACCCATGGCGCTTTGCACCACATCCATGCCGGACCACAGTCCGGCACCCGCCTGATAAGACGCCCCTTTCTCCAGTACCGCTGAATGGACCTGCGTGACCCATGGCATAATCGGACGAACCGGCACATCCCAGTCACGGTCAATGTTGATCTCATCATTGCCGACCCGCAGCGCCAGATTCACCCGGTCACTGACCATGGCATCAGACACGCGGAAACTGAAACTCTGGCTCCAGTACTCACCATGTTGCAGGGTTAAAGGTTCTGTCTGTGGCTGACGCTGCAGCGCCAGTGCTTCACTCAGGGCCAGCGAGACATTCAGCGTCTGCGGCTGACCACTGACATTGTGCAGGTCTACGGTCACCGTTGAAATATCACCGGGGACCAGGAACCGGGGCACGCTCAGTTCGGCCACCACAGGAGCACTCACCGGTTTATCCAGCACTTGCTGACCGACCTGTGATCCGTTGAAGGCGGTTGCGATGATCTGAACTTCACCGTTGTAATCGGGAATATCCATCTCGATGACGGCCTTCCCCTGCACCACCTGGACCGGCTTGCTCATAAGAATGACGGTTTTACTTTCCACCAGACCATCATTTTTATTCTCGGTTTTATCGTTGCCATCACTTCCGAAGCGGGACTGTGCAAACGGATTCGGTCGCGGGTCATACATCCGCGAATATAAATCCACGACATCTGCGCTGTAGCGACGCTGTTCGAAAAAGTAACGATGCGGATCCACCGGTTTGAAGCGGCTCAGGTTGATAATGCCTTTATCCACCACAGACAATGTGACCCAAGTGTCACCGCTGTGTGCCGCGTCCAGATTGTCGAGGGTGACCGGCACCGACAGCGTTTCTGAAGGATGAATGAGATCCGGCACTGTCACAGTGACGGACAACTGCTGGCTGCTCCGGTCCAGTGTCAGCGGGCGGATTCCGAAGTAACGCTTCGGCACCTGACCATCACGCCCCGTCAGCGTCGCTGTCAGATAGAGATCATGACGTGCCAGTTTTGCATCAACCGGCACAGGAATAGTGACATCCCCCGCCTGAACCGGATAACTTTCGGACCAGACCAGTTCATCCGTTTCCAGCGTCAGCAAAAGATTTCCGGCAACTGGTGCGGTCAGCGTCACCTGAGCCGTTTCACCCGCCAGATAAGCTTTCCTGTCGGTCGACATTGTCAGATGATCCGGCTTGGCTTTCAGCTGTTCGCTGCCGTCGTACCAGCCGGCATAGAAATCATAAACTGTGGTCACATCTGTGGCTGTATCTTTCACCGTCAGGCGATAATCGCCCCAGGTGGTCGGAAACACCAGTTGCGTGGGTTCATTTTTCACCTGAATCGTCTGCGCCGACACCTGTTTCCAGCGGTCCTGTTTTTTGCGTTCCCAGCCGATCCCTTCTTCGTAAATCCAGTAATAAGGCCCCTGATCGTAATCCATGGTGACTTCCAGCTCACCTGCAACCAGAGACTGGCCGTCACTGCTCAGCAAACCCACATGAAACAAGGCATCCGAGTTGTAAGGCACGTCCACAAATTGCGGCTGAATTCCGGGAACCGGCGTCTTTTTCCAGGTCACGTAATTCAGCTTGCGCTGAACCGCTGCCCCGCCGGATTCCAGTAAGCTGAAGTTTGCCACGACTTTCACCGGGCTTTTGAGTTCTGCCGGTTTTGGTGTAGGCAGTTTCACCCGTAACTGACCCTCGTCAGAGAGTTTCTGCTCTTCCAGTTGCTCATAATCGGTATCCAAACTGAAGGACTGACCGACCACGTAATCTGAGAATTTACCCGGAATCGACTGAACCGGCTGGTACGTCACCGCCGCTTTCAGGCGATTGCCTGCGGCCGGGCTGCCGAATAAATAGCGTCCCTTCACCTGAACATCGTTGGTCTGACCCGCCACCACAAAAGATGCTGGCGATTCAAATGTTAAATCCATACGCTCAGGCACAAACTCTTCCAGTTGAAATGCGAATTCACTGACAGGGGTTGGTGCTGTCGGATCCAAACGGACTTCAACCCGGTAACGTCCGGTTTTCCAGCTCAGTTCAGTCGCCAGTTCGCGGGAATAATAGCCAGCGGCTTGCGGCGCCAGCTGAACTTTCAGAATTTCTTCATTCCAGGGGTTCATCACCGACAAGGTGATCGGACGATCCGACATCTTGCGGCCATCCATATCGCGGAGCAACACATTGATAGGCAAGGTTTCACCGGGCTTCACGAGATCGCGGTTACTGTAAATATAGGCTTCCGCAGGCTGATACTTCCGGCCACCCACTTTGCTGTCGGCCAGATCTAAAGGCGATTCCCGCATGGGCAGAATCGCCATGTCTTCTTTGGATTTGCCTGCCGCATCTTTCCCTTTCACGCGAGCAACCACAATATCTTCACGCTTCATGCTGAAATCGAAGCGGCTGACGCCGTTCAGATTGACATCCTGACTGGCCAGCAATTTGTTCTCGCGGTAAATCTCAACTTTACCCTGTGTGATCGCTTCACCCGTGGACAGTCTGGCCAGGCTGAAAATCGCCTGATGCTGGTGAATACGGGCCTGAATCCCCACATCGGTCAGCAGCATGTGTTTCGCTTTCACTTTATAAAAGCTGCCCGGCACTTTGACGACCACCACATACCAGCCGGAAGGCAATGCATGCGGAATCGGTAAACGCGCAGGCGTCTGCTGATCTTTCTGACTGGGCGGCAAGGTGTAACGGTCGGAAAAAACACTTTGGTACGCGTGTTTGATATGGTCCAGATCATAACTGGACATTCTGTCGTTAATATAATGACGGCTAAGTAATTGTCCCGGTTCGGTGACTTTCAGAATCTCGATATCCACCTGTTCAAGGTTGATAAAATTCACCGGAATCGACTGGTCATCCGCCTGAGGCACTAAGGGGCCATTGCCGACAAACAATACATCCGGTGTTTGTTGTTTATTTTCGTCTGTGGTTTCCGCCTGACTCAGCGTCGACAATGCAAATAAAAACAGCAGTAGCCCAATATGCCGCCAACTGTTCCGGTAACGTGATAAAACCATATAAATCCCAGCCATCCTCACTGATTTTAATCAACAGGCAGACCTGCCTTTTTCTTTGAATAGAGGAAATGATCACTTCCCCGAAAATAAAAACTGTGATGCAACGCTAATCCTCAGAACTGCACCCCGTTTCCTTAAATACAACGCCGCCAATGCTTATTTGATTGCGTGATGAGATCATCCAGTATCGGCAAAGCAATCGCAGCCTGCGGATGGATGTCATGGAACAGAATCACGCCTTTGCGCCACAGCAGCATTAATGTCACGACCCGATCGGTCACCGCTTTTGCATTCAGGGTGCGATTCCAGTCCTGACTGTCGATATTCCAGAGATACGTCTGAATCTGATGCTGTGCCAGCCAGTCTGAAAACTCGGGGCTTCTCATCCCATAAGGCGGGCGAAATGTTTTTGTCGTGTTCAGTGAAAGCAGCGGTGCCATGGCTTGTTCTGTTTGCGCAATCGACGATTCAGACCATTTCAGATCCTGATGCGCCCGGTGACGCCAGCCATGAGCGCCAAGACATTGCTGCTGATAGAGCGTTGTATGCTGTGTGGCGTTTATTTTATGACCCAGAATAAAAAACATCGCCTGAATCTCTTTCTGATTCAGTGCCTGAATTAACCGCGGTGTTCGGGTCGGGTGCGGTCCATCATCAAAGGTCAGCAGAAATTCACCATCGGCAAAATGGTCGCCCCGGATTTCATTCGCGTTCATCGTCAGAATTTCACTGCTGATTCGCGGAAATAATGCCGCCAGTCTGATTTGCTCGAATAAATAATAGCGATAGAAGGCTTCACTGGCCTGTCGCCAATGGGGGTCATATACCGGCAATTGCGCCTGAGCCTGACGGACCAATCCCTGCCAGTCATGAACAGGCAGATGCGTCGCACTTTGGTAACCAGCCACCAATTGTTGCTGTGTGGCACGGAGCCAGCGCTCAACCGAAGACAGACTCACTTGCTTTACACCCGTCAGCGCGTTGATGTCTGCCGCATTGGCTAGGCTGGTTTGATGAATGACATTCGCAAACTGCAGAATTTCCGCCGCGGAAGCCCGGTCAAAAGCCATCTGCGAATCGATGATTTCCGGCCACAATGCCCTGTCCATTGTGGCCACTTTGTCTGGCCCGGCAGCATTAAGCAAACCCGGCCACAAACAGACCAACAACACCAAGCGAATGATTTTCATGAGCGATCCGACCTAATTACACCATGACGACTTGCGCCGAAAAGCAGATCTGGACACATTGGCCAGAAAGCGGTTCCCAAGCGACTTCAGGTCGCTGGGTCTACTGGTATAAGCGACATAAGCATGCAGACACTTAAGGGTTTCCTCAATCAATGCGAGAAATTGTTCACGACTCAGTTCAGGCAACGCTGTTCAAGTGCTTCAAAAACTTCACGGCTTATACTTTGCCGGGTCATCCCGGAAGTACCAATATTTCGCTCGTAATCAAATGTCACATGCTGCAAACTGCCACCTTTCTTAAGAATCTGAATTTCGTACTGAGTATTGCTGATACGGTGCCGACCGCACACCAGTTTTCGCCGCGGGTTCAAGTGCAACCCATTCATTTCCCAGTCCGCTTCCTGAGAAAACAACCGCGCTTTCGGATGAAATAAAAACACTTCAGAGAACTGATTGGCCCCCAGATTATCGTCAATCACCAAATCAGAATGTCCATCAAAGTTAATATCCAGAAAACGGGCACTGTAATCCAGAAACTCAACTTCATGGGGCACCGGGATGGATTGCATCCTTCCATCAGAAAACTGAACGCTGACCGCATGCTCACCAATCTCGACCGACCTCACCAAAGCCACCGGATTTTCCCCGGCTGTGGTTTCAGACCAGACAGAAGCACTGAACATCAGGCTCAGCACAGTCAGTAAAGACTTCATTTGGTTCATGGTGAACTACCTGCATGTCGCTTCGAAAAGCAATTGTGATTGTAGACTGACCCGAAGCTGATGCGCCTGCGAATCAATCTGATACCTGTAGTGACCGCGCTGGAACGACAAGTCGATTGTCCCGGGCTCGGCCAGGTTTTTTGCCATTGTGAGTTCCTGTATACCTGCTTTAGAAAACCTGTAACTCATCGTCTGATCTTGCTCGCGGAGACAGACACTGGCCACACGTTCACGCCCGATCTCACAGAGATAGACATAAGCTTCCCCATCCAGACAACCTGCGTGGGTGGCGTGTCCGATTCGATTCAATAAAGAGAAGTTTTGCTCGTCAAAAAGTTGAGCCGGAGAAAAGCGACGGGTATTCAGGGGCAAGTTGTACAGCGTGGATAAAAGATGCACATCCCTTGAGGCACGTATTCGATCCAAATCCACAGCCAGAGGCGCTAAGACCTGCTGTTCAAGCATTTGGAAATCTGGCAGGAATTGCTGCCGGGTGAAAGACACTTGTGCCGCAATGGTCAGCGGACCGGCCGTATTGATGTAATAACGGGTTGAATACTTGCCCCGGTCATGCATCACAGTCAGCTGTTGCAGTTGATCACTGTCACGATACACCGCCCCTGTTTGAACACCGCCACACCAGGTCCCCCATAATTGCGTTTCAAGCACTTGTTCTTGTGAACTGAGTTGTATCGCACAATAGGGTTCGCCATTGTCGCGGCGGTTCTCTGTATGTACGTCAAGGGCTGCCGCCGGGCCTGACAACAACACAATGACCAGCCAGAAAATACGTAAGATCATGCTTCGTCCCCGAATTCACAGGCATCAAACAAGACTGGCAACAGACAACCCTGTGCGCCTATTGCACCCGAACATCACGGCCATGCTTTAAATCCCTGATAGGCTTTTCCGTCAAATTTCAGCGTCTGATCAAAACTCCAGGCCTTCTCATAAACATCTGAAAAATATTGATCGCTCATCTTATCTTCAACTTTGGTCGTCAGTTTTAAATCACGGTAGCCATGAGAACGCTGATTTCCGAGATTAATATAGACTTTGGCCTGATGAATCGGGACAGGCTCATCGGTCACAGAAAAATGGCCTGCCTGATTCGTCCAGTAATTCATCGGCAAACTTTTCAGTACAGGCCGCAACTTTTCCTGCTCGCGCACAAAGAGCGTCATATAGCCAGACGCGCCACCCTCTGCATACCGGGAAGCATGGCCAATATCCAAGCGGACCCCGAAGGCTCTCGTTTCATCGTTCAGATAGTAACGCGCGGTATCCAGCCAGATCTGATCATGATCAATCCGAATTCCCCCTTCATCGCCAACGGAACCGGTATAAGCAGAAACCACCTGCTGCGCTGTGGTATCAACCAGAACAACGCGCCAAAGGTACTGAGATGAGTCATCGAGCGAATCAGTAAAATTGCGCTGAAAATATGACCCCAATATGATGCCTGACGTACCCGGTAAGCGCTTACATGCAACCGAGCTGAAGTTATCCTCGCGCCATTCAGAATCATTCTGAAGACGGGCATCAGACTTCAACACCGACATCATGGCGTTACTGCATAACTGAGTTTGTGCGGCGTGTGCCGTACCACCCCACACAGAGAAAAAGAGGGCAACCGGCACCATCAATTTCAATCGTTTCATGATTCATGTCCTTTCATAGATTGAATATCATCATTTATTCACACGCATCTATCTCAAAATTCAATGCGACATAGCGATTCCCGTACTTCCTCAGCAATAAGGAACTTGTCGAAAAATAAGTACCCAGTGTCGACTTATCCACAAAACAAAAGTGATAACCTAAATGGTTCTCTTTGGTGAGGGTTAAAGCGTAATACCAATATTCACTTTCCATCACAATCATCTTTTCTGAATAAACTGGCTTGGGAATGCTCTCAAATTCTGGAAAACGATTTTCATTCCCTATACGTTTCGGCATCAAAGAACTTCTGAATGTGGTGATATCCAGATTCTCATAGACATCTTTCAGTAATTGCGAATCAGTTGGCTGTACTTCTGTCGCTTGATAAAATTTCCCATCAAAACGAAGCGTTTGGTCTGTTTTCGTGACGTCAGATTCATGGATGTTCTTGAATGGGTAATCGGTCGACTTTTCGACCTTTGTTGTGATTCGAATGTCCCGATAACCCTGGGTTTGATCCTTGAGAAAAGAAAGGAACACATGGCTCTGTGTTGTTATCAGCAGATCATCGTTCGTCGTACAGTGATCCCCTTCAAGTCGTTGCCAAAGATTCGTGGGAAGATTCAAAAGAACAGGCGTCAGCTCTGAATCTTTTTCTACAAACAGCGAGAGAAAATCAGTCATGGAAGAATCAGCACACCGGGGCGCAGTGCCGATCATTAGCCGGACTCCCAATGCTCGTGTTGTTTCATTTAAGTGATATCTGGCAGTATCCAGCTTGATACTATATGGACTCACTCGAATACCACCATCTTCTTGAACTTCATCCCGATAGCTGGATTCGATTTTTCCGGATGATTGATCAATCACTAACACACGCCATACATATCGATCACCGTGACCGACTTGCGTCATATTCTTCAGATACGACGCGAACATTTTCTTTTGTTTGTGAGGCAATATTTTGCAAGCAATCGCATCAAACTTTTTATCGGCGAATCCTTGATGAGATAAGTCGAGTAACAGAATTGATTTCGATGCCTCAGAACAAGGCTGATTGTCGGACGCATAAAGGTGGCTGGTGAACAATAAAACGCACAACGTAAAAATAAAACGGATGGTACTTTTCATCAGTCAGTTTCCATTTCAAGCAAGTGTATTCTTCAAAATCATGAACGTCACAGTTTCAAGGCCCCGGGGTTGACCCGATCATCCGCATTCGCAGAAGAGATACTGCCAAACACAGCCAGAATCCCTGCAAAAACTAAGCGGCATTGAAAACCCACTCGACTCATCCCATTATTCTCCGTAGTCGTCTGCATCTTGGTCTTTATTGATCCAGACTTCAAAATCGAACTCGGCCGGTACCAGATTACGATACTGCGACAGCAGTGTTTCGGTTTCACGATCGTCTGGCACCATCCCGATTGAACTCTGCGAGCAACGAATCGTCGTCAGCGGCCTTCCGTTTTTTTCAACATAGATACCGGATTGGAAATGCGTTGCAGTCACCTGAGATTGATTCCCTTTTCTTTCCAGAGCCTGACTGTAAAAGCCAAATACATGATACTGATAGCTGTGATTTTGAAACGACAACAGCATCCCTTCATTCCAGCCCGCAAAAGATTGACGGCTGAAATGCATCGTGGGTGTCAAGGCCAGCTCAACATGACCAGGGCGACCATATTGATACATCAGCACTTGGTCACGCCCACAAATTGAGATCAGCTTCCCATTTTCCGTGTGACACTCAAAAATTTGCGCCTGCCCGTTTTGGCACAGGCTCACCGAGCGCGTGGCAGATGCTGGAAAGCAAATCACCAGAGCTCCAATCATAAATAAAATCATGCGTATCATCGCGAATCGCTCCTGTGTTCTTTCATTGATGATGAGTGTGAACGAAGCCTTATCTTAAAATTGCAGCGATTTTCTCATATTCATTTGTTCAAGATATATTTTCTCATAGTCACTATCTTTCCATTCAGGGTGTTTTTTCTGGTAATCTTTCCCATACCAATATTCCAACCGGAAAACTTCATCAAATTGATTCCCTGCCATCGTATAGATCGTAAAATCGTCCTTTTTTTTCGCAAAAATGGTCAAATATAGGCTTTATGTTTCCTTTTTCAAAACCATTTTCTGGATTATTCATTTTTTCGACAAGCAGACGGTTGGGATGAAACACAGAGCACTCATTGAAGATAAAAGTCACAACTTTGATTCAATATCACAGTAAACACTACTGATATCAAAACTATCAAAGCCACTTTTCCTGACTTCAGTTTTTATCTTGCATTTTCGAGTCATGCTTTTATCACTGCCGTGTTCATCCATGACAGGGACATTCGAAAATGACTGCTCCAGACGGTTAAACTTTGAAGAAAATATTTCTTCTGACGGCAGTTCATCAAATGCTTTCAGATTGAGTCCATGATAATCGTACTGATACAGATAATGATTCAATTGCTCTTTTTCTCTGTCGTATAATGAATTCAAACAAATGACATCATTCAACTGAATACTGTCGTTCACAATGTTCATGTTGAAGAGACATTCCTGATTGGTACTGGAATGAAAGGTATATCTTACGACTTTCAGATGTCCATCTGCTTTCTCTTCCGCAACCTGATAAGCGTAAGTACTTGCTTTAATGATATTTTCATTCATTATCGTCTGATCAAGGTAGAGACCATCAGCATCAATACTTACACGGGATTGATATTCTTCGGTTGATTCTTCGTTCAGTTCATCCAGAAGCGTTGACGCCGATTGGCTCTCTAAAACATCGTTTAATAAGAATCCACCCGACGATGTTTCATATCGTATACCGTTGAACCGAATGATTTGGTTGACTCGTTTCGTTTTTTCTTCTGAGCTTCCTTTCGGATCAAATGTAAAATCCTCAACTTTATTCGAAAGTCGGATGTCTCTGTAACCATTCGTTTTCGTATTCAGTAAATGCAAAATGGTGTGAACGGTTTCCTCTTGAATCACACCGTCATCGCCATTGCAATGATCCCCTTCAACTAATCTCCAAGAATAGGTTGGCATGTTATTCAGAATCGGAACGAGTTCTTTGCCTTTCTGGACAAACAAAGTCAAAAAATCATTTTCCAGAAATCCGGCACAACGTGGTTTATCCCCCGTATGTAAACGCACACCTAATGCACGAACTTCTTCGCTCACATAATATCTTGCTGTATCCAGCATGATGTTGTTTTCATCGATGCGTGTATCGCCTCCTTCGACGATGATATTTTTGTAGCTCGCGATTGCTTGCTTGGTCCTCCGGTCAAGCAGTAATACACGCCACAAATAATTCTGATGTCGCTCAGTTTTATGCTGGCTCCTGATATAAGAAGCAAACACGATATCTTCATGCTGCGGATGTGTTTTACACTGGATCGATTCTATATTGCCCCGAAACTCAGCATCGTTGCCATCCTGATATTCATGAATCAGACTCAGATCGCTTTCCTGACACCCAGACTCTGACGCAGCATTCACCTTCATACTGAGGATAAGCAAGGAGGCGGTCACGATAGTTCTTACACACAGTTTGATATCATTTTTCTGCATTTTATCTGTACTCATATTCAGTCATTAAAACTATCGGTTCAAAGTGATATGAAATCTATTCAGGGTCAAGTCAGTGTTGAATCGGGAAAACTTAGCCATATAATCTCCAGTAAGCACAATACCAGTAAGCATTCTTATAGTCATTAATTAAGATTAATATTATGTATATGTTCAAATAATTTTTCTGCATTTCCTATCGTCGGCATGTTTGGGCACTCCAGAAAGAAATCTCTAAATGTTTTACCTTCTTGTATAAAATGCTGTATCAACACCAAACCTGTACGACCCAGATGAAAAGAAAAATATTCATCATTCGTTTTTGACACTTTTATTCTAGATGATCCTATTATTTCAACAGCATCGGAAGTTAATTCAGCATTCACCATAAGATCATTGTTTTTATAAATAAAAACTTGGGTATCAGAAACGATCAGGTTAATTTGACCACTGTATCCATCATCCATTTCATATTCATGATATGCTCCAATAACTGGATCAACGATCATTTCCCCCCTGTGAAGATCATGACAAACCAGCGCATAGCGAAATACCTCAGCATCAGCTCTTGGTATCAGAAACATGAGCAAAGATAATATAAAATAGAAAAAAACTTTATTATTTACTTTCATTTACGCCACTCGAAACTTCTTGTATCCGGCCATATCATTCAAGGCGACCAAATTGTTAAATAAGTTGATAGCACCGCACATAAAACTAGCTCAGCTTCCCAGCCATCAGCAGAGCGATGAAGCGTGTAGGCTGTTGATGAGCCAATCTTGGATTTATCCATATATCAATGATTGACTCATCTGATGATCAATTTGAGTAAGCTCACAAGGGACTTCGATAGATTTCTTATCGGTTATATTTTGATGACCCTATATTTTCATAATTGCCATCAAAAAATGAAAATGTTCCTTGCGGAATGAAATACTGCACCCCATTATATTTTATGACTTTATTGACCCTTTTCGTTTCAACTTGTTCATCATTGTATTTATAATGAGTCATTTCCTCAATTTTATTTGATAATCTTATGTCTCTAAATCCATTTGAATCAGAGTTTAATAGATGCAATACAGTTTTAACCGTTCTTTCTTTAATAACGCCTTGATAATCATTGCAGTGGTCTCCTTCGGCTAAATACCAGAAATAAGTTGGCATATTTTTAAGGACAGGTTTCAGGTTATCGCCATCCTGAACAAACAAAGTTAGATAATCATCGACTAAAAAATTAGCACATCGGGGAGCTGTGCCAACATTCAGTCGGATACCTAATGCGCGAGTATTATCGTCCAAATAATATCTCGCTGTGTCCAGCTGAATGCTTGTACTTTTTATCTCAGTATCACCACCTTCAACGATGACATCTTTGTAACTGGAAATAACTTTTCCTGATGGGGAGTCTAACAACAACACACGCCACAAATAATTCTGATGTCGCTCAGTTTTATGCTGACTCCTGATATAAGAAGCAAACACGATATCTTCATGCTGCGGATGTGTTTTACACTGAATCGATTCTATATTGCCTCTGAATTCAGCATCGTTTCCCTGTTCATATTGATGGATGATACTCAGATCGCCCTCAAGGCAACCAGATTCAGATTCACCAAATGACTTCATGCTGAAGAGCAGCAAAACTGATACAAATATACTTTTCACAGAACTCACGCCCCCTCCTATCTAATCTGAATTCAGGAATACAAAGAATTATCTAGTGTAATCAACTTACTCTCAGAGAGTTTATAATTTAAAAAATCACCAGCAGAATCTTTACTTCTGGAAATTTTTACAGCTATTATATAGATCATTAAAATAGTCTTTTGATATTAACACCTTTACATAATATCAGACAAAACTCATATTTATCATAAACTTCACTACCTCCATGTTGTTAGACTTTATTTTTCTTATATACTTTATCAATTTTTCTGTTTCATCTTTTGTATTTTGGTTTTTGCACGTAAATATTTCCTCTTCATTCCCTTCATTTTCAAGATTGACATATTCAATATTTGACAATTCATTCATAAACGCAAAAGTGAAATATTTAGATGGTGAAGCAATAACAGTAAATTGTTCACCATTAACTTCAACCGAATCGGATTTTATATCTATTAAAGATACAAGTGATCCTTGATGGTAAATTTTTATTTCATCATTTACCAACTTGAAATCAATAATACCACTATATCCATCATCCATTCCGTATTTAGGATAATATCCGATTCCTTTATTTTCTATCATTCTTCCTTTTTGTAAATCAACGCAAACAAGTTTATACTCAAATGACTCAGTGTCTACTGCCAACACGGTATCTATTGAAAAAAATCAACATTATAAAAATTAAGGTTTGCATTTTTCAACCTTCATCACAATAGAAAGGAAACCTACGGTCACCATAATAAATACATCCGATGATTGATTCTAAATTTATGCCTGCTGAGTATCTATTCCCTAGCAGGATGGTCAATATATGGAGCTGTGTTTTACGTTGACACTGAGCTATGAATAGTGTCAACGTTTATCATCAAACTAGCTCAAATCTCGAGCTCTTTGTATTAAAACCCTTAAATATTCAGTTCTATTTTTTAGCATACTATTTGTACATTCTAGCTTCCACGTTTCAAAAGTAACCGTACCTTTTGCCACATAATATGCTGAATTCTCACAATCCTGAACCATTAATTCCTTCCATAAACTGTTAGCTTTAACTATATTTTTTTTATACTCTTCATTTATATTTATAGCTTTGATTAATTCTTCATATTCTCTTTCATATTGCATTTTTATAACTTCATGATTTTTCTCAGCGCAAAAATACATAGCTGAAACAGAGCTATCTTTACAAACATCCTCACTGTCCGCTCTAGAAGAAAATGAAACAAGAGTAAAAACAATAAGCCAAAAAATTTTCATTTAATTATTCCTCAAGTAGTCCGCCCTATGACGGCCTTCTTCATAAGATCTCATAGTTTGATTAGTTTCTATATAATTTATCAATACCTGTCTATCATTTCTCATCCCATGTATCATAGGGTTTTCACCTTGAGTGAAGCCTTGATAGACAAAATCTATTAATACATCTTTTATTGCAGCATCTAATTGTTCCCATTCAACCCTATCAGTATATCTTTCAGTCCATCTATCATAATTCCTTTGCGCCCTATCTACATACCTAGGAAATATCATATCAAACAACATATATTGTTGCTTTCTAGTTATCTCGCCAATATTATTTCTATTTTGTTGTACAAAATCCCTAGCTGCGCTCCCTATAATCCCCGCACCACGACTAATTTCTCTTGCCACTTCGTTATTAATGCCAACATTTGTCAGATCACTAAAAACGCTTTGCTCCGTTCTAGTACCTAGATCGTAACCTCGCCCAATAGTCACACCTGACACCCCACCAGGCCAGTGAATGACTCTTGAAAAATATATTGAGTCATTCCTATCATTCCCTTCAGCATTAAATGTAAGCTGACCAATTGTTACATTCAGCCATCTCACATCCATCTCATCATCTAATAAAGAAGTGACACCCAGCGGCCAAAAATGCCAGACCTCTGGCTTTAGTTCTAGTTTTTCAGGGTTGATGTCCTGCATCCAGCTGGTGTTATCGATGCGCTCTTTTTCATGGATGGCAAAACTGTCGTATGACTGTACGAAGTTATTACGAAATTCCGACGACATATAACTTTCAGTCGAATCAAAGTATCGGCTTAAACTTGCTTCTGTCAACTTTTGGCTCATTGCCAATACTTGATTAAACCAGTGCTCTTCTGCCTTGAAATACCACTCACTCGGGTGCTTGGCGATTACTTTTTCAAGTCTGTTGGTGGCGGCCTGATAGAAGGCAACCAGTTCGTTTTCTGAGATCTGGCCGTCGTTATCTGTGTCGATTGCGCGGCGAATGTCGTTGAAGAAGGCGTTTGCTGGTTCCATGACGCCGGTACTGCCGCTGCCGTCGATCACCTGAAAGCCATGTTCTTCCTGACCGCCTGCCAGCGCTTTGAGGAAATATTCTGGCGGGCGATCGTTTGAAAAGACCTCAAGATGGACACGATATTCCTGATCAATATTGCCCTGCGCATTTTTCAGAAATTCATATTTACCCAGATAGCCCAAGTGTTCCCCGGCCTCAATTTTGAACGGGATGTCCGGGATCTGAACGGTGCCATCCACCGTAATCGGAAGCTTAGCCTCCGGCCCATTTTTCATGTGCCATGGTGGCATTTGTTTGGTTAATGGCTCAGCCAAGTCATTCCAATACTCCTCCGGATTTGTGCCTTCACCGTGTTTCTTGATCGCAATCCAGACTTCCTGATTGAGCGTCAAATCGGCATTTGATTGAATTGCAACTTGATTTGAGCCTGTATATTGACCCACGCAAACCACTTTTGTCTGAAGGAAGTCATACTCAGTGCTGCCCAGCTTGCCTTTTACAACCGTTGCTCTTGAAGGATCAATGAGTTTCAGAA
>NZ_JAUORR010000049.1:0-13022 GCF_030547945.1 Photobacterium sp. 1_MG-2023 | reverse complement strand
GGGGTCGCGGGTTCGAGTCCCGTCCGCTCCGCCACTTCTTAGAAGCCCCAGTCGAAAGACTGGGGCTTTTTTCATATTAGGACTTCCGAAAAGTACAGCGCACTTTTGGCCGTGGGCCGGAATGCCGGACCCTCGAGTCTTGCATCGAGATCGACTTATCTGAAAGCCTCGTACTGACTCATCAAATTTTACTCAGTTCATCAGCACTCTGCCTCTGATGGATGGGGATTGAGATGCTGAATGATGGAGAACAGAATCGTGGTTTCGTGTAGGCGAAACTGTACAGCCATCTGAGGGACGAAGAGATGTGATCTCAGCACGTCAGCAGCAGAGCGCCAATAAGTCGTTTGGCGCGTCTTTGGAGAAAATGCGGGAAGAAAGGAAAAGGCGCTTTAACGATAATTGTAGAAGTAGCGTAACCACTGCTCAGCAATGAAAATTTCGTCCTGAACGGAAAGTGCTTGAATGCCGGAGGCGTAACTGTGGTTTTGAGTCGCAAGTTGCAGGCCAGCCAGTAGGTGTGCTGCTTCAAACAAGTAGAGAGTTGGATCGCCCATACCGGTTTTAAAGGGGGTATTGGCGGATTCGCCACCAGCAAGTAAATAGATACTGGCACCGAGTTGATTTTTATATTCTTTGACCAGGGAATTACCGCCAATATAGGTCAGTGTGCCACTTTCAATGAGTTCAGGGAGATTCAGTTCATCATCAGCAGAAGTGACCGTCGCAATAAAAAGGTTGCCCTGTCGGTTTTGCAGGTGTGAAGTGTGTAATGCGCCGTTCCCGGTGCAGCAGAAAATCAGATTACACTTTTCAAGCATGGTTTCTGTCGTGCAGACCTGAATGCCATTTCTGGGCATGGCGGTGAGTTGCCGTGGATCCTGATCATTCACGTACAGCTCATGAATACCTTTCCCTTGCAGCGTCTTACAAACACCCCGGCCGAGATTGCCACTGCCAATTACACCAATGGTTAAAAATCCGAGGTTATTTAGTTTGAGCCCGAATGCTTCCCGTAAGATCTGATCCGTATAATGCACAATGCACTCAGACGCTTCAAAATCAGCCGGGGTTTTGATGCTCAGGTGAGCCACGGAGACCAGTGGTTTCATCAGGTGCCGGTTACGATACTTCGCAACCCCATTCGCCGTCAGTTCGGTTATACCGACACATTGCTGGCCAAAGGCTTCCAGAACGGTTTCCGCACCAGATGCAAAATATCCCCCATGATCCAGAATCAGGAAATCTTGCCCTTCACGTGTGTGTTCTCGGATGAGTTCAATACACCGGGTGGGATCGCGTAAGGCAATCTTGTCAAATGCCGAATCGGCAATCTCACAGTTTTCAATGGATTCAATGGTACTGAGCAGTGCGCTGTTATTACAGAAAGTGGCTTGTTTCGGGATAAATACGACGCGATCAGCCAACTGACAAAGCACATTCAGGTAAGGAAGTGACCCTTCGTAACAATGCATGACTGAGAAAACGATGAGGTTTTCTGGCAGCGTATATTCCTTTGCAATCTGCTCAAGAAACCGAAAGCCTTTTTCAGCATAAAAAGCTGAATAGTAGCTATGTGTCAAAGTATGCGTCGACGTCATATGGACCTGCTATTTGAATAATGCCAGCAACGCTTGATAGAGCGGCTCCTGCTGCCGGCTTTGTTTACAACATAGCCCCAGGGTTAAGGGCTCAACTGCTGCGGTAGGCAGCTTTTGTATCTGGTCTCGCATTGGGCTGTTCTCTATCACAATATCTGGCGCAATCCCTATGCCACATCCCAATGCCACCATACTAACAATAGCTTCGTGCCCAGCAACCTGAGCATAAATGTTAGGCTTAATTTTATGTGATTTCATCCACTTGTCAGCGTTTTCTCTGGCTTTTCCAAGCTCAGGAAGGATGAAAGGCAATTGATTCCATTGAATTTCTGGGATCAGCAGTGATTGTAATCCGGCTGGGGCAACCAAAGGGCTGATGACGGATATTGAGACATCGCCCAAATGAATAAAAGTCAGTTTGCTGGAAACATTATCTGGTAAAGCCGTGATGGCAAAATCGGCTTCATCCTGCAGGACTTTATCAACGGCCTGCGCTGGATCGCCTGTCACCAGTTGAATTTCGACTTGGGGATAATGCTGACGGAATTGATTGAGTACATGCGGCAGGTGACTGTAGCTGGCGGTGACGGAGCAAAACAGCGTCAGCTTACCCTTCAGCATCTGATCCTGTTCAGACAGCTCTTGCTGTAATTGTTGCCACTCTGCCACGATACGGCTGGCGACAGGCAAAAGCTTCCGGCCTGCGGTTGTGATCTCGACACTGCGGTTATCCCGTACAAACAGAGGTTGGGTAACCTCTTGTTCTAATCGTTGGATTTGCCGGCTCAATGCCGATGGACTGATATGCATTTTCAGGGCCGTTTGGCTAAAGTTTTTGCTGTTACAGAGGTGAAGAAATAATTGGAGTGATTTGATGTTCATGGTTCGTGTTGCACTTTTTGCAATGTGATGTTGTGAATATATCACTTTGGACAACATAAAGCCTGATCTACTATCAGGTTATTCGGCAATGACGTGCCGACCAAGGATCAGAATTCACGGAGTAATTTGTTATGGCTAACTATTTCAATACCTTAAATTTGCGTCAGCAATTAGATCAACTGGGCCGTTGCCGTTTCATGGGTCGCAGCGAGTTCGTCAACGAAGCCGAATACCTGAAAGGGAAGAAGGTCGTGATTGTTGGCTGTGGTGCTCAGGGTCTGAATCAGGGCCTGAACATGCGTGACTCTGGTCTGAATGTCTCGTACGCACTGCGTCAGGCTGCGATTGATGAGCAACGTGCATCGTTCCGTAATGCAAAAGATAATGGTTTTGAAGTGGGGAGCTACGAGCAACTGATCCCACAGGCTGATCTGGTGGTCAACCTGACTCCAGACAAGCAACATACGGATGTTGTGACCACAGTCATGCCTCTGATGAAGCAAGGGGCTGCACTGGGTTACTCCCACGGTTTCAATATTGTGGAAGAAGGCATGCAGATCCGTCCGGATATCACCGTTGTGATGGTTGCACCGAAATGTCCGGGGACTGAAGTCCGTGAAGAATACAAGCGTGGTTTTGGGGTACCAACCCTGATCGCCGTTCACCCAGAAAATGATCCGCAGGGCGACGGCCTGGAAATTGCGAAAGCCTGGGCAGCTGCGACCGGCGGTCACCGTGCTGGTGTACTGGAGTCTTCCTTTGTTGCGGAAGTGAAATCAGATCTGATGGGCGAGCAAACCATTCTGTGCGGTATGCTGCAGGCTGGCTCTATCGTCTGTTACGAGAAGATGGTTGCGGAAGGTGTTGAACCAGGCTATGCCGGTAAACTGCTGCAGTTCGGCTGGGAAACCATCACAGAAGCACTGAAGTTCGGTGGCATTACACATATGATGGACCGTCTGTCGAACCCGGCAAAAATTAGAGCATTTGAACTGTCTGAAGAGTTGAAAGATCTGATGCGCCCGCTATACAACAAGCATATGGACGACATCATTACGGGTGAGTTTTCTGGCAACATGATGGCGGACTGGGCCAATGATGACGCGAACCTGCTGGGCTGGCGTGCGGAAACGGCAGAAACTGCCTTTGAAAACTATCCGCAGTCTGATGCAAAAATCAGCGAGCAGGAATACTTCGACAACGGCATCCTGATGATTGCGATGGTTCGGGCCGGGGTTGAACTGGCTTTCGAAGCGATGACGGCGTCTGGTATTATCGAAGAGTCGGCATACTATGAATCCCTGCATGAATTGCCGCTGATCGCCAATACCGTTGCCCGTAAGCGTCTGTATGAGATGAACGTGGTGATTTCGGATACGGCTGAGTACGGTAACTATCTGTTCGCCAATGTGGCCACACCCTTGCTGCGTGAGAAGTTCATGCCGAAAGTGGGCACCGACGTGATTGGTAAAGGTTTGCCAGCATCCAGCAATCAGGTGGATAACCAGCAACTGATTGATGTGAATGAAGCACTGCGTAACCACCCGGTTGAGCAGATTGGCCAGGAACTGCGTGGCTACATGACTGACATGAAGCGTATCGCTGTCGGCGACTGATACAAATTTTTCTTCCTTTCTGGTTATGAAAAACCCGGCATCAACAGCCGGGCTTTTTTTCGTCTGAGGTGAATGATGTCTTATTCAGCTTTGTCGTTGAGCTGTGCTTCCAACTGCGCGACTTTCTGTTCCAGTTCATTCAGTTTCTGACGGGTGCGCAGCAGCACCTGAGTCTGTACGTCAAACTCTTCGCGGTTCACGACATCCAGCTTGCTGAGCTGCGCCTGAATGCTTTGACGCATCTTTTGTTCAACATCCTGACCAAGAGCTTTGACTGGCTGCGGCATCGCATCCTGAATCTGCTTGGCGACCTGCTCAAGTTTTTTTGGATCAAACATACGCGGATTTAACTCCATGAAGGTATTGTGATACTTGACGTTAGTGTACACCAATTCACCTGACCGCAGGCAGGAAAGCTTGGGATCCGCATCAGGTTGGTTTGATTTTAGATGACTGAGTCTGACAGATAGAAAAAAGGCCGCTGAACGCGGCCTGAAGGTTGAAAGAGGGAAAGATGGTTGCTGTTTAACTTTCCCGGGCTTTCAAAGCAAGTCTTGCTTCGTCAGCCCGTTTTAACTTTTCCAGATCTTTGTCCTCGACGAAGACCGGCAGCGGTTTGTGTGTACTTGCCAGATAGGTATAAATCACAGGCAGAACAAACAGGGTAAACAGCGTCCCGATAGCCAGACCGGCCACGATAACGATACCGATACTAAAGCGCTGAGCGGCACCTGCACCCGTGGCGTACAGCAGCGGGATCAGGCCGGCAATCATGGCGGCGGTGGTCATCAGAATCGGTCGCAGACGAACCTTGGCGGCTTCCATCACGGCAGACATTTTGTCTTTCTGATGGTTGAGCTGCTCTTCCTTCGCCACTTCACAAATCAAAATCCCGTGCTTGGTGATGAGACCAATCAGCGTGATCAGACCGACCTGCGAGTAGATGTTCATGGATGCTGCACCCCAGGCCAGCGCAATCAAGGCGCCACAGATAGCCAGCGGGACGGACACCATAATGACCATCGGATCACGTAGGGATTCGAACTGAATCGCCAGGACCAGGAAGATGACCGCCAGAGCCAGACCGAAGGTTGCAAACAGCGCGTTTCCTTCTGTCACGAACTGGCGGGCTTCACCCATAAAGTCATACTGATAACCCGAAGGCAGGTTGCTGGCGGCTTCCGTTCTGAACCACTCGATGGCATCACCCATCGCTGTACCTGGCATCGGAACCACACCGATGGTTGCCGAGTTCAGCTGGTTGAAGTGCGGCAAAGCGCGCGGCTCTGCAACAACATCGATGGTGATCAGGCTGCCCAGAGGGATTGAGTTACCATCTGCAGCACGCACATAGTAAGTATTCAGTGACTCTGGGTTCAGGCGATATTTACGCTCGACCTGAGGAATCACTTCGTACGAACGGCCATTGAGGTCGATCCGGTTGACGTAACCATCGGCCATCATGGTACTCAGGGTGATCCCGATATCCTGCATGGTGACGCCATAAGCACCGGCTTTGTCCTTGTCGATGCTGATCTTCATGGTGGCTGAGTCGAAGTTCAGATCCAGGTTTGAATAGACAAACATTGGATTCTTGGTCACATCTTCCAGCACAGAGCCCGCCACCTGGAACAGACTTTCAAAGTTGTTCGGTGTGGTGATGACGAACTGAATGGGCAGACCTGACCCCGCACCTGGCAGCTCCGGCATCTGGAAGGCTGTTACAGCCATTCCCGGAACGTCATTCACCAGCTTGGTGATCCGACCGACAACTTCTGCCTGACTGGCTTCACGCTGACTCCATGGCACCATGGAGGCGATACCAAAGGCCTGATTGGACTGCGGCACACCGGAGAATACCTGCGCAAAAGCGACTTCAGGCTGATCACTCAGCATCTGGTTCACTTCACTCATGGTGTTTTCGATGTAGTCCAGGTTGGCCGTGGATGGAGCGGTCCCCATCATCATCAGCACCCCTTTATCTTCCGCAGGGGCCAGCTCACTCGGAATGAACTTGAACAGCACGGGCAGCATGGCAAAGACGATGACAGCAAAGACAATGACCGCAGGGCGTGACTTCATGACACCGCCCAGCATTTTTTCATAACCGTTTGTCATGCGATCCAGCATGCTGTGGACAGTGTCCTCAAAGCGATTCGGCTTGTCGTGCGGCTTCAGAATCTTCGAGCACATCATCGGCGACAGGGTCAGGGCGATGATGCCCGAGATGAAGACCGAACCGGCCAGCGTCAGCGCGAACTCTTTGAACAGTGAGCCGGTGATCCCGCCCATCAGCGCGATAGGGGCATACACTGCACCCAGAGTCAGCGTCATCGCAATGACTGGCACCGCAATTTCCCGTGTTCCGATAATCGCGGCACGGAACGGGGATTCGCCCAACTTGATGTGACGGTCTACGTTTTCCAGGACCACGATGGCATCATCGACGACCAGACCGATAGCCAGAACCATCGCCAGCAGCGTCATCAGGTTCCAGGAGAATCCGAAACCCTGCATCAGCATCGCCACACCAATCAGCGACAGCGGAATGGTGATGATTGGGATGAGTACGGCACGGAAGGAACCCAGGAACAGCGTGATCACCACAAGAACAATCAGCGCTGCTTCACCAATGGTCTTGATGACTTCCTGAATCGACTCATTGATCGCAACCGTGGAGTCATACAGTACGTTCATCTTGATGTTGCTTGGCATGTTGCGCTGAATATCAGGCAGTAGTTCCAGTACATCGGCAGCAATGTTGATCGGGTTCGCGCTTGGTGCGGCGTTCACGGCAGCAACGACAGCTTCCTGACCGTTAGCGGTCGCACGATAGACATCATGGCTTTTCGCCAGAGTGACTTTGGCAATATCACCTAATCGGATGACCTGACCTTTCTGCGTGGAAACCACCAGTTTTTTCAGTTCATCGGTCGTTTTGACCTGGGTGTCTGCCGTGCCGTTATAGAGCACAAACTCACTGTTTGCCTGACCGGTTGCGGACTGGTAGTTGTTTGCATTCAGTACGGTCATCACATCGGTCGCGGTCAGGTTGTATGCTGCCATCTTAGCCGGGTCCAGCCAGACACGCAGGGCATACTTCATCCCGCCGTAGAGGTCGATTTTGGAAACACCATTGACCGTAAAGAGCTGCGGATTGAATACACGCTCCAGGTAGTCGGTGATCTGACTCGAGCTGAGTTCATCACTGGTGAAACCAATGTACATGACAGCCGTTGTTGAACCCGTCGACATGGTCACTGTCGGGTCTTCTGCTTCCCTTGGCAACTGAGAACGCACCGAGTTGGTTTTGGCGAGAATATCCGCCAGCGCCGCATTCGGGTCGGTGTTCAGCTTCATGGTGACGGTAATGGTTGATGAACCCAGCACCGAGGAAGACGTCATGTAGTCGATATTATCGGCCTGAGCGATGGCCTGTTCCAGAGGCTGGGTGATAAAGCCCTGAATCAGATCGGCACTGGCCCCGTAATAGCTTGTGGTGACGGTCACCACAGTATTGGTCATTTCGGGATATTCCCGGACCTGCATTTTGAAAATGGCCTGAAAACCGAGCAGGGCAATCAGAATACTGATTGAAACTGCCAGAACCGGCCTTTTTATAAATATGTCAGTAAAGCGCATTGAACCTCCGAATTAAAGCATCGGTGTTTTAGCCGGGGTTTTCAGGGCATCGTTTTCGACAATGCGGATTTTGACGTCGTTACTCAGGCGAACCTGACCGGTCGTGACCACCTGATCGCCAACGTTCACCCCATCCAGCACATGGATGAGATCACGCTTGCGTTCACCGGTTTTCACCACCGACTGACGAACGCGCATGTCGCCTTTGTCGTCTTTATAAACGACGTAGACGTTGTCACCGTACAGGGTATAGGTGATGGCATGCTGAGGCAGCACAACCTGATTTTCCTGGGTTGGCAGAATAATGTGTGCACGGGCAAACATACCGCTGCGCAGACGACCTTCATTGTTCGGAATATCAGCCTGAACCTGAACCAGACCACTCTGATAGTTCACCGCAGGCTCAATTGCACTGATCTTGCCCTGGAAGTTTGCTTCCGGGTAAGCATCCACAGCAATTTCTACTTCCTGGCCGATATGAATATCAGACAGATCGGTTTGCGGGATGGTAAAACGCAGCTTCATCAGCGAGGTATCTTCCAGACGCACAATATCTGTGCCCGGCTGGATGTACTGACCCAGGAAAACATTTCGCAGACCCACATCGCCCGAGAAAGGTGCTTTGATGATTCGGCGGTCGATGGTGGCTTTCAGGCTTTCAATATCTGCAGACAGGGAGAAGTAGCTTGCCTGTGCGTCATCAAAAGCTTCTTTCGAAATGGAGCCTTTCTTGTACAGATCCTGATAGCGGATGTATTTGGCTTTGGCAGCCGGCAATCTGGCTTGAGAACTTTTCAGGTTGGCTTCTTCAACATCAGAATCCAGTGTGACCAGGCGTTGCCCGCTTTTCACAGAGACCCCGGAGTCAAAATCAATGGATTTGATAACGCCAGAGACTTCTGTGGTGACGGTGACACCTTGGTTTGGTTCGATGAAGCCGATAGCTTCAATGGCAGGGATCCAGTTGGTTGCCTTCACGTCCACAACTGTCACCGGATAGTCCGGTTCCGGCATGTTGGCGAATGCTTCCATTTTTTCTGAAATTTCAAAGTATTTGGATGTAAAGAGCGTACCAAAGAGTACGGCAACGATGACGAGCATGATGAGCCATGCTACCCATTTTTTCATTATCTTTGCTCCGGAGTCTGAGTTAATGCGAAATCAATGTGTAATTAGGGCGTCCCAGCAAGCGTTGATGGCGGCATCCCGCGCCTCGTCACTTACTGTAAAAATACCGGTCAGATGTTTACGTGCCAGCGCAGCGCTGGGCTCCAAACTGAGCGCGGCGAGTATCTCGTTGTCTAAAGGCTTAAACAGCCCCTGAGCTTTACCTTCGTCAAACATCCTGTGAACTGGGGCAAAGAGCGTTTTCTCTAACGCGATCTTGTACTGCTTCCCGCGATGCGGCATGTTCTCAAACTGGCCCCGGTTGATCAGCGGCGCTTCACCGTCGGTGGCCATATTCCAGATGTTCAGCCACATGGTGCGAAACCGCACTTCCAGTGGCATGAGATCTGAAATATTCTGAGTGATTTTTCGGGCGACAATGGTCAGTATATGATCGTGAAGCTGATACAGCAGGTCATCTTTATCGGTGAAGTACCGGTAGATAGTGCCTGTTGCGACCTTGGCTTCTTTCGCAACCATATTCATTGAGAGGCCGTGAAATCCATGTTTTGCCAGCAATTCTTCGGTTGCCTGCAAGATACGTTCTTTTTTATCAGTCATTGCTGCTCACATAGTGAATGAACGTTCATTCATTATTGATGATGCTTAATTATTACGCAACTTATCTGTTACCTATTTTTGGCTCAAAAACGCAGAGATTGTCTGAAATAGACACGAGACGAGATCAGGTTACAATGCGGCAGCTGAATCAATCATGACTCAAAGGGCAAAACCATGAAACTCAACCCCAGACAGAATGAAGCGGTTCGCTACGTTGCCGGACCTTGTTTGGTTCTGGCCGGTGCCGGGTCGGGCAAAACGCGGGTGATCACCAATAAAATCGCGTATTTAGTCCAGCAATGTGACTACAAAGCCCGCAACATTGCCGCCCTCACCTTTACCAATAAAGCGGCACGTGAAATGAAGGAACGGGTCGGGCAGAGCTTGGGCCGTCAGGAATCCAAGGGGCTCATGGTGTCGACTTTTCATACCCTGGGACTGAATATTATTCGCCGGGAATATAAATCACTGGGCCTGAAAGCGAGTTTTTCTCTGTTTGATGATCAGGACCAGATGGCGCTGCTCAAAGAGCTGACCGAAAAGCAGATTGACGGTGATAAAGATCTGCTGAAAATGTTGCTCTCGGCGATTTCTAACTGGAAGAACGACATGAAATCACCTGAGGCTGCCAAAGCCGAAGCTCAGGGTGAGCGTGACCAGTTGTTCGCCCACTGCTATGACCTGTATCAGCGGCAGATGAAGGCTTACAACGCCCTTGATTTTGATGACCTGATTCTGATGCCGGTTTTATTGTTGCGGGATAATGATGAAGTCCGCCAGCGCTGGCAGAATAAAATCCGCTATCTGCTGGTGGATGAATACCAGGATACCAACACCAGCCAGTATGTGTTTGTGAAGCTGCTGGTCGGGGAGCGTTCCAAATTTACCGTGGTTGGCGACGACGACCAGTCGATTTATTCCTGGCGCGGCGCGCAGCCGGAAAACCTGGTGCTGCTCAATAAAGACTTTCCGACCCTGAAAGTGATCAAACTGGAACAGAATTATCGTTCGACCAGCCGGATCCTGCGCACGGCCAATATTCTGATCGCTAATAATCCGCATGTATTCGAGAAAACCCTGTTCTCGGAGATCCCGGACGGCGACATGCTGAAGGTAATCACGGCAAAAAATGAAGAGCACGAAGCTGAGAAAGTCGTCGGAGAGCTGATCGCCCATCGTTTTCTCAACAATACTGATTATAAAGATTACGCCATCCTGTACCGGGGAAATCACCAGTCCCGGCTGTTTGAAAAAGCACTGATGCAAAACCGGATCCCTTACAAAATTTCCGGTGGCACCTCATTTTTCTCTCGTGCTGAAATCAAAGACATCATGGCGTATCTGCGTTTGCTGACCAATCTGGACGATGACAATGCCTTTTTGCGGATTGTGAACACGCCCAGACGAGAAATTGGTCCGGTTACGCTGGAAAAGTTGGGCACCTATGCCAACATGCGCGGAAAAAGCCTGTTTGAAGCCAGCTTTGAACTGGGACTGGAGCAGCACCTGACCGGACGCGGACTGGACAATCTGCGTCAGTTTACCCGCTGGGTGGTTGAATTATCGGATAATGTCGAGCGCGGGGATGCGGTCGCCGCTGTGCGTCAGATGATCCGGGATATCCACTATGAAGACTGGCTGTTTGAAACGTCTGCGAGCCCAAAAGCGGCTGAAATGCGGATGAAGAACGTGTCAGATCTCTACAGCTGGATTACGGCTGATCTGGAAGGCGACAACTCTGATAATGAGGTGCGAACACTCAAAGAAGTGGTGCAGCGCATGACCTTGCGCGACATGATGGAGCGTGGTGAAGAGGACGATGATGCCGATCAGGTTCAGCTCATGACGCTGCATGCATCCAAAGGTCTCGAGTTCCCATATGTTTATCTGGTGGGGGCTGAAGAAGGGATTCTGCCGCATCAGTCCAGTATTGATGAAGAGAACGTGGAGGAGGAGCGTCGCCTGGCCTACGTGGGGATCACCCGGGCTCAGAAAGTGCTGACTTTCACTTTATGTAAAGAGCGGCGCCAGTACGGGGAGCTGCTCAAACCGGAGCCCAGCCGTTTTCTGTATGAATTGCCCCAGGATGATCTGGACTGGGAAACGGAACGTAAACCGGTGTCGGCAGAAGAGCGGATGCAGCGGGGACAAGCGCATATCGCGAATCTCCGGTCGATGTTCAACAAGAACAAGTAATACCAATCGCAGTCAATCACTGGTCATCCTAGCTTGTTCAAATGTTCGATCACTGCGTTAGATTTTTTTGATTGTAGAATGACTACTGATCTAAAAAATCTGCCTTGTTCTCAAACACTTTTCCTGCGCTATTTCTGATCATTGGCTTACTTTGACTGGGATACCGACTGACGCTTGGTCTATCGGATGCAATAAAAAAGGTTAGCGAAAGCTAACCTTTTTTGTACGACAGGCTGAATCCTAAAAACGGGATTACAGGCCTTCAATCATGTGTTGAATGGCTGCGACGATTTCATCATCGCTACAGTCCATACAGGTGCCTTTCGCAGGCATCGCATTGAAGCCATTGATCGCATGGTTGGTCATGGTTTCCATACCTTGGGCAATCCGTGGACCCCAGTCAGCCGCATCGCCGGATTTTGGCGCGCCCAGCACTCCACTGCTGTGACAAGCCACACAGAAAGTGCCGTAGACCTGATCGCCAGTACGCGGACCGGAAGCGGCGGCTGTTGCGGCAGGTGCATCACCTTCTTTGTATACTGAACCGACAGGCTTAATGCGGTCTGTGATCGCTTCGGCAGACATATCTGCTGCTACGGCTGAGCCGCTGATGGCGACGGTAGCCACTGCTGCGACCATGAGTTGTCGAAGAGAAAATTCCATTGAGCTCACCTTAACACTCCCAGATTAATTGCTCGATTGTCACAGCCATCCTGTAGATTGTTGTATATATGGCAGTTTGCGATAGGCTGTGAACTTAATTTATATGTTTTGTACGATAAAAACTGAGTGATTATATCCGTTAAATCTGTGGTATTAAACCGAATGGCTTTGTTTGTATGATGAGAATCAACCCAAAGATGGTTATAAATGAAGCGAATGCAAAAAATTTTGCAAAAAAGACTAGACGACACCCATGCTGATCCGTAATATTCACCCCCGCCGATAGGGCAAGGCGCCCGTAGCTCAGCTGGATAGAGCGTTGGCCTCCGGAGCCAAAGGTCACAGGTTCAAATCCTGTCGGGCGCGCCACTCCGGAAAGGCAAGACGGCACTGTTGGCGTTGTAAGAAACATTGGTGGCTATAGCTCAGTTGGTAGAGTCCCGGATTGTGATTCCGGTTGTCGCGAGTTCAAGTCTCGTTAGCCACCCCATCTTTCGTCATTCAGCATGATTGCTGGAAGACAAAAATCGGTGAATCGCGCAGTTTTAGTCGCGCATCTCCGGCTCTTGAGAACAGCGGACCAGAGGAATCCTCTGGAACATATCTTAAGACAAAAACAGAATTATCGGTGAATAGCGCAGTTTGGTAGCGCATCTGGTTTGGGACCAGAGGGTCGGGGGTTCGAATCCCTCTT
>NZ_JAUORR010000048.1:0-13848 GCF_030547945.1 Photobacterium sp. 1_MG-2023 | reverse complement strand
CATAAACTCAGTATTGTCCCTCCCCCTTTTCAAGGGGGAGGTTAGGAGGGGGTTACCGGGCACAGTTTCTGAATCTGCGCACAACCCTACGAACCCCACCCTAGCCCTCCCCTTACCAAGGGGAGGGAATATATATGCGAGTTGTCACTCACCGCTAAAAAGTTTATCCAGCTTTTGCTCATACTCATGGTAGCCAAGATAGTGATAAAGCTCCTCGCGGGTTTGCATCTGATCCACCACCTGACGCTGATGTCCGTCGGCCCGTAAATGCTGATACACATTGAGCGCCGCCTGATTCATGGCCCGGAAGGCCGACAGCGGATACAGCACCATACCCACACCCTGCTCTGCCAGTTCATCGCAGGAAAACAACGGGGTCTGACCAAATTCCGTGATGTTTGCCAGCACAGGCACCCGGACCGCATCCACAAACTGCCGGTACTGCGCCAGCGTATTCATGGCCTCGGGGAAAATCATATCCGCACCGGCTTCAACACAGGCAATCGCGCGCTCAATCGCAGCATCCATCCCTTCGACCGCCAGCGCATCGGTGCGCGCCATGACCACAAAACTTTCATCGTGACGGGCATCCACAGCCGCTTTGATGCGATCAACCATTTCAGCCTGGCTGACAATGGCTTTATTCGGACGGTGGCCACAGCGTTTCTGCGCCACCTGGTCTTCCATGTGGATCGCCGCCGCCCCAGAGCGCTCCATTTCACGAATCGTGCGGGCGATATTGAAAGCGCCACCAAAACCGGTATCGATATCCACCAGTAAGGGCAAATCGCAGGCCGCGGTGATGCGGCGGACATCTTCAGTCACGTCATTGAGTGTGGTGATCCCCAGATCCGGCAAACCATAAGACGCATTGGCAATGCCGCCGCCTGAAAGATAGATCGCCTGATGCCCGACCTGCTTCGCCATCATGGCGCAATACGGATTAATCGTGCCCACAATCTGCAATGGGTGATTGTCGGTCACCGCCTGACGAAATCGCTGTCCTGGCTTCATCATCAACTCCTTGGTTTATTTCTGGATGCTTCGTGCTTTAACTGACTTTCAATCAGCCGTCGGCTCCGCAGGATATGTCGGCGCATCAGCATTTCTGCCAGCTCTCCGTCGCGGTCGCGTATGGCGGATAAGATTTGAATATGCTCGTTCAGGGCGCGTTCGGGACGGGAATGTGAACGCGGCGACTGAAATCGGTACATCCGCAGCAGGTGATAAAGCTCATCACATAACAAACTGATCAGTTTGCTGTTCCGGCTTGCCTGAATGATGCGGTAATGAAAATCAAAATCACCGTGCTGATGAAAATAAGACGCCCCGTCGACCTGCTCGATATGAGCCTGATGGGTATCCAGCAATACTGCCAGGCCTTCAATTTCTGCGTCTGTGATGTGCTCGCACGCCTGCCGTGCAGCCATGCCTTCCAGTGCTTCGCGCACGGCATAAATCTCGACCAGCTTCTCCGGGGTGAGTGCAACGACGCGCGCGCCAACATGAGGAATACGCTCAACCAGTCCGAGCGATTCGACCCGCATCATGGCTTCACGGAGCGGCCCGCGACTGACTTCAAACTGCCGGGCCAGTTCGGGCTCTGAAATTTTACTGCCCGCCGGAAAAACACCGGTCACAATGCGCTCGACCAGCACTTCCAGCAGACTGTTCGATTTCGTTGGCTCTTTCGCACTGTCTCGCTTTCGGTCTGTCAGCTGGGGGATTGACACCAGCGTGTCAACAATCTCACTGTTCTCGAACTTCTCCACAGGGTTCAACCTTACACATTGTCAACAATCATCAATAGATGACTTGAAAATAGTCAGGATCTGACTGATTTTCAAGCCAGGGTTTGAACATTCTGATGATGAATCATACGAATTGTTGACAATGTGAAAGCGATCGAGAAATACAACGCTTCATACAGCCTTGAGCAGACGATGCCTCAGGAAGGGAACCGGAGTGTCAGAACGACACTCCGAAACAGATTAACGATAGCTCATTTTTGCCGTCATCAGATTAAACAGCTGCGGAAAGAACCGCTTGATGGTTGGTGCCCAACCGCTGATCCCCTGACCGATCACCACTTCATCTTTCCGGGCCGCGATTGCCTTGAGCATCTGTTTTGCGGCTTCATCAGGATCCATCCCATTTTCAATCGAGGGTTCCGGCTTGTTCTGTGCAACGCCCTGCCCGTTCAGAGAATGATGCGCAATGGCAGTGCGGACAGAGCCGGGGCAAATCGTCAGGCAGTGAATACCGTATTCGCTGACTTCGGCCCGCAGGCAATCCATAAAGCCGACCACAGCGTACTTGGATCCGGAATAGCCGGTTCTGAGCTTTGAACCCACTTTTCCGGCCACACTGCTGATCGACACCACGCTGCCGCCACCGGCTTCAATCATTCTGGGCAGCACCGCTTTCGTCATCGCGACCAGTCCGAAATAATTCACTTCCATTAACTGGCGGTAAACTTTGAATTCGTTTTCCAGAAACAGGCTGCGTTGCGAAATGCCTGCATTGTTGATCAGAATGTCCACCCGGCCAATCTCATCCAATATAGACGGGAGATCCTGAAGCAGCCGCTCCGGCTGCGCTAAGTCCAGCGGAACAACCCGATGCTTGCCTGGCGCCAGCCCGCCAAGAATGGTCTCCAGCCGGTCTTTCCGGCGCGCGGTTAAAATAACGTTCGCACCCTGCGCTGCAAACTGCTTCGCCAGCGCCTGTCCGATACCGGACGACGCACCTGTAATCCAAACGGTTTTATTCTGAAACGTCATGACGGCTCCTTGTCTTGTGTTCCGTGTTGAAAGTCAGCTGACCTTTATCGTGCATGAAGGCTTAACCGGGCCTGCATGCTGAACGATATGTTGCGCAATTTGGGTGTAATCAACCCCTCCGCTAAGATAAACAACGGGCCAATCACCAATTCGATCAGATCATCCGAGAAAGCCGGTTTTTTTCTTCAAAATAGTGTCCGGTAAACTGAATGACCCACCCCATCACAAACAGACCCAGACTGGGGTAAGTTGTTCTTCCAGTGTTTTCATGCATCCTCCTGATGACACGCAATCAAGTATTGACTCTAGAGCACCAGATACCCGTCGTGAAACCTGAAATGCAGAATTTGTGATAAGTGGCTGGAAGCAAAGCAGAAAAAAGCCAGCACATTCGGCTGGCTTGACGGGCTATGTCAGTGAAGAACCGTTTAACGTGTGGTATCCGCCGCCATTTTATTCTTTCGGAAAAAAGACAACCTGACTTCATGAATCAGAATCGCAGCCAGAATGCAGGCACCGCCGAGCATCTGCATTGGCGTGACCAATTGGCCCAGAAATACAAAGCCCAGCATTAATGCGAAGATCGGTTCGGACAGCTCGACCAGCTGGACGGTCTGACTTTTCAGAATCGTCAGTGACTTGGTGGTACACCAAAAACCGCCAATCGTCGGAAGCAACGCCAACAGCACCAAAGTGAGCCACACGCTGGGATCAATGCCGACCAGACCCGTCATCGTGAATGGAATCATCAGATAAACCAGACCAAACAACAGCAACCCGCAGACGGGAATCAGGCCGCCGCCAATGTTCAGCTTCTTATTCAGCACCAGAAACAATCCATAGCCGATGCCAGCCAGCACTGCGTACATAAAGCCGGTATTCACAGATGCTTCAATGTGTTCGTTTTCCATAAAGATCAGATATAAACCCAAGACGGCAAACAAAACTGACATCCATTCCTGACCGGTCAGGTTCCGCCGCTCAAACACCGCGTTCGCGAAAAAAGTCACCAGAGTGGAAACACCGAACAGCAGGAACACAACCACAGCAACATTCAGGGTTTCATAGGCCGCCGTTTCAAAGAAATACAGCATAAAGAAGCCAAAGAAACTGCAGACGATGAGGGCTTTCCACTTTTCTTTCAGGTAAGCCAGCAGGGTGCCGACTTTTTCAGTTGCCACCAGCACGGCGACAATCATCAGAAATGCGACCACACATTTATAAAAGGCAACGGCTTCAGGCGGCATACCGGACTGAAATAAACTGACACTAAAAATACCCACCATGCCATTAAAGAATGCGGCTAAAAGCGCCAGAATGACACCAAACCAATGTTTTCTATCCATGAATACTCTCTGCATTGTCTGTTGGGAAAAATAATTGCAGTGATTCGATGGTTTAGTCCCTGCGTGAATCATTCCAATCAGGAATCATCCGGCCCCGGAAAACCAAACACATTGAAAATTGAAGCAAATTTCGCTTCACACCATACTGAGTTCCTTTTAACCTGACAATCAGTTTCATAAGTCTCACGACTCATTTCACAGCATTGAAAAAAGGACAGGATGCCTATGGAGATGATCTTCCTGAACGGACCCAGCAGTTCAGGCAAAAGCTCGATTGCCCGGGAACTGCAATCTTTACTGAACGCCCCTTATTTACATCTGGGGATAGATAACTTTATTGCCATGATGCCCGAAAAATCTAACCGCCTGAACACCCCGAATCAACCTGCAGACGGTTTTTACTGGCACTCGAAAATGCGAGGCCAGCACACCGTCCAGCGCATTGCTTTTGGCGACTACGGCAAAGCGGTCAACGACGCTTACCGGACCACAGTCCGGCATTTACTCGACGCCGGCCTGAACGTGATTGTCGACGATGCCATCAATGGCGCAGAAGAAATGGCTGTCTGGCAATCCGTCCTTGCCGGAAAACAGTGCCTGTTCGTGGGCGTTTTCTGTACCGATGAAATTCTGGTCCAACGGGAAAAACAACGGGGGGATCGTCTGCCCGGGTCTGCCCTCGAGCAGGCAAGCCGGGTCCATCAGGGGATCCGGTACGATATTCAGATCAATACAGCCTCGAATTCCCCCCGGGCCTGCGCACATCAGATTCTGCGTGACATGACCCGCGGGAACAGTGCCTGATGATTTTCTGATTATTTTTTGCATCCCGCGCTTGAATTGAATTGCACTCATCTTCATATCAGAAGAGTGCTCGTTTTCTGAGCATCACCCGACACCCCGAATATCCGATTCAGCCCAACAGGAGCGCTTACACAATGGACTATCTCTACGCTATGGTTCTCTTTGCCGTGTCATCTTCCGTCACGCCGGGACCGAACAATATTATGGTGATGACCTCGGGCCTGAATTTCGGGGTGAAAAAAAGCCTGCCGCTGCTGAGTGGGATCTGTATGGGTTTTGCGATCATGCTGCTTTTGGTCGGCATCGGATTTGGGCAGTTATTTGAGCTGTTCCCCAGCCTGCATTTCATCATTAAATGCCTCGGCGTGCTTTACTTACTGTATCTGGCCTGGCTGATTGCCCGCTCCGCTGATGTCGGATCGTCCGGCGCACAGGCCAGACCCTTCAGCTTTATGAAAGGCGCGCTGTTTCAGTGGATTAACGCCAAAGCCTGGGTAGTCGCGACCGGTGCCATCGCGGCTTTCACCACAGTGGGAGCGGATTTTTACGGTCAGAATATGATGCTGGCGCTCACCTTTTTGCTGGTTTCCTTCCCCTGTGTCGGGGTCTGGCTGATGTTTGGATCCCTACTGAAAAAAACACTGACTCAGGACAAGTATCGCCGCCTGTTTAACTACACCATGTCCGCGTTGCTGGTTGTCTCAGTCCTGCCTGTGATGGGCGAAATTTTGAATCATCTGGCGTCATCACATGGCTGATCGGGAATTAACACAAATGGAAGGTGTATACGTACTCGTTACACACTCAGACTGTCCCTCCCCCTTTTCAAGAGACAGGGCTAGGCGGGGGTTATTGTGCACCAATGCCAAATTCGTGCGCGCTGTTCGAACCCCACCCTAGCCCTCCCCTTGCCAAGGGGAGGGAATCATCAGCACTCGCAACAAACTCATACTGTCCCTCCCCCTTTTCAAGGGGGAGGCTAGGAGGGGGTTACTGTGCACCAATGCCAAATTTGTGCACGCTTCACGCCCCCCCTACCAACAGCAGGGAATCATCAACACTCGCAACACACTCAGACTGTTCCTCCCCCTTTTCAAGGGGGAGGTGAGGCGGGGGTTACTGTGCACCAAATCCAAATCCGTGCGCGCTTCACGAACCCCACCCTGCCCCTCCCCTTGCCAAGGGGAGGGAATCATCAGCACTCGCAACAAACTCAGACTGTTCCTCCCCCTTTTCAAGGGGGAGGCTAGGAGGGGGTTACTATGCACCAATGCCAAATTTGTGCACGCTGTTCGAACCCCACCCTAGCCCTCCCCTTGCCAAGGGGAGGGAATCATCAGCATTCGCAACAAACTCGATCTGTTCCTCACCCTTCTCAAGGGGAGGGAATCATCAGCACTAGCAACAAACTCAGACTGTTCCTCACCCTTGCCAAGGGGAGGGAATCATCAGCATTCGCAACACACTCGGTCTGTTCCCCTCTTTTCAAAAGGGAGGAATCAGAAAATTACCCAAAGAATCGCGCGAGTGTCGGGATCCGGCTGAAGATCAGACGGTCTGCAAGCAGCACAGTTAAAATCATGATCCCGGCCAGCGGGAAGCAGACGCCGAGCACAGCAATCACAACTGTTGCTCCTTTCCACAGCGTCATATTTTTCGGTGCTGGCGGCGCAGAAAGCATGCGCTTCCCTTTCGGGCGACGCAGCCACCACATCATAACGCCACTGAAGCTGATCAAAATAAACGACAGACACAAAACGGTATTCACCGCTTTATTCCACCAGCCAAAGTCCCCTTCATGCAGTGCAATACCCCAAGCCATCGCTTTTGCCATTGGCGAATATTCATCATATCGGATGTCGGCCAGCACTTTGCCTGTGTACTGGTCGAGATGCAGGGTGCGATCCTGCGTCGCATCTGTGATGTCATTGCTCATGGTACTTTGCAGCACACTGAACGCGCCTTGCTCGCCTTTGGGCAGATTCACCCGAAAAGCCGTCAGCCCCTGCGCTTTGGCAAATGCGACCACGGCATCCAGATTTACCGGCCCATGAATCCCATCATGACCGGCATGAGAGCCGGAAGCAGGCATCGGTGTCTGCTCCAGATTCCACGGCACTTCCTCTAACGCGCCATGATTCATGTCGGCATGGGTGGCATCGGAGAGCGGCACATCGCCAAAAACACCCGTTGGAAACGCATTCCAGGCCTGCACCATTTTACTGCCCCAGATGCCCGACCAGGACAAGCCCGACAGCATAAAGAGCAACAGGAAAATCGCTGTCACAGCGCCCAGATTGGCATGTAAATCGCGCCAGAATGTCCGCCGCCCGCTGTTGATACGAATCCGGAACATGCCTGCTTTGCTGGCATGATCGCGCGGCCACCACAGGTAAGCACCACTGACAATCAGGATGACAGCAAAACTGGCGGCCAGCTCAATCAGACGATCGCCCAGATCACCCATCAGCAATGTGCCGTGAATCTCATTGGCCAGCGTGTAGAGATTGTCATCCCGATCCAAAGATCCCAGCACCGCTGCAGTGTACGGATTCACCGTCACAAAGCGTCCTTGCCCTGCTGCCGTCACAATGGCGAATCTGGCGGCATCTTCAGGCTGTTTCGGGGTCAGATACTGATGAACCTGCGCATCCGGATAGGCCTGCTGCACCGCATTCAATTGCTGTGTCACCGCCAGAGTCTGCCCGGCAGGTTCGACAAAAAGAATGTCTTTGAAACGAAGGTTGTCGAGCGTGCCTGCATACAGCATCATCAGGCCTGTCACGGCCAGCATGATCAGAAAAGGGACAACATAAAGTCCTGCGTAAAAATGCCAGCGCCAGGCGGTCATATACCAGGTACGCTGAACGGGCTGCGTATCGGATTGCCCGATTTGATTGGTTTGATGGTTCATGATTTTCCTTCCAGTGCGTTCAATGCGCGCACAAATAAACGCCACGGTCCATGACAGACCAAGGCAAACATCATTCTGTACTTGAGAAATGCAAATCCGGCTGACCGAAATCAGAACGGGTGATTACGCCAGTGGCGGCGCACGGGAAGGAAGAAGAAAATAGTCCCACTGGGAAGGCGAGAAGGCATAAGGCCTGAGCGGTTGTTCGCGATATTGCGCACCCAGCCCCAGCCATCGGTCATCAGTATGAGCCAGGCTGAAAACACCGATGGGACAGTGCCCCTGCGGATCAGGTTTAAGCTGTTCCGTGCCATCATCCAGTTTGACCAGTTTGAAGCCACCGAGTGTACACAGGCTTGCCCAGGTGCCCGCCGGTTGATGGTGGGCATTCACCACAGGCATCGCAACGATCAACAGCCAGCTCAAAAAGCTGGCTATCGTCATGATTCTGTATCGGGAATGTCCTGGGCGCATGTATCACTCATCCTTGATCGCGCCTGAATAGTAGTTGTTGATAAAAGAATCTACAAGATGAAAAAACGTATTCGTGACAGATGAGCCGGAGAACCTTGGTGGTATTCAACGTATTTCATCAAATTCGGATCGTTGATGACCTGATTCGAGGGTGGGAATATGCGAGCTGAAACCCGATTTTCAAACCAACCTGTAAATCACATTATGGTGAATTACTGAAAATTTAACCCCCACTCACACATCGTAAATATGCCGTTGTTTTCGGATATTCCTCAACTAATTTTATGCTGAGTCGCTTAGAACAATCGCTAGTAAGTAGTCATGAGTCGTCAGCGATCCTTCTAGGATTCTTAAACTCAATTGCATCTTAAGGAGCTTACATGGCTTACGCACAATGGGTCAGCTATACCGTCATCGCAGATAACTGCAACCTGCAAGTGAAAAATGCGGAACACAGCTGGGGTAAATTTTATCAGTACGACAATAAAGATCATGAACTGTCGCCAGAAGAAGTGAACGGGCAAGTTGTCGAAATTGGCCAGGAAGGTTTTAACATCGTGAGTTCCTGTGGCCGCTCTGATTCAGCTTCCGGCACCCAAGGTTCGTTTGACCTGTACGACGGCTCAACAAAAGTCGTGACGCTGGTTTGGGATTGTCCCTGGGGCAGTAAGTCAAACAGCTGGTCTCAAACTGGCCAGAACCGCAATTATGTTGTCTCTGTGACTGGTGGCTCCATGAACTCTGGCGCCATCGGTGTCCTGACAGTGGAAGTCATTAAGAAACACGTCGGCTAAAGCAGAAGGCAGTGCGGGATTGATATCATCTGCACTGCCGTTCTCTGTTCAGCGTCTGATGAGGCAGGTTCGCAGTCATGCTTTTCATCAGCAGATAAGATCTCTTTGTATGTCGCGCTTGCGTTCAGTGCCAGTCTCAGCATCTTTGTATACGTGCCATTCCAACGCCCATCATTAACATGGCAACATTTACTCATAAAATCAGATAGTTACTTCATTACCGCGCAGGCAGGAATCCAGTGTCTTTTGCGCTCGGATTCCCGGTATGTTTGATTCATGTGTTTACAGGCACTTTCACCGCTTTTGAATTGGTTTTCACTCAACCATCCTCACAAAACAGTCGCATATTCAACACGATGAGCTTCATTTCAGTACAATGCAGTTTCTTTGCTGCCCGTGATTCATCCGCAGCTTTTAGCCAACAAGACGACGGAAAACGATGGAAGCACTGCGCATTCAAGACATCATTCATCAGATCGATTCAGGCAACCGAACCCGGATGGCAGAAATGAGCGGGTGGCATGATGCCGCAACTGAGTTCTGGCAACGTCAGGACTTGGCCCGGCTGAATACCTTTGACTGGGAAGCCATCATCGAAATGGGTGTGGAGCCTGACCACATCAACAATCTGCACCAGCTTGAAGCCACCGGATTTGACCTCCCAACATCACAAATTCAACAATTGCTGGCTGACCGCTTGTCGTCTATATAGGAACAAACATGCACACAGAATACTCCGCACTGTTGCAAGCCATTCAGGATCAGGCACTGCCACAGGTCAATGACCGACTCTACCCGGAATGCATGGTGGATCTGCTTAATGCCTCAGCGCTGGACGCGATTCGGTATCTGCTGAACCAGACCGAGATGGGCCACCCGGATCAACGCTTCGATTTTCTGAGTACGGTGATACAAAGCCAGATCTCTGGCGAACTGAAAGCGGCTGCAATGGATGTACTCACCCCTTTCACCCACAATGAATCGCTGATTTTCAACATCGAGGAGATCATTTTTCAGCTTACAAATCAGCATGACAGCAATCTCGCCGTGGTGGAAAAAGCCATTGCGCTGGGCCTGAACATTGATGCCGACAGCTTCCTTCTTTTTGGATGCAGCGCCATCATGCCCGGGTTATTCGAACTTCTGACGCAACACTATACATTTAATTCGAAAGTCCTCGAACAAGCCTTTCAGAACGTCATCGACAATGACCAATGGGGGGAGACGAATAATCATGAAACCCAAAACAATCTGATCCGGGATTTTATTCAGCACCTTCATCTCAATGTGAATCTGGCAGGACGAGGTGACCACGCATGGCTGTTTCAAAGCTGTTTTGAGAATGCCCCTTATGCCGCCAAGTATTTTTATACCCCGGCTTTCAACCCGCAGATGCTGGAAGACGAGGATTTCTGGGAACACATGGCCGATATGTATTTAGAAGATGAAGATGTCGCTGGTGAGTATGAGCAGGCGTTTCGGGACTTGCGGGCCAGTGGGATTGAATTCGACAAGTCGGCTATGATGGATGTGCTGGAAACGCGGGAGTTGGGGGATTTTGTGGAGATTATGGGGAAGACGCAACGTACTGAATAAAGTGCATCTGTATGTCGCGCTTACGTTCATTGTCAATTTCAGCATCTTTGTATGCGCGCCAGATACTCTTTGCTGGCACAAAGAGTACCCAGAAATGCCTTTGGGTTCTTTGGTGTAGTCCGGGTCGGTTGTAGGCGCTCCCGGCGCCGACAACCTAAAAATTCATCCATGAATTTTTCCCTTATTCGTGTGAAAAGTTGGATTCGTTATCGCTGTCTGAAAAGGAACGATAAAGATGACTGTCTCAGTATTAACTTAGAAATATTTTTCTCGATAGATAAACTCAATACTTTGCCGAAGATATTGCAATTTAATCGCAGCAGCCATATGAAACTCTGCTGCTGCTCCAGAATTTCCCATACACTTTCTGTGCTCGAGTTCTTCTTTTTTAAATGGTTCCAGGAGTTCCTTCATTTCCTTCAACAGCGTATCACTGGTATGTATTTTAAGCATCTCTCTGAGTGATTGAATGATTCCATCGGGTAATCCATCAAAACTCAACACACGGACACTCATGATTTGAATAATTTCATCTTTCAATAACAATTTGATGCTCCTGAAAGTTATACGAACTTTCAACGTTCAAACTTCTTTTTATTCTGGCACTATGAGTGCAGTTAAATATAAATTTCAATCTTAACCAGTCACATGCATTAATCTACAATATTTGAATATTCTCAATGTAATCATGAAGCGTTATCACAACTATCCATCATTAGCTCACTGCTAGTTTAAACGAATCAAATTATTTAAATATCTTTCAAACTTTAGTTTACTTCAGAATAATTCGCTTTCTTACCCGGAAATATTTCAACAGTTTAAATCCATATATAGAGTGAAATTTTTAAATTAAAGTTAATGTATCGCGCTTTCGTTCTGTGCCCATCAATAAGATGGCTACATTTTGCATAAAATCAGATAGTTACGTCATTCCCGCGCAGGCGGGAATCCAGTGCCTTTTGTGCTCGGATTCCCGGTATGTTTGATTCATGTGTTTACAGGCACTTTCACCGCTTTTGAATTGGTTTTCACTCAACCATCCTCACAAAACAGTCGCATATTCAACACGATGAGTTTCATTTCAGTACAATGCAGTTTCTTTGCTGTCCGTGATTCATCCGCAGATTTTAGCCAACAAGACGACGAAAAACGATGGAAACACTGCGCATTCAAGACATCATTCATCAGATCGATTCAGGCAATCGAACTCGACTGCCTGAAGCGAGCGGGTGGCATGATGCGTCTGGCTACCTAACACTTTGGGATAGCTCGTCAACCAGGGACGGTACTCATGACCATGAACTGAGTGACTACGAACATGATGGTGGCTCAGTTACACCGGAAAGAGTCGTGCTATGAAAACTAAAAGATTGAACAACCTGGTGCTGGCAGCAGTAACAGTTCTTATGGCTGGGTGTGCTGATTCTCCGAGTACCATCAATGAGCAGACACGCGAAGCTAGAAATAATCTAAAAAACTACGCGCTGGCAAGCTGCCTTATTGCTGTAGATCCAGATAGCAAATTGGCTGAGGACTTGAAATTAACTAAACGATCGCTGTCTTTCATGGGGAACGGTAACTATAAGATCGTTCAAAACGAAGAAACGTTTGAAACGGAGAATGAACCCTACAATGAAACGGTTAGCTTTCTGATGAGTGAGGCGAATCGCTCAATTGGATACATGAAAGATGGCTCATCATCTAGAACTTATGGCTGTTTTAAGGCCGCTCAATCAGATGTTTTTGATGAATTTATCGCAGGGCAGGACGAGTTTATTCGCGGTTAATGTAGGGGCTAACGGGGACACCGCTCAAAGGGGGTTGTTTCAGGCATGCCCAATCCTGTTAGCTTGTTCAACGCACGAACGGCTGTAAGAAAAGTTCAAGTCGATTTAGCTAACAAAGCCCTTCGCTGACACAAAGCGTATCAAGAAATGCCTTTTGGTTCTTTGATGTGGGCCGGGTCGGTTGTAAGCGCTCCCGGCGCCGACAACCTAAAAATTCATCCGTGAATTTTTCCCTTGGGGATTGAGAAGATGTAGACAAACTTATTTTTGAAAAACATGAGTCAGTTATATTACTAAGTTAGAATATCATGGATTAGATTTGGTATAGGAAAGTAACTTCTACAACTAACTTATGCTCACTATAAATTGTGTGAAATCATATAGAAGCATAATTTAATTCAGATATTTACATTCCAACTTGATAGATTGGGATAAAGCTAAGCTAATCGCCTAACTGTTGTATCATATCTATCTTGTATATGGGCTTCTTTAAACGCACCTTTAATAGCTTGCCTGAGAAATACTTCTATATCTTTTTGTGTAAGCAACAAGACTATACCTCCTTGTTTTGCTATTCTGTCAACATGTCTATAATAGCTATCTTTTACTTCACCCCTGAATACAATGATTCCAAATCTACCAATAGTATCATTCTGATAATATAGCATTTGATGGAAATCATCAGAATGAAGTTCTTTGTAATTTTTGCATTCCCATGTTATTTGAGTTGCCCCATATTTACTTCTAATAACCTCCCAAAAGCCATCCGTTGCTCTATTAGAAGCTATCCAGTCTCTTATAGTCGTACCATTGTAATCTCTTTCATGCGGTTGAACATTAGTGAGCGAACGAAAAAAGCATAATTTTATTACTTCTCCAATGATACTTTCAAATTCGTAAGAACCTTCTGTTCCCAATGGGATTTGTTTTATTTTTCTTAATGTTTCCTCTAAAGCAATCTTATACTCATCCAACTCAAAACTTTCAGGTATATCTTCAAGTACACCTTCTACTTTTAATGACGTTTCATCCTTAAGATCAGAAATTAAGATTGTTCTTAAATTTAATGCTTCTCTATATGTTGGATGAATAGAAAAAATTGAATTTGTATCAAAAGCCGGCTTTGAATTACTGTCTTTACTAGATAATTTATATTCAACACTATTTTTTCTTTTTATTCCCAAAAATCCTATACCATACAATAACTCTATAAATCTATATGGCGTAGTATAATCATAAAGCCAATCTTTGCAATACTTTGAAATTGAGTCGTCAGGGCCGGAGCATACTTTGTTAACTCGATTTTACAGTGCCAAATAACAAGGTTGAGCGGTAATTATCACAGTAACT
>NZ_JAUORR010000047.1:0-15757 GCF_030547945.1 Photobacterium sp. 1_MG-2023 | reverse complement strand
AATGGACGAAGGTCTGCGCTTCGCAATCCGTGAAGGTGGCCGTACCGTTGGTGCTGGTGTTGTTGCTAAGATCGTTGCTTAATTCGCAAAGATTGAATCAACACAAAAGGGAGCTTCGGCTCCCTTTTTCTTTTTCTGAATCAGAAAAAGAAGCGATTTTACCGGCTTAGTAGAAAGCTGCCATCAGATACTCCGCTAACTACCTCTCTTTATTACATATTCCATAGACGATTTTTTGCGCATTATTGATAACTAATTCATCTAGCAAACACAACGAACAAAAGTGGTAATGCTAACTGTTCTCGTTTATATTTTGAGTCAGATGAAAAGCAGAGAGTTGTTATGTACGTTTGCCTGTGTCATGGAATTTCCGACAAAAAGATTGTGAAGCTGGTTGAAGAAGAAGGTGTAGCGGACATTCGTGATATTAAAGCGATCACACCTCTTGGTTCACAATGCGGAAAGTGCATCAGACAGGCAAAAGGTATCATTCAGCATGTTGTTTTGGAGCGGGATGCCGCTCGTGCGATTCGCGTGGTTGATATCACTGAGGTTGCCTTGAAAAAGGCAAGTTAATCTCAGAACAAGTAGCGACTCAATTTTGACACTCTTCAAATCGGTTCTAAGCTTATATGGACCGAGAGAGGAGTGTTCCCTAATGAAAGCCGACCCCAAAATCATTCAGCACCTCAACAAAATCCTGGGTAATGAACTGGTTGCCATTAATCAGTACTTCCTCCATGCCCGTATGTATAAGGATTGGGGGCTCAAGCATCTCGCCGACAAGGAATACCATGAATCAATCGATGAAATGAATCATGCCGATCATTTGATTGAGCGGATTTTATTTCTGGAAGGTGTGCCGAATCTGCAAGACTTGGGCAAGCTTCGCATTGGCGAAGACACCAAAGAAATGCTCGAATGTGACCTCTCCCTGGAGATGGATGCGATTCCGGATTTACGTGATGCGATTCAGTATGCTGAAGAAGTTCGGGATTATGTCTCCAGAGATTTGTTCCAGGACATTCTGGAAGACGAAGAAGAGCATGTCGACTGGCTCGAAACCCAGCTCGGTTTGATTGAGCGAATGGGAATTAATAACTATAATCAGGCACAGATTGTCGACGAAGAATAGCCTGGTTTCCAGCCTTCTTCAGCCCCTGCTCATCGTTGATGGGCGGGGGCTTTTTTTATTGATTGTTTAATTTCCCATCACTGCTTGCGTTTCATTTTGTGATCGGTATAATGCCCCGCACTGTCTCAAGAAGACGGTTGTGAACCAATAAGCGTTGAGGAAGGAATCAGGCCGCTGATTCGGTAATGTATACTCTGACTTATGTTCGCAGTCATTCAATTGGCTGACAATGTGCCCAAAAGGGGTACTACGTTCACATGAATCAATCGGCATTCTCTCGTCTTTACGAGTCTGAGTGGCGATATTGTTTGTGTAAATTTTTGATAATTGGAGCTCTGTCTCATGCAGAACCAACGTATTCGTATCCGCCTGAAGGCTTTCGATCACCGTCTGATCGATCAGTCTACCGCGGAAATCGTTGAAACAGCTAAGCGTACTGGCGCGCAGGTTCGTGGTCCAATCCCACTGCCTACTCGTAAAGAGCGTTTCACTGTTCTTATTTCTCCACACGTAAATAAGGACGCCCGTGATCAGTACGAAATCCGTACTCACAAGCGCCTTATCGACATCGTTGAGCCTACAGATAAAACTGTCGATGCTCTGATGCGTCTGGATCTAGCTGCTGGCGTTGACGTTCAGATCAGCCTAGGTTAAGGGGAGATAAGAGAATGATTGGTCTAATCGGTCGTAAAGTGGGTATGACCCGCATCTTTACCGAAGATGGCACTTCTATCCCAGTTACTGTGGTTGAAGTAGAAAATAACCGTGTTACTCAGGTTAAGTCTGTCGACACTGATGGTTATAACGCTATCCAGGTTACTGCTGGTTCTAAGAAAGCAAGCCGTGTAAATAAAGCTGAAGCTGGTCACTTTGCGAAAGCAGGTGTTGAAGCTGGCCGCGGTCTGTGGGAATTCCGCCTGGACAATGGTGAAGAGTTCGAAGTAGGCGCTGAGCTGAAAGTTGAACTGTTCAACGAAATTAAGAAAGTAGACGTTACTGGCACTTCTAAGGGTAAAGGTTTCCAAGGCGCTGTTAAGCGTTGGAACTTCCGTACTCAAGATATGAGCCACGGTAACTCCTTGTCTCACCGTGCCCCTGGTTCTATCGGTCAATGTCAGACTCCAGGTCGCGTATTTAAAGGCAAGAAAATGGCTGGTCACATGGGTGCTGAGCGTGTAACGACTCAAAACCTTGAGATCGTACGTGTTGACGCTGAGCGCAACCTGCTTCTGATCAAAGGTGCAGTACCAGGCGCAACTGGCGGCAACTTGATCGTAAAACCAGCTGTTAAAGCGTAACGTCGAGGAGTTAGTAATGGAATTGGTAGTCAAAGGCGCTGATGCGCTAACTGTCTCCGAAACTACTTTTGGGCGTGAGTTCAACGAAGCGCTGGTACACCAAGTAGTTGTTGCGTACGCAGCAGGTGCCCGTCAAGGTAGCCGTGCACAAAAGACTCGTTCAGACGTGTCTGGTGGCGGTGCTAAGCCATGGCGTCAAAAAGGTACTGGTCGTGCTCGTGCCGGTACTATCCGTAGCCCACTGTGGCGTACAGGTGGTGTAACTTTCGCAGCTCGTCCACAGGACCACAGCCAGAAAGTTAACAAGAAAATGTACCGTGGTGCGATGAAGTGCATTCTGTCTGAGCTGGTTCGTCAAGAGCGTCTGATCGTTGTTGATAACTTCTCTGTAGAAGCGCCGAAAACGAAAGAACTGGTTGCTAAGCTGAATGAGCTGGCACTGAACGATGTTCTGATCGTAACCGGTGAACTGGATGAAAATCTGTTCCTGGCAGCACGTAACCTGTACAAGGTTGACGTTCGTGATGCAGCTGCAATCGATCCAGTGAGCTTGATCGCATTCGACAAAGTAGTGATGACTGCTGCGGCAGTTAAGCAAGTTGAGGAGATGCTGGCATGATCACCGAAGAGCGTATCCTAAAAGTTCTACGTGCTCCGCACATCTCTGAAAAAGCGACCATGGCTGCTGAGAACGGTAACACTATCGTTTTCAAAGTAGCGATGACCGCAACTAAGCGTGAGATCAAAGCGGCAGTTGAGAAACTGTTTGAAGTTGAAGTTAAGTCTGTAAATACTCTGATTGCTAAAGGTAAAACTAAGCGTCAAGGTATGCGCCAAGGCCGTCGTAGCGACTGGAAAAAAGCGTACGTGACCCTGAAAGAAGGTCAAGACATCGACTTCGCTGGTAGTGCAGAGTAAGGCTAGGAGCAAAGAAGAATGGCTATTGTAAAATGTAAGCCGACTTCCCCAGGTCGTCGCCACGTAGTTAAAGTGGTTAACTCTGACCTGCATAAGGGTAAGCCGTACGCACCACTGCTGGAGAAAAACTCTAAGACTGGTGGTCGTAACAATAACGGTCGTATCACTGTTCGTCATATCGGTGGTGGTAACAAACAACATTACCGTCTGATTGACTTTAAGCGTAATAAAGATGGTATCCCGGCGAAAGTTGAGCGTCTGGAATACGATCCAAACCGTAGCGCAAACATCGCTCTGGTTCTTTACGCAGATGGTGAGCGTCGTTACATCATTGCACCAAAAGGCATCCAAGCTGGTGATACGATCCAGTCTGGCGCAGATGCTGCGATCAAAGTAGGTAACACCCTGCCAATGCGCAACATCCCAGTAGGTTCAACTGTACACTGTGTTGAACTGAAGCCTGGTAAAGGTGCACAGCTGGCTCGTTCAGCTGGTACTTACGCTCAAATCGTAGCTCGTGCTGGCGCATACGTGACAATTCGTCTGCGTTCTGGCGAAATGCGTAAAGTTCTTGCCGAAGGTCGTGCGACGCTGGGTGAGGTTGGTAACGGTGAACACATGCTGCGTGAACTGGGTAAAGCCGGTGCTTCACGTTGGCGCGGTGTTCGTCCAACCGTACGTGGTGTTGTAATGAACCCAATCGACCACCCACACGGTGGTGGTGAAGGTCGTACTTCTGGTGGTCGTCACCCAGTGACACCATGGGGCGTACCGACGAAGGGTTACAAAACTCGTAAGAACAAACGTACCGACAAGTACATCGTACGTCGTCGTAATAAGTAATTTATATCAGAGGATAAGCCATGCCACGTTCTCTCAAGAAAGGTCCTTTTATTGACCTGCACTTGCTGAAGAAGGTAGAGAAAGCGGTGGAAAGCGGTGACAAGAAGCCTGTTAAGACTTGGTCCCGTCGCTCAATGATCATCCCACAGATGATCGGTTTGACCATCGCTGTCCATAATGGTCGTCAGCACGTACCAGTTTTCGTTTCTGAAGAAATGATCGGTCACAAGCTGGGCGAGTTTGCACCAACACGTACTTATCGCGGCCACGCTGCAGATAAGAAAGCTAAGAAGCGCTAAGAGGAGTATAGGTAATGGAAGCTATCGCTAAACATCGCTTTGCTCGCATCTCACCGCAGAAAGCTCGTTTGGTTGCAGATCTGGTGCGCGGTAAAACCGTAGCACAAGCACTGGAAATTCTGACTTTCAGCAACAAAAAAGCTGCTGACCTGGTTAAGAAGGTTCTGGAATCTGCTATCGCTAATGCTGAGCACAACGAAGGCGCAGACATCGATGATCTGAATGTTGCGAAAATCTTCGTTGATGAAGGCCCAACCATGAAGCGTATTATGCCTCGTGCTAAAGGCCGTGCCGATCGCATCTTGAAGCGTTCTAGCCACATCACTGTTGTTGTAGCGGATCGCTAAGAGAGTAGGAGACAAAGCAATGGGTCAAAAAGTACATCCTAATGGTATTCGTCTTGGCATCGTGAAGCCTTGGAATACCACTTGGTATGCTAACAGCAACGAATTCGCTGACAACCTAGACGGCGACTTCAAGGTACGTCAATTCCTGACCAAGGAATTAGCAAAAGCGTCTCTGTCTCGCATCGTTATCGAGCGTCCGGCGAAGAGCATCCGTGTGACAATTCACACTGCTCGTCCTGGCGTTGTTATCGGTAAGAAAGGCGAAGACGTAGAAAAACTGCGCGCTCGCGTTGCTAAGATCGCTGGTGTTCCAGCACAGATCAACATCGCTGAAGTACGTAAGCCAGAGCTGGATGCACAGCTTGTTGGTGACAGCATCGCTTCTCAGCTGGAGCGTCGTGTAATGTTCCGTCGCGCAATGAAGCGTGCGGTACAGAACGCAATGCGTCTGGGTGCCAAGGGTATCAAAGTTGAAGTAAGCGGCCGTCTGGGCGGCGCTGAAATCGCACGTACTGAGTGGTACCGTGAAGGCCGTGTGCCTCTGCACACTCTGCGTGCTGACATTGATTACGCGACTTCTTCGGCTCACACCCAATACGGTGTAATTGGTATCAAAACTTGGATCTTCAAAGGCGAAGTTCTGGGTGGCATGCCAGTTGCTGAGCCTAAGGCTGATAACAAGCCTAAGAAGCAACGCAAAGGCCGTAAATAAGGAGTTTATCGATGCTGCAACCTAAACGCACTAAATTCCGCAAGACTCATAAGGGTCGTAACCGCGGTCTGGCGAACGGTACTGACGTAAGCTTCGGTACTTTCGGTCTGAAAGCAGTTGGCCGTGGCCGTATTACTGCGCGTCAGATCGAGGCTGCTCGTCGTGCTATGACTCGTCATATCAAACGTCAGGGCCAAATCTGGATTCGTATCTTCCCGGACAAGCCGATTACAAGCAAGCCGTTGGAAGTTCGTCAGGGTAAGGGTAAAGGTAACGTTGAGTACTGGGTAGCCCAAATCCAACCAGGTAAAGTTCTTTATGAAATGGATGGTGTTTCAGAAGATCTTGCACGCGAAGCCTTTAAACTGGCCGCACGTAAGCTTCCTGTTAAAACCACTTTCGTAACTAAGGCGGTGATGTGATGAATGCACAAGATCTGCGCGCTAAAAGCGTTGAAGAACTGAATGCTGAACTTGTGAACCTGCTGCGTGAGCAGTTCAACCTGCGCATGCAGGCTGCAACTGGTCAGCTGCAACAGACTCACACTCTGAAAGCAGTACGTCGCGATATCGCACGTGTTAAAACCGTTCTGAATGAGAAGGCTGGCGCATAATGAGCGAGAATATTCGTACTCAGCAGGGTCGTGTAGTTAGCGACAAGATGGACAAGTCTATCGTGGTTGCTATCGAGCGTTTCGTGAAGCACCCAATCTATGGTAAGTTCATCAAGCGTACGACTAAGCTGCATGTTCACGACGAAAACAACGAGTGTGGCCTTGGCGACACAGTTGAGATTCGTGAGTGCCGTCCACTGTCTAAGAAGAAATCTTGGACTCTGGTACGCGTTATTGAAAAAGCGCGCATCTAAGCGAACTTTAGCAATAACATAACTGAGCGGCCCCTGGAAAATTGGGGCCGTTTATTTTTATCTACCCATTCTCAATAAATGGTGTTATTATTCGCCGCCCTTGTAAAAAAGGCGAATTCGACCCGAGATGGGTCTAGATGTTTTTGATAAGCGGAGCACTAACATGATCCAAATGCAAAGTATGCTAGATGCAGCCGATAACTCCGGCGCTCGTAGCGTAATGTGTATTAAGGTTCTGGGTGGTTCTCACCGTCGCTATGCACATATCGGTGACATCATCAAAGTTACTGTGAAGGAAGCAATTCCTCGCGGTAAAGTGAAAAAAGGTGATGTACTGAAAGCGGTGGTTGTGCGCACCCGTAAAGGCGTTCGTCGTCCAGACGGCTCTGTCATTCGCTTCGACCGTAATGCTTGCGTGCTGTTGAACAACAACACTGAGCAACTAATCGGTACTCGTATCTTTGGCCCAGTGACTCGTGAACTTCGCTCTGCGAAATTCATGAAAATTGTTTCACTAGCGCCAGAAGTACTGTAAGGAGTGACGAAAATGGCAGCTAAAATCCGTCGTAACGACGAAGTTATCGTTCTTGCCGGTAAAGATAAAGGTAAGAAAGGTAAAGTAACTAAGGTCCTGGCAACTGGTAAAATCGTTGTTGAAGGTATCAACCTGGTTAAGAAGCACCAGAAGCCTGTACCGGCTATGGGCATCCAGGGTGGCATCGTTGAACAAGAAGCAGCAATTGATGCTTCTAACGTTGCAATCTTCAACGCGGCAACTGGTAAAGCTGACCGTGTAGGCTTCCGATTTGAAGACGGCAAAAAAGTTCGTTTCTTCAAGTCTAATGGCGAAACTATCAAGTAATTTTGGAGTAGTACTATGGCGAAACTGCATGATTACTACAAAGAGTCTGTTGTAAAAGAACTTGCTGACAAGTTCGAGTACAAGAGCATCATGCAAGTCCCAAGGATCGAAAAGATTACCCTGAACATGGGTGTCGGTGAAGCCTTGAACGACAAGAAGCTGTTGGAAAACGCAGCTGCTGATATGGCCGCAATTACAGGTCAAAAGCCGCTGATTACCAAAGCTCGTAAGTCTGTTGCTGGCTTTAAGATCCGTGAGGGCTACCCGATCGGCTGTAAAGTAACCCTGCGTGGCGAACGTATGTGGGACTTTTTCGAGCGTCTGATCTCAATTGCTGTTCCTCGTATCCGTGATTTCCGTGGTCTGAACCCGAAATCATTCGACGGTCGTGGTAACTACAGCATGGGCGTTCGTGAGCAGATTATCTTCCCAGAGATCGATTTCGATAAAGTAGATCGTGTACGTGGTTTGGATATCACTATCACTACTACTGCGAACTCTGACGAAGAAGCTCGTGCTCTGCTGTCTGCTTTTAACTTCCCATTCCGTAAGTAAAAGTAAGGGTTACTAATGGCTAAAGAATCTATGAAGGCACGCGAAGTAAAACGTGCCAAGCTGGTAGCTAAGTTCGCTGAAAAGCGTGCTGCGCTTAAAGCTCTAATTAGCGACGTGAACGCGTCTGAAGAAGATCGCTGGAATGCAGTGCTTAAACTTCAGTCTCTGCCACGTGATTCAAGTCCATCGCGTCAGCGTAACCGCTGTAACCAGACTGGACGCCCACACGGCTACCTACGTAAGTTTGGTCTGTGCCGTATCAAGGTTCGTGAAGCTTGCATGAAAGGCGAGATTCCGGGTCTGCGTAAGGCTAGCTGGTAATTCGTTACCAATTAAGAATCACGGAGTATTGACTTATGAGCATGCAAGATCCGATTTCGGATATGCTGACCCGCATTCGTAACGGTCAGGCAGCGAAGAAAGTTGCTGTTAAAATGCCGTCTTCTAAGCTGAAAGTTGCTATCGCAGCTCTGCTGAAAGAAGAAGGTTATGTGGCTGACTACGCCGTTTCTGGTGAAGTTAAGCCTGAACTCGAAGTTACTCTGAAGTACTTCGAAACCAAAGCTGTAATCGAGCAAATCCAGCGTGTATCACGTCCTGGCCTGCGTATCTATAAGAAAAAAGATGCGCTGCCGACTGTGATGGGTGGTCTGGGTATTGCTGTTGTGTCCACTTCCAAGGGTCTGATGACTGACCGTGCTGCTCGTAAAGCAGGTCTTGGTGGTGAGATTATCTGCTACGTAGCTTAATAGGAGTAGGAAAATGTCACGTGTTGCAAAAGCACCTGTAGTTGTTCCTGCCGGCGTAGAAGTTAAACTCAACGGTCAGGAAATCACTGTAAAAGGTGGTAAGGGTGAACTGGTTCGTGTAATCAACGAAGCAGTTGTACTAACCCAGGAAGAGAACACCATTAAGTTCGGTCCTCGCGACGGCTTCAACGATGCTTGGGCACAGGCTGGTACAGCTCGTGCACTGGTAAACAACATGGTTGTTGGTGTTACTGAAGGCTTCACTAAGAAGCTGACCCTGAAGGGTGTAGGTTACCGTGCTGCTATCAAAGGCAACGCAGTTGGCCTGACTCTGGGCTTCTCACACCCAGTTGAGCATGAACTGCCTGCAGGCATTAAAGCTGAGTGTCCTTCACAAACTGAAATCGTACTGACTGGTACTGATAAGCAGTTGGTTGGCCAAGTAGCTGCAGACATTCGCGCTTACCGTAGCCCTGAGCCTTACAAAGGTAAAGGTGTTCGTTACGCCGACGAAGTCGTGCGTATTAAAGAAGCTAAGAAGAAGTAAGGTAACACTATGGATAAGAAAGCATCTCGTATCCGTCGTGCGACCAAAGCACGTCGTAAGATTGCTGAATTGGGTGCAACTCGCCTGGTAGTACATCGTACTCCTCGCCATGTATACGCTCAGGTAATCGCACCAAATGGCTCCGAGGTTATCGCTGCCGCTTCTACCGTAGAAAAAGCGATCCGTGAGCAAGTGAAGAGCACCGGTAACAAAGACGCTGCTGCAGCTGTGGGTAAAATCATCGCTGAGCGCGCGATTGAAAAAGGCATCTCTAACGTTGCTTTCGATCGTTCCGGTTTCCAATACCACGGCCGAGTGGCTGCACTGGCAGAAGCTGCCCGTGAAGCTGGTCTGAAATTCTAAGGTAGGCGGAAGATGGCTAACGAAAAAACCCAATCAGATCTGCAAGAAAAGCTGATCGCTGTTAACCGTGTATCTAAGACGGTTAAAGGTGGTCGTATTTTCAGCTTTACTGCCCTGACTGTTGTTGGCGACGGTAATGGTCGCGTTGGTTTCGGTTACGGCAAAGCACGCGAAGTGCCTGCTGCAATTCAGAAAGCAATGGAAAAAGCACGTCGTAACATGGTTACTGTTGCCCTGAACGAGGGTACTCTGCACCACGCTGTTAAAGGCCGCCACACTGGTTCTAAAGTGTACATGCAGCCTGCATCAGAAGGTACGGGTATCATCGCCGGTGGTGCAATGCGTGCAGTGCTGGAAGTTGCTGGCGTTCACAACGTTCTGGCAAAAGCATATGGTTCTACAAACCCAATCAATATCGTTCGCGCGACTATTGACGGTTTGAGTGGTATGAACTCTCCAGAAATGATCGCTGCGAAGCGTGGTCTTTCTGTTAAAGAAATTCTGGAGTAATCGACATGGCTAAAACTATCAAAGTAACTCAGACTCGTAGCTCTATCGGCCGTTTGCCGAAGCATAAAGCTACCCTGCGTGGCTTGGGCCTTCGTCGCATCAACCACACTGTTGAACTGGAAGATACTGCTTGCGTACGCGGCATGATCAACAAAGTTCATTACATGGTTAAAGTAGAGGAGTAATCAGAATGCGTTTGAATACTCTATCTCCGGCTGCGGGTTCTAAGCCTTCTGCGAAGCGCGTAGGTCGTGGTATCGGTTCAGGTCTGGGTAAAACTTGTGGCCGTGGTCACAAAGGTCAGAAATCACGTTCAGGTGGTTCTGTTCGCCCAGGTTTTGAAGGCGGTCAAATGCCTTTGAAACAGCGTCTACCAAAATTCGGTTTTACTTCTCGCAAGAGCCTGGTAACAGCTGAAGTTCGCCTGTCAGAACTGGCGAAAGTTGAAGGTGACGTAGTAAGTCTGGAAACACTGAAAGCTGCTAACGTGATCACCAAGAACATGGAAACTGTTAAAGTTGTCCTGTCTGGTGAGATCAACCGCGCTGTAACTGTGAAAGGCGTACGCGTGACTAAAGGCGCTAAAGCTGCAATCGAAGCTGCAGGCGGTAAAATCGAGGAATAATTAACTCGAGGATGAGGTACAGATGGCTAAACAACCAGGACAAGATTTTAACAGCGCAAAAGGTGGCCTAGCAGAGCTTAAGACTCGCCTATTATTTGTAATAGGAGCTATCTTAATTTTCCGAGCGGGCTCTTTTGTGCCAATTCCTGGTATTGACGCTGCTGTACTAGCCGATCTGTTCGAACAGCAAAAGGGCACCATCATTGAACTGTTTAACATGTTCTCTGGTGGTGCACTTGAGCGTGCTTCCATATTGGCGCTGGGCATTATGCCGTATATCTCGGCCTCGATTATTGTTCAGCTGCTAACGGTTGTTCATCCGGCTTTAGCCGAGTTGAAGAAAGAAGGTGAGTCTGGTCGCCGTAAGATCAGTCAGTATACTCGCTATGGCACGCTTGTGTTGGCAACCTTCCAAGCAATTGGTATTGCAACGGGGTTACCGAGTATGATTCCTGGTCTGGTTCATAATCCAGATCTTGGTTTCTACTTTGTTGCGGTCGTAAGTTTGGTCACTGGTACCATGTTTTTGATGTGGTTAGGTGAGCAAATTACAGAACGTGGCATTGGTAACGGCATATCTTTGATTATTTTCACAGGTATCGTTGCAGGATTGCCACCTGCTATTGGACAGACCGTAGAGCAAGCGCGTCAAGATCAGTTGCACGTACTTCTTCTACTGTTAATTGCAGTGATTTCTTTTGCTGTCATCTATTTTGTAGTGTTTATGGAACGTGGTCAGCGTCGTATCGTCGTGAACTACGCCAAACGCCAGCAAGGACGTCGAGTCTATGCCGGTCAGAGCACTCATCTGCCGTTGAAAATCAACATGGCAGGCGTGATTCCAGCAATTTTTGCATCAAGCATCATTCTTTTCCCGGGTACACTGGCTCAGTGGTTCGGTAGAAATAATGAAGGTACTTTTGGTTTCCTGACTGATGTGTCTATCGCGCTCAGCCCAGGTCAACCGTTGTATGTTATGCTTTATGCAACTGCGATTATCTTCTTCTGTTTCTTCTATACCGCGTTGGTGTTTAACCCGCGTGAAACAGCAGATAACTTGAAGAAATCCGGTGCGTTTATACCTGGTATTCGTCCGGGCGAGCAGACTGCGAAGTATATCGATAAAGTAATGACACGCCTGACATTGGCTGGTGCGATGTATATTACCTTTATCTGTCTGATCCCCGAGTTCATGATGATTGCTTGGAACGTTCGCTTATACTTTGGCGGTACGTCACTACTGATTGTAGTTGTGGTTATTATGGACTTCATGGCTCAAGTTCAGACGCACCTAATGTCTCAACAATATGAGTCGGTTTTGAAAAAGGCTAATCTTAAAGGTCACGGCCGTTAAGTTTGGTTATCCATTTACGGAGTTTAGCAATGAAAGTTCGTGCTTCCGTTAAGAAAATCTGCCGTAACTGTAAAGTTATCAAGCGCAACGGTGTTGTGCGTGTAATTTGCAGTGAGCCAAAGCACAAGCAGCGCCAAGGCTAATCAGCAGAAATATTTCTTGCAAATTGAAGGTAGGTTGGCTACATTAGCCAACCATCTTTTGTGTGTGCAAAAGAATTGTGACACCGCTGCGTATCCTAAACGGGCTTTGCAGCGGTTATTCTTGATAAGTACTAGGAGTGAATAGTGGCCCGTATTGCAGGCATTAACATTCCTGATCAGAAGCATGCTGTAATCGCACTGACTGCGATTTACGGTATCGGTAAAACTCGCTCTAAAGCTATTCTAGCTGAAGTGGGTATTGCTGAAAGTGTTAAGATCAGTGAACTAACTGAAGAGCAGATCGATCAACTGCGTGATGGTGTAGCTAAGTACACTGTAGAAGGTGATCTACGTCGTGAAGTTTCCATGAACATCAAGCGTCTGATGGACCTTGGTTGTTTCCGTGGTCTTCGTCATCGTCGCAGTCTACCTCTACGTGGACAGCGTACTAAAACCAACGCTCGTACCCGTAAGGGTCCGCGCAAGCCGATCAAAAAATAATCGGATAAGGTAGAGTACAATGGCAAAACAACCAACACGCGCTCGTAAGCGCGTACGTAAGCAAGTTGCTGATGGCGTAGCGCACATCCACGCTTCTTTCAACAACACAATCGTTACCATTACTGACCGCCAAGGTAATGCTCTGGCTTGGGCAACTGCCGGTGGTTCTGGTTTCCGTGGTTCTCGTAAATCTACTCCGTTTGCTGCACAGGTTGCTGCAGAACGTTGTGGTGAAATGGCCAAAGAATATGGCGTTAAGAACCTGGAAGTTATGGTGAAGGGCCCTGGTCCTGGTCGTGAGTCTACAATCCGTGCTCTGAACGCAGCGGGTTTCCGTATCACTAACATTGTTGATGCGACTCCGATCCCTCATAACGGTTGTCGTCCACCTAAGAAACGTCGCGTATAACGTTTCGTTTCTAGGAATATTGGAGAAAGAACATGGCAAGATATTTGGGTCCTAAGCTGAAGCTTAGCCGTCGTGAAGGCACTGACTTGTTCCTCAAGTCTGGTGTTCGCGCGATTGATACCAAGTGTAAAATTGATAACGCGCCGGGCCAGCATGGTGCTCGTCGTGGCCGCCTGTCTGACTATGGCGTTCAGCTTCGTGAGAAGCAGAAAGTTCGTCGTACTTATGGCGTACTGGAAAAGCAATTCCGTAACTACTACAAAGAAGCTGCTCGCCTGAAAGGCAACACAGGTGAAAACCTGCTGCAACTTCTGGAAGGTCGTCTGGACAACGTAGTTTACCGCATGGGTTTCGGTGCAACTCGCGCTGAAGCACGTCAGCTGGTAAGCCACAAAGCGATCCTGGTTAATGGCAAAGTCGTAAACATCCCATCTTTCCAGGTGGCTGCGAACGACGTTGTTAGCATTCGTGAGAAAGCTAAGAACCAAGCACGCATCAAAGCAGCTCTTGAAGTTGCTACTCAGCGTGAACTGCCGACTTGGGTCGAAGTAGACAGCAACAAGATGGAAGGTACGTTCAAGCGTCTTCCAGAACGTTCTGATTTGTCTGCCGACATCAACGAACACCTGATCGTCGAGCTTTACTCTAAGTAAGGCTATAGTTAAGAGAGGACACAATGCAGGGTTCTGTAACAGAATTTCTTAAGCCGCGTCTTGTTGATATTGAACAAGTTAACACGACGCATGCAAAAGTAACTCTTGAGCCACTGGAGCGTGGTTTTGGCCACACTCTGGGTAATGCTCTACGTCGTATTCTTCTGTCATCTATGCCAGGTTGCGCGGTGACTGAAGTCGAGATCGACGGTGTGTTACACGAGTACAGCACCAAAGAGGGAGTCCAGGAGGACGTTCTTGAAATCCTACTGAACCTGAAAGGCCTGGCCGTTAAGGTTGAAGGAAAAGACGAAGTCACCCTGACTCTCAGCAAATCTGGTGCAGGCCCTGTTGTTGCAGGTGACATCACCCATGATGGTGATGTTGAGATTGCGAACCCAGAGCACGTGATCTGCCATTTAACTGATGACAATGCTGACATCAGCATGCGCATCAAGGTAGAGCGTGGTCGCGGCTATGTACCAGCATCTGCTCGTATTCATAATGATGAAGATGAGCGTCCAATTGGTCGTCTGTTAGTTGATGCAACTTTCAGCCCAGTTGATCGTATCGCATACTCAGTCGAGGCTGCGCGTGTTGAACAGCGCACTGACCTTGATAAGCTGGTTATCGATATGGAAACCAATGGTACTCTTGATCCTGAAGAAGCGATTCGTCGTGCCGCTACGATTCTGGCTGAACAGCTGGATGCATTCGTAGATCTGCGTGATGTACGCGTTCCTGAAGAGAAAGAAGAGAAGCCGGAGTTCGATCCGATCCTACTGCGTCCTGTAGACGATCTTGAACTAACTGTTCGCTCTGCTAACTGTTTGAAAGCAGAAGCGATCCACTACATCGGTGATCTTGTTCAGCGCACTGAGGTTGAGCTTCTGAAAACGCCAAACCTTGGTAAGAAGTCTTTGACAGAAATCAAAGACGTGCTGGCTTCACGTGGTCTGTCTCTGGGTATGCGCCTGGAAAACTGGCCGCCAGCTTCTATCGCTGAAGATTAATAGTTACTGATATCTAGTTAGAAGGATTAGGTCATGCGCCATCGTAAGAGTGGTCGTCAACTCAACCGCAACAGCAGTCATCGCAAAGCGATGTTCAGCAACATGGCTAGCTCTCTGGTACGTCACGAGCTTATTAAGACTACCCTGCCTAAGGCAAAAGAGCTGCGTCGCGTAATTGAGCCTTTGATTACCCTAGCTAAGACTGACAGTGTAGCTAACCGTCGTCTGGCATTCGCTCGCACTCGTGATAACGAAGTTGTAGCGAAACTGTTTAACGAACTAGGTCCACGTTTTGCTCAACGCCCAGGCGGTTACACTCGCATCATGAAATGCGGTTTCCGTGCTGGTGATAAAGCCCCAATGGCTTACATTGAGCTGGTAGACCGTCCTGAAGTTCAGGAAGAAGCTGCTGCTGAATAAGCAATAGCGTACAATTGAAAGAGCCGGGTCTTTGGACCCGGCTTTTTTGTTTCTAAGGGGGTGAGCAGACCGTATTCTGTGCCATGATCCTCTATATCCTCTATATCCTCTATATCCTCTATATCCTCTATATCCTCTATATCCTTCTATCACTAATTTCTAATCAGCGCTTCTTCATGCTTGATGTGTATCTTTTCATTCAGCAATTTCAACATGGGGGAGCGGGTTGTGAGGCGGGTTGAAGTGATCTGTCGTATGACACGATGATTAAGCCAGTCTTTTCTTCATGAATATATGTTGATAGCGCTGATTCGTTGTTCGCATTAAATAGGTTGTGGCTGTTTTTTACTCTCTTGAGTTTTTTTTTGTTTTTAATGCTTGCCACTATTTTGGAAGTCTCTATAATGCCGCCTCACTGACACGGAGACACAGCAAACAAGCGGTGAAATCTGAGTCAGAAGGCGGTAAAACAAATTGATAAAAAGTGTTTGACACTAAGTTTCGATTGGTTAGAATGGCCGCCCTGTCCACGATGAGCAAAGCGCGAATCTGGCAAAGTTCTTTAACAATTTGACCATGCAATCTGTGTGGGCACTCGACAATGATACAGTCAAAAGATTTTATCAGTGAACTG
>NZ_JAUORR010000046.1:0-19021 GCF_030547945.1 Photobacterium sp. 1_MG-2023 | reverse complement strand
CACCTGTTGCCTGCTCTCAGGTGACACAGGGAATCCAACCGCGGCCCGCGAACCTGAATCGGGCCGTTTTCATTGGTTGCCTTGTTATACCAATCAAAGTCAGTCCGTGATCGAACCCTTGAACCAGCTGGGATGACCCGTGATTGACTGCGATTGGTATGATGCCCTTTAAATGCGACCCGCCTCAAAGGCAGGCTGAGGCTCCCGGACCAAGTTGTTCATCCATTTTTTCGACTGAATCCGCTGCGACGTCAGACCCATTTTCACCACCTCTTCGAGCAAAATTGCGGCCATCACCCATTCCAGAGACCAGCCCAGCACCAGCCCGGTATAGTAAGCCAGCGGGATCCCGATCAGCCATTGGGCCGACAGGTCGATAAAAATGGTGTAGTTGATATCTCCACCGCTTTTCAGAACACCGCCGATACCGACCATATTGAAGACTTTCAGAACCATGCCGAACGCCATCACCAGACAAACATGAACAGCCAGCGTCGTGTTTTCCAGCGGGCTCAGGCGCATCAGCTGTGTCAAAAGTGGCTGCGCCAGCCAGCATCCGATGGCAATCAGCAATGCCACACCACAGCTGATGAGCACATACCCCCAGGCCGTCTGTTCAGCGCGCTGATAATTCTCGGCACCGAGTTCATGACCGAGGATAATCGACGCCCCAACGGCTGCCCCCAGAAAGGCCGACATCAGCACACTTTCAACCGGCGCTAACAAGGCAATTATTGCCAGTTCACTCACCCCGAGCTGGCCCACAAGCATGTTGTAGACCACAATCCCTGCGGCCCAGCCGGTATCGTGAATCATCATCGGCATTGCAATCTTCAGATAACGCTTCAGGTGCGATTTTTGCCAGGCTTGCATCCAGTGCGTCCGGCTCGGAAACAATGCACGATGGCTGCGCAACGCCAGATAAAAAAGGATCAGGGTTTGTACCAGCCGGGAGATCGCCGTGCCTATTCCCGCTCCGAGAACCCCCATTTCCGGAAAGCCGAACAGGCCGAAGATCAGCAAAGCATTCAGTACAATATTGACAATCACGGCCACGATGCTGGCATAGGTCGGCAACCTGGCGTGACCCGAGGCACGTAACACAGCTTCAAGCGGGACAACGATGGCCGTCAGCAGAAAACTGGGGCCAGTGATCCACAGATAATCCGCAGCCATGTGGACATAGTCAGGCTCCGACGCCACCCAGCCGACAATGGTCGCTGGCATCAGCCCATACAGGGCAATAAATGGCAGTACCGAGAGAACACACATCAGCCATGATTGGGCCAGCGTGCGCTTGACGCCATCCAGGTTCCCAGCGCCAACATATTGCGACGCGAGTATGTTTACCGCGCCACTGATACCGGCAATCATCAGCAAATTGAAGAAGAAAATCCGGTTTCCAACGCCCACGGCAGCCGTCGCCTGCTCCCCGAGCTGGCTGACCATAAAAATGTCAATCACGCCTAATAACGAAAACAGCATCGCCTGCAAAGAAATAGGCAAGCCAATGTGAATCAGTTTCTGCCAAAACGCGCGATCAAGATGACGAGATGCCAGCTGCATCACAAATCTCCTTCTGTGGGAATCAGCACAGTTTAATCCCAGTCCCCGGTTCCGGTATTCTGCTCCCCCATCCAAAACTTTTGCCAGACTATCCAGATGCAGGACAAACAGGAACATTATCTGATTTCAGATAAAACACAGCAGGAGTTGATTGATCACACCAAAGTGCTGTTGATGGAAGAACACGGCATCGTTCAATGTGGCCTCGCCAACTGCCGTGAACAATTTTCAGTGTTCCGGAAGCAGCCGCAGCAGCATATGCTGCTCTACACGGTGCAGGGCAAAGGCTGGCTCGACAGCCACGGGAGCCCTTGGATACTGGAACCGGGGTCGGTCGTAATCGTGCCTGCCGGTACAGAGAACGCTTTTGGCATTGAAGAAGATGGCTGGCAACTCGCCTGGCTGTTTCTGGATCCGTCAATCCAGTGGCCGGTGCTGGACACTCAGTCGATCACGTACGCCTTCACGCCCGCGGCGGATGTGATGTACGCCGTCATTCAAACCTTGCTGAGAAGTCTGGCGTTGCCGATTGATTTGAGTGGTGCCGTCATGGCGCATGCCCTGCAGCAAATTATTCTGATGCTGCACAACACACAAGCCACGAACCTGCCCCACCAGCACCTCAGACTCAAGCGGGTTTTTGACCGCGCCCAGCGGCAACTGCACAAAGCGTGGGATGTGAAGCAACTGGCAGCCTTGTATCCCTGCTCAGAACCTCATCTGCACCGGCTTTGTCAGCAGTATCTCGGCCGCACTCCGATGGCACAACTCACCCGCATGCGGATGGAATATGCTGGCCGGTTACTGCGTTCTTCACAATGGTCTGTTCAGCAAATCGGGGAAATCGTCGGATATCCCACTCCGGCGAATTTCAGCACGCGTTTCAAAGCCTGGGCTGGCGTCACACCCAGAGCATTCCGGCAACAACACAGTCGTTCAGACGGGTAACTCACATCAATTAAAAAAGGAGCAAAAATGCGCGATTCACTGCGTCAGAAAATTATTCAGGTCTGCCAGAAGAAGATCAGTCAGAAAGGCGACAACGTCGGGGTGTCGTTTTATGCGTTTTTCGCCAACAAGAACGATGACCCAGCATGCCTGATGGAAGCTGCAACCTGGTGGATTCAGACCCATCAGCTTGATCACTTTGAAAAAGCGAAAAAAATCATGGAAATGGTCGAGGCTGGCCGTTAAAGCGATCTGCTGCAATAAAAAAGCCCCCGGAGACTGGGGGCTAACGTCACTTCAGAGAAAACAACAGGGCTGACGTGGTCTGAGCCTGCGCGTTCTGGCCTCATACCAATCAAAGTCAGTCAGTGATCAGAAATGGCGCAGGAAAAATGTTTGAGAACAAGGCGGATTTTTTAGATCAGTCGTGATTCTACAATCAAAAAATCTAACGCAGTGATCGAGCATTTGAGCAAGCGAGGATGACCAACGATTAAGTGCAATTGGTCTTATAACCCCTCAATGTCTTCCTTCACCTGATACCCTTTGTCGGTGATAATTTTCTCCAGCACAGACACGCGAGCTTGCAGCTCGACTATTTCTTCGCGCAAAGCCTCGGCCTCCCGGCTCGCCAGTCTGTCCTTTTCCTGCTGCTTCGCCTGAACACGAAGATACTGCTGCACAATCAGTGCGCCAAAAATAATGGCAATGATCCAGACAGCCGTCATGGTTTCCCTCCTGCTCGCTCATCCGGTCCGTGTGGTCGGCTCAGAGCCAATACCACATTCACCCGGCGTTATCCCAAATTTCCGTTTAAAAGCGGTGATAAAGTTCGACGGATGATTGTAACGGCAAAAATATGCGGCTTCGCACACCGACAAGTTTTCCTGCCGCATCAGTTCCCGCGCTTTTTCCAGCCGCCGGTTGCGGACATAATCCAACACCGTAAACCCCAGTTCCTGCTTAAATCGCCGTTGCAACACACTGACGCTCATCGCAGTGGCCGTCGCGACCTCTTGTAAGCGTATATCATGGTGCAAGTTCGATTCGAGATAAGCCACCACCCCCGACAATGAATCTGGCACCCGAAGCAAAGACTGGGCTTCACACCCAAAAGTTTCAGGCGCACAGGCGGCCAGTTGCCGGCAAAGATCCAGCATGATTAACTGAGCACGTGATTCCAGCATCAGTTCACGTACCCAGGGATCCGCGATGGTTTCGGCAACCAGCATTTCTTCGCACCAGGCCAGTTGTTGCGAATCCGGCTCCCAGCACCAGGTCGCAAGATGGGTCTGGAGATATTGCCGAACCGATTCTGGCAACTGAAGATGACTTTTTTCAAACCATTCCGGGCGCAGCAGCAGATTCACTTTTCTGATTTTTGTCTGGCTGGTTTCGATGTGTCTTCTGAAGGCACACTCCCGGGCCAGATTGACAGCCATCGCCTTCGCGCCTTTCGTGGCATCCAGCAGATGATCCTGACCTTCATAACCAAAGCCAATACAACCGGACAGTAACAGCGTCACACAAACACACGGACCCGCTTTTGCCAGCACATCGGCTTGAGCAATCTCGTAAAAAGTACCGGCCTGAACAATCAGACCATTGCGGAACTGGCTGTAGTGAAATGTGCCTTCAAGCAAGGTTTCATTCTGTTGCCGGTTATCTGAGGAGACGCGATCCTCCTGATGACCATTTTGTATCAGCTTCGCCATCACAACACGTTTCGCCCGGTGTTGCGCGCTTTCCTTTGCCTGTTTCCTCTGCCCGATCAATTTCAATGTCCATCCCCGGTGATTTTTACGAATAACAGTTAGACGATTTCGCATAACTGTCTGGCCTTCTCTGCAAACCGGAATCAAAATATCATGAATACGAATCAATATCATTCATAACAATAAGACACAGACAACACGGATTTCTTTTCAGGTAGGATTAAGCTCACATGTTCAATCATCACACTTTCAATGTGTCGCCCTTGCGACGTTCCGCCCTTTCGCTTGCCATTGCTTCAATACTGACCCTGCCATTCACCGTTCACGCTGAGGAAGAAAAACAACACCTTGACGAGATGGTGGTTTGGGGAGCGAAAGTTTCCAGCTCATCGGAATTTATGACCGATGAAGATATTTCCGTCCGTCAGGCGGACCATCTTTCAGATCTGCTGCGGGATATTCCGGGCGTTGATGTCGGTGGCACCCACTCCGTGAATCAGCGGATCAACATTCGCGGCATCAGTGAAACCGATCTGGACATTCGTCTGGATGGTGCGTCCCAGTATGCCAACATGTTCCACCACATCGGTAACCTGACGCTGAACCCGGATATTATCAAGGCCGTAGATGTGCAGGTGGGTGCGAACTCCGTCCTGAACGGGGGGCTGGGCGGCTCTGTGATGTTTGAAACCAAATCGGCAAAAGATCTGCTGCGGCCGGGTGAACAGTACGGCGTCCGCCTGTTTGCCGGGTATGGCAGCAATGACTTCACTCAGGGGTCGGTCTCCCTGTACGGTCAGCTCACCGACACACTGGATGCACTGCTCTACGCCTACCAGATTGATCGCAACAATTTTAAAGACGGCAATGGTGATGAAACACTGGGCTACGACGGCACCGTAGATGACATCATGCTGAAACTCGGCTGGGAGCCAACAGCCAACCAGCGTTTGCAATTCACCTATGACCGGTACCGGGATGAAGGCGATTACAATCCGCGTCCGGACATGTCGACCACGGCCAACCATGGCCTGACGCAAGACCAACTGGCGCCGACAAATTATGATCGCGACACATTCAGCGCCCGTTATCATCTGAATCAGGGCGATGCGCTGGATCTCTCGGTGACTGTCTATCAAAACCGAATCAAGCTGACCCGGGATGAGTCTGCGCTCACACCCTGGCCGCCGAACCGTCAAAGTGTCAACACCGCTGAAAACATCAATACCGGGACCACGATTCTGGCAGTCTCTGAAATGAACCTCGGTGGCATGGCGCACACCCTGAGTTATGGCGGCGAAGGCAACATTCAGGACAGCGAGAACGAATATGGCAGCCAGCCGGGCAATGAAGAAACCCTGACCAGCTGGGCGCTGTATCTGGAAGATAAGATTCAGGTTACGGATGCGTTCAGTGTGACGCCAGGCGTGCGCTTTGACACCGTGGATCGGGATGCGGTGACCAGCGATCAAACCTTTGATGACATCAGTTGGGCTCTGGCTGCCGATTATGACGTGACCGACAACCTGACACTCTTCGCCAGCACACGGTCGCTGTTTAAAGCGCCGCCATTGCTGGAAACCTTCATCAACTATCAGGATATTGCCTATCTGGCTGACGATATCAAAGCCCAAACGGGTCAGAACACGCAAGGGGGCTTCCGCTGGCAGTACAATCAGGGACAGAGCAGCTATGGTTCAACGATCACTATTTTCAAAACACAGCTGAATGATTATCTGACCAGTGAATACAGCGCCGGGCAGTACGTCTTTTTGAATAATGGTGATGCAGAAATCGAAGGATTTGAAGCCAGTTTCTTCTATGGCTACGATGCATTGACAGCAAAGCTGTCTTACTCGAAATCTGACAATGAAAACACCACCAACCATGCACCGGTTCTTGCGGCAAACGGCCGCAGCAGCGATGTCGGCGACAGCATTGGCCTAACGCTGGATTACAGCCTGTACGATTTCGACCTGTACCTGGGTTACCGTGGGCAGTTTGTGCTGGAAGAAGATAACGTCCTGCCGGGCACACCCGTCAAAGACAGCTACGATGTGCACAATATCTACGCGCAGTGGGCGCCGCGCCAGCTGGATGGTTTCATCCTGACCTTCGGCGTGGATAACCTGCTTGATGAGGCTTATGTCTCGCACGCATCCCGCTCTGGCACAGCTCGTGGGCTCGATACAGCCGATCTGGAACCGGGCCGTAACATCAAGCTATCGGCATCCTACCAATTCTGATTGGCAACTGAAGAAACATCCCAAAATGATTCACTGCCAAATATAGACCAAGCCGCCTGCGGGCGGTTTTATACCAATCAAAGTAAGTAAATGATCAGAAGTAGCGCCGGAAAAAGGTTTGAGAACAAGGCGGATTTTTTAGATAAGTAGTTATTCTTCAATCAAAAAATCTAACGCAGTTATCGAACATTTTAGCAAGCTAGGATGACCAGTTATTTACTGCGATTGGTATTATTCATTGTAAAAAGCCGCTGTTTTGCAGCGGCTTTGATTCAGGAGTGATTAGTCAGCATTGGCAAGCTGATGTTCGCTCGCATCCGGCAGTTTATACCGCCCTTCCCGGTAGAGCTTTCCACCCAGCAGCGCATGCGCTAAAGCACGCTTGGATTCAGGTTCGCTCACCTCAGTGACGCTTAATTGTTTCGAATCAAAATTATACTGATAGCCCATCGGGGCTTTGCCCGGCTGCAGCACCACCAGCTTGTCACGGGTCAGATAACCGAAGTTTTTATCAAACTGCATCATGGCCCGCTGGTACTCAGGGGCAAGCGGTTTGGTCAGGTCATGGCCAATCATCGGTGAGGTATTGTCCGCACCAATCAGAGACAACAGCGTCGGTGCCATATCGATATTACTGGCCAGACGGTCGTCCTGACGCGGCTGAATGCTGCTGCCCAGAATCAGCGCCGGAATATGAAAACGATCGACAGGGACAGGCACGTTGCCTTCTGCACGGGCATCATGATCAGCGATCACAATGAAAATCGTATCTTTCCAGTAATCCGATTGCTTCGCTTTAGCAAAGAACTCACCCAAAGCTTTGTCTGAATATTTCACCGCATTATTTCGGGTATGTTCAGGTTGCTCATAGAGTTCAATCTCACCATCCGGGAACTCATAAGGTGAATGGTTACTACTGGTAAAAACCAGACTGAAAAAAGGCTGACCCGTTTGATGCAGTTTGGTGAATTGCAGATCTGCCATGGTGTACAGATCCTGATCGGATGCGCCCCAGGAGCCGACAAACTTCGGATTCACAAAGTTCGGCAGGTCAACAATTTCCTCAAACCCATTACCAAGGAAGAAAGACTTCATGTTATCGAAGTGACTTTCACCGCCATAAATGAACTGCGTATGGTAACCCTGACGTGCCAGCAGATCTGCGATAGTATAGAACCCGGTCTGACTCTTACTCAGCTTCACCACCGCGCGGGAAGGTGTCGGCGTAAACCCGGTTGTCATCGCCTCAATCCCGCGCACTGAACGCGTGCCTGTGGCGTACACCTGGGTAAAGTTCCAGCCTTCCTGCATCAGCTGATCCAGATTTGGCGTCAGCGGCAAGCCACCCAGCCCACCGACAAAGCGTGCACCAAGGCTTTCCTGCAGCAAAATGACCAGATTCTTCTTCCCGGAAAACGTCGGTGAAATCGTATTCAGCGTCGGAATCTCATCAGAAAAAAACTCTGCCTCACGACCTGAAGCCTGGCGCACCGTCTGAATAATTTCTTCCAGCGGCATCTGGCCGTAAAATTCTTCGGCATTTTTTTCTGATGCCATATTCTTGGCTGCAAAAATCACCGAATATGCGGAGTTCAACGTGAGATCATTGAGCAGCGGATCAGTTGAAAACGCCACCATCGCCGGGTTCAGCGGCCGGTGCTGAAACGTAGAGCGCGCGCCCATCACACCCAGTGCAACAACTGCCAATGCCAGAACCGGCCGCCAGTACCACTTCGGTGCCGTCAGATCCTGCACTGCATAGCCGCTCAGTTTCCAACCCAGTACCAGCGTCAGCAATGTCCCCAGCAATCCCAGGGCAAGTTCAGCTTTGTAGCCAACCCAAAGCATACTGAACACTTCTTTCGGGTAAACAAGGTATTCGATGAACAATCGGTTCGGACGCAGATTATATTCTGTAATAAAAGTCGGGGTCGCCAGTTCCATATACACCAGAACCCACAATCCGGCGACCAGCCAGATTCTGAAGACAAACAACCAGCATCGGCCCAAAACGCCTTTGACCGGCATCAGCGCAAGGAGCAATGAGGGCAGAATCAGCAACCAGCACAGTGTTGAAATATCAATCCGGACGCCCTGAGCGAGGATCATGAACCAATCCTGCCAGCCCGTGACATGATCAGCCTGCCAGATTGTCAGCGACAATCGGGACAGGCTCAGTAAACATAAAGCAAGAAGAGAGAACAGGATGACAGGAAACATCACCCCGGTGACACGTTTGAGCGTTTGCATGACACAACATCCGAATCAATGGCATCCGGATTTCGACGGATTACCAGAACAGCTTCAAGATGATCGCCAGCCAGATCCCGCCTGTCAGCATCAGAGCCACAAAGACGGCTGCAGACCCGATGTCTTTCGCGCGTCCGCTCAGCTCATGAAATTCGTGACCAATCCGGTCAACGACTGCTTCAATGGCAGAATTCAGCAATTCAACAATCACCACCAGGAACAGACTGGCTATAAGCAAAATATGCTCTACAAAGCTCACGGGCAGAAAAAATGAAACCGCCGTTAGCACGACGAGTAAGACAATTTCCTGACGAATGGCGGCCTCGTGTTGCCAAGCAGCTTTCAGACCTTGCATTGAATAGCCGGCCGCTTTCACGATGCGTACCACCCCAGTGTTACCAGGCTTCATAATGTTCCTTTTCATCTAAAGTCGGACAAATTAGTAAATTTTTGCTGTGAGGGAAGCAATTTCTCGCTTAGATTTGAGTTTGCTCCAATCCTGACGGTCATCATCTTGTCATAATGTGATTTTCTCTCAAACCCGCCCGCCACAGTCAGTCCGGCTTCTCCATTGCCGTACTCTGCCTGAGAATTCTTAAGATTCCCTGAAGAGACCATTTTTCTTGGGCCTTCCATCTTTCAGATGGGGAGCTGTTGACCTGTTTTCACCGTGCGGATCGCTAAATTCGTATGGATATCTTTCACCATGGTCAGCCGTTGCAACTGTCGGATAAAAGATTCGTAATGCGGTAAGTCTCTGGCGACAACTTCCAGCAGATAATCATGCGCTCCGGAAATGACATGCGCGCTGATCACTTCAGGCATTTCTGTCATCACCTGTTCAAAGGCATCGATGGGCTGATCTCTGTGATTGTTCAGACTGACATTGACAAAAAAAGTCATCATCAGCCCCAGCTTCTGACGGTCAAGCGAGGCCTGATAACCGGCAATCATGCCATCAGATTCCAGCTTTTTAATGCGCCGGGCGCACGGAGATACCGACAAGCCCACTTTATCGGCAATCTCTGCCGTACTCTGACGGGCATCGCGCTGAATTTCGACCAATATTTGTTTGTCTTTTTTATCCATCCTGCCTGCTTCCCTGTCCACCGTCCCGGTTTCATCAGAAACCATTGACGGGCTCATGAATCAAAATATGCAATATTTTGTGAATTATTGGTAAAAAAAACCAAGATGACAACGAATTGAAGTCATCTTTGCCAACATTTATCACGCAATTTTCCCGATACTTTTGCTATCTCTCATCAAGGACACTTCAGATGCAAAAGTCTGCCTCCACTCTGCTGACCGGATTGTCAGCCATGCTGGTCACCCTGTTGATCTGGTCAAGCTTCTTTCTGTCGTTACGCGCAGCCAGCCACTCCAGCCTGACCACCGCCGACATCGCTTTGCTGCGTTTTGTGCCAGCCGCCCTGCTCTTCGGCTGGTGCTGCAGAAGCAGATTCCGCGCAATATTCGCAACGCCCAAACGTTATCTGGCCCTGATTGCCTGGGGAGCAGGTTTACCTTACTTTCTGATTGCCGGATGGGGATTGCAGGCAGTCCCGGTCGCAGACGGCGCGTCTTTGATTCCGGGCATCTTGCCTCTTTTCGTTTCGGGGATTGCGGCGTTTTACTATAGGGAATCGATCTCTGCTGCCCGCCGGGTGGGTTTGTGCCTGATCGCGGTTGGCATTGCCTGCTTCGTGTATAAGTCGCTGATCAATGGTCAACCCAATCTGTTGAAAGGATACGGTATTTTGCTGTTTGCCAGCTTAAGCTGGGCCTGGTACACCATCGCAATGCGGGTTTCCGGATTAACGGCGATTGAAGGCGCTGCTGTGATTGCAATCTCAGGCTGTATTTTGCTGGCTCTCGGCAGCTTGAGCGGCACAGTAACCTTCAACCTGACCTCAGCGGGTTCTCAGGAGATTCTGTATCATTTTCTGGTCCAAGGAATCGGAGTCGGGATGGTGTCCAGCCTGTGCTATGCCATGGCAATATCCAGGCTGGGTGCAGAAGTCAGCGCAGCGCTGGGCGCATTCACCCCTGTTCTGGCAGCTGCTCTGGCTTTCCCCTTCTTTTCGGAACCCCTCACCAGTCAAACCCTGCTGGCGATGGCTTTTGTGGTTTTCGGCGCAATCACAGCCAGTGAAGTCTTGCCGCTCCGGTTGAACAAATCATTGAAAAAAGCCTTCCGGTAAGTACCGGATCAGACCATGCCCATCAGTCGCTTGTAGGTCTCAACCGACTGATGGTAAAAATCTCGTTCGTCATCGTCGGCGATATTTTCCGCTTCTTTCAGGAATATCTCAGGCCCGGCCTTGCCGTTTTTCAATTGCCAGACGGCATAGGCGGCCTGCTTATCCAGCTCGACACGGTTCTTTTCGGAATCAGACAATAAAGACAGGTTATGCATACTCGGTTCACCTCGGAATCACTCGGGCGACATAGTAACGAATTCATCGTGAAAGTGAAGCCCGAGGCCTGGACGCAGCACCATCAGAAACCGATGTGATTCGAGACAATCCAGGTAAACACCACCACAACCACAGTAATCAGTGCAATACTGAGTACAGGATTTAATGTCCGCTGGCTGGGGTAACGAATGGCATCAATGACCGATGGTTCATCAGACTGTCCGCCCGGACCATGGGCTTGCTTCAATTGCACCAGCCCCTCTTCAATACAATCTTCCTCGCCATCAATCACTTGTGCGTCCAGCCACCGCTGGCGATCGACTAAGCGATCCGCCGGGACACTTCTGGGAGGACCAAATTGACCGGTCCGGGGTTCAATCACGCTGATCACCATCAGCTGTTTCGACGCTCCCCAGACCCAGCAAGGCAGATAGCTGCCCTGAATATCGACCCGGCACGGATAGGGATAGTTTTCGTCACTGAGCAGTTGAACAACCGGCAGCTCCGTTTGCGGCAATGCAAGGAAAGCCTGCTCCAGCCAGGGCTGAATTGCATGGCGAAAGGTATTTTGGCGCAGGGGCAAAAGACGCGACAATCCACGAAGAATATATGGACGGAAATCTGTCCGTATCGCCTGTTCCTGACAGAATTCCTCAACGGCCCGTGTTTCCCGCAGCGCAAGAAACACAGCCCGGCAGGTTTTCTGATAATGTTCAAAATTCGTCATATAAGCCTCCGCAGCACAGCCCCACTATTTGATGATTGTAACCAAGATGTACCAGGCCGTTGTTGATCTCGCTGCGGTTGACTATCAACGCGGTTCGTCAGGTCGCCTTAAAGACCAAATCCGACACTCAGCAAGATCGCATTGTTATCGACGTCGCCCATATCGCGGTATTCATAACCGAGCGTCACATCCAGCAACGGAATAATACCCAACACAAATCCCGCACCACCGGCGAACCCCCAGCCATCATCTTTGAATGTCGTCCCGGCAAATTTACGATCCACGTCGTAATAGTTTCCGCCCGCTCTGGCGTAAATACTGCCAATCAGTAACGGAATATCAGCCTGAAGTGTCAACGGAATGGTCGTGTAATCAATGTCATTTTTTGCCGCAGAGAAATCAGAATCCACTTCTGCACTGCCGATTGCCAGCCCTGCATTCGCACTCAAAATAGAAGTCAACTGGTAATTTAAATTCACGCCATATTCATAGCCGTAGTCTGAATTTCCATCATACTCAAGCCGGGACGCACCGGCGTGAACGCCAGCAGATAACCCCAGAATTTCAGCGCTGGCCGGTAAACTCAGCATCGTGAGCGCCACTGACATCATTACTTTTTTCATGGTTACGATCCTTCGAAGAAAAAATTATCACAAGCGAAAGCCATCTATTCCGTATAAAGCTTTAGTCTAAAACCACACAATCGCCAACTAATTCACCGAAAAAACAAACAGATACTTCAGTTTTTTTTCACTTGAACTGCATTGAGAAACCGCCCTCGAATGAAATCGATTACATCAACACCTGTTTCAACCTTGGCAGGTATTTCATTGATCCATGTTCTCAAATGCTGAAATTCCGTATAAAAATGCAATAAACACCTGATTTAATACCTTTTTAGCATGAATACAAACCTTGTTGAATAATCAGCATTCTGATGAAAAAGCAAACGATTCACCTCAAGCTTTCAACACATTTAGTAAGTAAGTCTGGAATATCATCCAAACAATCAATAAAATGTGATCAATTTCAAAAGTTCTCTGAGGGGTCTTCCCTAGACTGGCCCTCTGATTCAGCGACAGCCTTTTGGCTCTTAACATTTTTGCCACCGCTGCGTTGATTTTTTCAGATGAGAAGTGCCACAGAGTACGACACAGAGGGTAAACACATGAGCGAAATTCTGCTTGCTACAGTTGCAGGATTAATTGTTGGTCTGTTCTTCAGCGCCGTGAAACTGCCACTGCCTGCACCACCGGTATTGCCGGGGATCATGGGTATTGTTGGTGTGTACCTCGGTGGCATTGCCTATCAGGCCGTGGTTGAACGTTTCTTTTCATAATTTTTTCAAATAACTTGTCAGGAGTCCGCTATGGCAACCCCGCATATCAATGCTGAATTTGGTGATTTCGCAGAAACTGTCCTGATGCCAGGTGATCCACTGCGCGCGAAGCTGATCGCCGAAACTTACCTGGAAGACGTCAAAGAAGTGTGTAATGTCCGGAATATGTTCGGTTACACCGGCACCTATAAAGGCCAGAAGCTCTCTGTGATGGGTCATGGTATGGGCATCCCGTCCTGCTCCATTTATGTGCATGAGCTGATCAAAGATTTCGGCGTCAAAAACATCATCCGTATCGGTAGCTGCGGTACGGTCAGCGATGATATCAAACTGATGGATATCGTGATTGCCATGGGCGCGTCCACAGATTCTAAAGTGAACCGTATCCGCTTTAACAACCACGACTTCGCAGCCATTGCAGATTACCACCTGCTGGAAACCGCCGTGAATGAAGCCCGGGCGCAAAGTGTACCGGTTCGCGTTGGTAACGTTTTCTCTGCAGACCTGTTCTACAGCCCTGAAGCTGATCTGTTCGACAAAATGAACAAACTGAACATTCTGGGTGTGGATATGGAAGCTGCCGGTATTTACGGTGTTGCGGCTGAACTGGGTGCGAAAGCGCTGACCATGCTGACGGTATCTGACCACATTACCCGTGGTGAGCACCTGAGCTCTGAAGATCGTCAGAAATCTTTCCATGCCATGATGCAAGTTGCACTGGAAACAGCCATCAAAATCTGATGCGTTGATTTCGAAGGAATTAGTCAGTTCAAACCTCAGACGAACATGCCGCAGCTCAACATTCTGTAATATGTGGCGTCTTACACAATTTGAAGCGGTTTAAACCGGGCGGCAATCGTGAAGCCTGAACGTTTGAGCGTACTAATGGGTGCTGGATCATCATAAGCAGTTATGATTCGGCACCTTTTTTCGATCGGGGTCTGAGATCGATTCACCTGATACGTGAACCGATTCTGAAGGAGAGGCAGCATGATGATCAGCCAAACAGACGTTGCAACACTACCACCAGCCAGTGGCATCTGGCAGTTTAATCACTGCAAAACGGTGCATTGCCGTAATTTTGGCTCCCGGAATCCGGACGATTACATCATCCAGCTCACCAACCCGAACCGACCTTCGTTTATCTGTAAAGAATGTGGCGCATTCCCACCGCTCATAAACAATCACAGCGTGATTGCAGAATGGCGTTACCTCAAACTGCAGCACAGTTGCGGACTCCCGGCCTGTAACAATCTCAACTGCGATAACCTGGGACTCGCCGTGCTCACACATCGCCACCTGTATCATGCTTTTGGATACAGCGGCGACCGGCAGCGTTATCGTTGTAAGGCCTGCCAGACGACCTTTGTGGATCGCTGGTCGGGTTTTAATCCCAAACATCTGGTTCAGCAAAAACTCCTGGCTCTCTTGTTCACCGGTCATCCCATCCGGGATATTTGCCGTCGCCTGAACATGAACCCGAAAACGTTTTACGATCAGCTCAATCACATTGCCAGCCGTTGTCGCCGTCAGTTATCTGTCTTTGATGCCCGGATGCTGCAACACCGCTCCCAGCTGGCGCTGGCATGTACCCTGAGTCCGCTCCAGCCCAATGCCGAGAATGGCGTCAGCTGGCTGGCCAGTTGTGAAGCCCATTCCGGTTACGTCCTCAGCCAGCATATCAACTATCATCCTGAAGAAGCTGGCAACGCGGTCGCAACCCATGATCCATTCGATCCGGATGCCCGCTTTATGGCTAAACCATGTCGCACTGACGTGGCCGTTCAGCCAACCCCACCGCAAGGATTGCTGGCACAAGTGGATGCAAAATACCGGGAGGTCTTGTCCAGACCGCATCTGGAAGATCCCATCAGTGCCAAAGGGCTGAACCACTTTCCGGCTAAAGGAAAGCTGATCCGGCCGCAATATGCCGCTTATGCGCACTTCCTTCAATTGAATGAACTGATCAGTGAAGACACACAACTGATGCTGTTTATGCCTCAGGAACCCTTATTGCGTTCGGCCTGTCTGTCCGTTTTTTACGACAGAATTCAGGCAGAAACCATTGAGCCCGTTTATGTTGAAGAAGATCCAGCCTGGCCAACCGGTCAGGCCGCCGGTCGGATTGATATTGTCTTGCTGGGCTGGTGGCGGGATCGCTGGGCCTTTACCCGCAACGATCAGGTCAGCAAAGGGATCTGCCATCTCCGGGGAGAGCGGGACAATGAAGCCAGATGGCTCCAGATTGCGTCTCACAGGGCGGTTGATGATTATCAGCAGCGTTTTTATCAGCAATTTTCTCAGTTGGTTGATGAGCCGCGACGTAAGGCCAGACCCGGCGGCCTGATTCCGTTACTGGATATTTATCGTGCCTGGCACAACCTCTGCCGACAAGGCCGCAATGGTATGACACCGGCACAGCAACTGGGTTTAATGCGCTCGCCGCTGACGCTGGAACAGCTCCTTTCCTGAATCACAGCGTCATCATCCGCACCACGATGCCGTCTGTTGCCGAAACCGCAGCCGACCCCTCAAAATGCGGATGTAAAGGCAACCAAAGCCTTCATCACGCGCTTACTCTTTGGCATAGTCCGCGTTTGTAAGTATGCTTTGATTGAATAGACAGAAGACTGAGGTCAAGTGGTGATAAGGATTGTCCCCAACCGAATCAAACCGATATTACTGGTCAGTATGCTGAGTGTAGGCATTCTGCCAGCCTATATCTACAGCTGGATTAGCGGTGAAAAGCTGAACGAGGTCGCACTGGACAGAATTGCCAATGGCATTAACGCCCGCAATACCATCTCCGCCCAAAGCCTGGATCAGATTTACGACCTGCGATTGAAAAACCTGAACCTGCTCAGTCATTCACCCATCTTTACGCGTCCACCTGAACAAATCAGTCAGTTTTTCCGAAACTTTGGCGTCACAGACTCTTCATTCTCAGCCATGCACCAAATCCGACAAAAAGACGGGCAGTTTTATCTTGGTGCCAGTTCCACGGAAGGGCTCTCCATTGATGAAATTGATGCCCCTGATTTATCGCTGATCGCAACCGCATTAAACAAGACTGAAAACGACCACTATTTTTCTCATCCCAAGGTCAAAGGCGAAGAGGCCACAGCCTTCCTGGCTAAAAAAATCCGCAACCAGCCGGATGGCTACTTGCTGATTGAATACAAAATGGATGATATCAAACAGCAATTGAAACAACTGGGGCAGGAAGTCAGCAGAACCGACAATGTTTACCTGACCGATATCGATGGTAATCTGCTGCTGAGAAGTAACGATTCTCCCGCTGCGCTTGCAGAGTTTCAGCAATTCTTTCAGGCGAATCTGGTCGCAGGCTCTGGTGAAATGGCCTCCTTCATGCCCTTTGTTGCCGGGGTAAATTACTACAAGGATGAGCAGGGTCAGGCCATGATCGCCGCAGTGGTTCCCTCGCAAACCGAAGATGCAGAAGGCATGCCTGTCTGGTCGCTGATCACTGTCACGTCTCAGGACAGTGCCATCAGTGTGATCGATGAGCTCCATCATTTCTTCATGCTGGCACTCGCCATGATCAGCCTGTTTATCCTCTTACTCGCGATCGCCCTGACCAAACGCATTACGGATCCCATTGCCAAACTGACCCGGTTCGCCTCTCATTTCCGGCTGGGCAATTATCAGCGAAGTGAAAGTTTTCAGGGGCCCTATGAATTTCAGGTGCTGCACGATGCGTTGAACCAGGGCATTGACAAAATTTCGGCGGATACCCGCAGGCTCAACCAGACCCTCGAAAAAGCCAAAGCCGCCGATAAAGCCAAGTCGGCCTTTCTGGCCAATTTATCTCATGAAATCCGAACGCCTATGAATGGCATGCTGGGTTTGTCTCAGCTCCTCCTGAAAACCGAGCTGACTCAAGAACAAAGACAGCATTTACTCACGCTGCTGGAATCTGGAAAGCATATGATGGCGCTGCTGAATGATATTCTGGATTTCTCTAAAATCGAGCAAGGCAAGCTCAAGCTGGATCAAACCCATTTTTGTTTCACCGATTTAGTCGGCGCGATCGAAAGTACCTATTACTCACTGGCGAAAGAAAAAGGCCTGGCTTTCAATATTGATTGCGGCTTTGTTCAGGAGACCTGGTTTTATGCAGACAAATCCCGCATCCGGCAAATCCTGTTTAACCTGATCAGCAATGCCATCAAATTTACTGATCAGGGCAGTGTCAGAGTCCGGATGTCTTTGTCTCATTTACCCGGCGGTGAAAAGCAACAACTAACCATTGTGACCGATGACACCGGCATCGGGATTGCCCCGGAACGTGTGGCCCACATATTTGACCCTTTTGCTCAGGCAGAAGCTTCCACCAGCCGGCGCTATGGCGGTACCGGGCTGGGATTGAGCATTGTGCGCCAGCTGGCACAGCTCATGGACGGGGATGTTGTCCTGGTCAGCGAACCCGGCCAAGGTACAATTGTGACCGTCACCCTCTGTCTTGAAAAAGGCATTCCTCAGGAAGAAATGATTGATAATATCGAAATTGACCGGGAAGCCTTTGCCGGCTTGCATGTTCTGGTTGTCGAAGATAATCATCTCAATGTGCTGATCATCGAAAGTTTCCTCAAACAATGGGGATTCCTGACGCACACCGCCGAAAACGGACTGGAAGCACTGGAGATGATTCAGCATCAACCCTTTGACCTGGTGCTGATGGACAATCACATGCCCGTCATGGATGGCCTGGAATCCACGCGTCACATCCGCGCTTTACCCGAGCCTTACCGCATCGTGCCGATTTTTGCCTGTACTGCTGATGCATTCGAAGAAACACAGAAGAATATGATGAATGCTGGTGTTGATTGTGTGATCACCAAGCCGCTGGATGAAAGAAAGCTGCTGGATGCGCTGCAACGATTCCGGCATCGTATTGATTATATGGCCTCCCTGCGTCATCGCGCGTTCAACCAAAACATCCCGATGCCTCAGGAATCTGTACTGAACGATGCCATGATACCGCCGTCAGAGCCTCCCCCCTCAGTCCCTGTCCCTCAGTACAAAGAAATGGACATGGATGAACTGATGGAGATACTGGATCATGACCCGGAGATGATTGCGCATTTCCTCACCATCTTTGCTGATGATCACCAGGATTATGATCATCAACTCCGTCAGGCGCTTGCTCAGGGCGATATCGAACAGGGGATTCTACTCAGCCATACCCTGAAAGGGGCATCCGCCAGCTTGTGTGCGCACACGCTGACTCAGGCGGCCAGCGTGATTGAAAAACGCCTTAAAATCGGCGAAATGCCCACAGAATCGGAGCTTTCCCGCCTATCGGATGATTTACACCGTTTTTGTGCTGAGATCAGAGAACATCAATGCGTTGAACAATAAGCATCCGTCAAGCGCGCCTTGAGGATACTATTCGTCTCGTGATCTCCCCAAGCGGGCGACTCTCACGTCGTTTATAGACACACCCAAACAATCATCTGTTCACCTCAGTAACGACTGCTCAAAAGGCTCAAATCCAAACCGATTTTAATCAGGCTTAATTTGACCTTAATCAGTGCCAAGCTCTGGCTTTGCGATTGACTTTTAGCCTGAAAAATTCAATTATCGGGACATCTAGTGCTCTACAGCCATCCATATGTTCATACCTGTTAGATCAGGTGCGAACGGATCCTGACAAGAGCAGTCAACTGGCTAAACTTAAAGCTTGCATTCACTCAGCAAAGGTCGAGAGATATGAGCAACAAACTTGAACAACTGCGCGCCCTGACGACTGTTGTTGCCGACACCGGCGACATCGAAGCGATTAAGAA
>NZ_JAUORR010000045.1:0-20971 GCF_030547945.1 Photobacterium sp. 1_MG-2023 | reverse complement strand
GTGGCTACGACGGGATTCGAACCTGTGACCCCATCATTATGAGTGATGTGCTCTAACCAACTGAGCTACGTAGCCATCATGCCGATTCAGCCAGCATTTCGCTGTTGCCATTGAACTGGCGCTGTCTCGGGAACGGGGCGCATTATGCTTACCCCAGCTTTGAGCGTCAATAGTTTTTTTAAGAATCCCTACAAAATCTGCCTGTTCGGTGCTTATTTGGACGAAATGGCCGATTGCCATGCTAGGTGAGTGATTTGGCGGGTAAAAAAGCATCAATCCGAAGTGCGGAATCGAAAAAGGGCCAGCAATGCTGGCCCTGAATCGGTTCGTTTTTGAAGCAGAATCAAACGTTGAAACGGAAATGAACCACATCGCCGTCTTTCACGATGTAATCTTTACCTTCCAGACGCCATTTACCCGCATCTTTTGCACCGTTTTCACCATTGAATTCGATGTAGTGATCGTAGCCGATCACTTCTGCGCGGATGAAGCCTTTTTCAAAATCGGTGTGGATCTTACCAGCAGCCTGAGGTGCAGTTGCGCCGACAGGAATGGTCCATGCGCGAACTTCTTTCACACCAGCGGTGAAGTAAGTGTGTAGGTTCAGCAGCTCGTAACCCGAGCGGATCACCCGGTTCAGGCCTGGTTCTTCAATGCCGAGATCAGCCAGAAACTCTTCACGATCCGCATCATCCAGTTCTGCAATTTCAGACTCGATCGCAGCACAAACAGCAACAACAACCGCGTTTTCTTTACTGGCATGCTCAATGACAGTGTCCAGGTACGGGTTGTTTTCGAAACCATCTTCACTGACATTGGCAATGTACATGGTTGGTTTCAGCGTCAGGAAGTTCAGGTAATCAATCGCTGCTTTTTCTTCTTTTGCCAGTTCAACTGAACGGGCCATGCCGCCTTCAGTCAGGGTTGGCAGCATTTTTTCCAGCACTGTGATTTCAAATTTTGCGTCTTTATCGCCACCTTTCGCACGTTTCGCTAAACGCTGAATCGCACGCTCACAGGTATCCAGATCCGACAGTGCCAGTTCAAGGTTGATGACTTCGATATCTTCAAGTGGGTTGATCTTGCCGGCAACGTGCACGATGTTGTCGTTTTCAAAACAACGAACAACATGGCCGATCGCATCAGTTTCACGGATGTTGGCCAGGAACTTATTCCCCAGACCTTCACCCTTGGACGCACCGGCAACCAGACCAGCGATGTCAACGAACTCCATTGTGGTTGGCAGAATCCGCTCCGGATTCACAATCGCAGCCAGTTTATCCAGACGCAGATCCGGCACAGGCACCACGCCTGTATTTGGTTCGATTGTACAGAACGGGAAGTTGGCAGCTTCGATGCCCGCTTTTGTCAACGCGTTGAACAGTGTGGATTTACCTACGTTTGGCAGGCCCACGATACCACATTTAAAACCCATGGCTTGAAACCCTATAGTGATGCTTCCGGCATCCCGCATGGCTGCGGAATGGTGAAAAAGTCAGATTAATCTTACTCGGCTTTGAACGAATGAAGCCGGTTTTGTGCTTTGGTCAGGCCATCTTTCAGCCAGAGATCAAGGCAGCGCACAGATTCGTCAACGGCAGCGTCAATCATTGACTGTTCGCCCACCGGGGCTTTGCCTAAAACAAAACCTGTGACTTTGTTTTTGTCTCCCGGATGGCCAATGCCCACCCGAAGACGATAAAAGTTTTTGTTATTGCCCAGTTTGCTGATGATATCGCGCAAACCATTGTGGCCCCCGTGACCACCGCCCAGTTTGAATTTTGCAATCCCCGGCGGAAGATCCAGCTCGTCATGAGCAACCAGAATCTCTTCAGGTGAAATCTGGAAAAAGTTGGCTAGCGCCGACACAGATTTCCCGGACAGATTCATAAATGTTGTTGGAACCAGCAGGCGCAGATCATCACCATTCAATTGGATCCGGCCGGTCAGACCGAAATATTTCGGATCGTTTTTCAGGGTGATGTTGTGGATCCTTGCCAGTTCTTCCACAACCCAGGCACCGGCATTGTGGCGTGTTTTGGCATATTCCGGACCTGGGTTTGCCAGGCCAACCAGTAAACGGATTTTTTGACTCACGCTGGTCTCTCTATGTCATCGGGATCAAAACGCGCGCTATGTTACCACTGCTGCGGACATAAATAAAAACAAACACGCCCCGCACAGGGCGGGGCGTATAACAGAACTTTCTCAGAGGTTGAGCGATTAGTGCTCGAACATCGCAGAGATAGACTCTTCGTTGCTGATACGGCGAATGGCTTCAGCCAGCATACCGGACAGGGTCAGTACAGACACTTTGCCAGTGTCCAGCATTGCCTGAGACAGCGTAATCGAGTCTGTGACGATCACTTCGTCGATCACAGAGTTCTTGATGTTTTCCGGCGCGTTGCCAGAGAAAACCGGGTGAGTCGCGTAAGCAAATACACGCTTGGCACCGCGCTCTTTCAGTGCTTCAGCTGCTTTACACAGCGTGCCGCCGGTATCGATCATGTCATCAACGATGATACAGTCGCGACCTTCAACGTCACCGATCAGGTGCATCACCTGAGAGACGTTGGCGCGTGGGCGACGCTTGTCGATGATGGCAATATCCGTGTCGTCCATCAGTTTGGCCGTTGCACGGGCACGCACAACGCCGCCGATGTCCGGGGAAACCACGACTGGATCTTGCAGGTCTTTGGCCAGCATGTCTTCCAGCAGCACCGGAGAACCGAAGATGTTGTCAACAGGGACATCGAAGAAGCCCTGAATCTGCTCTGCGTGCAGATCAACAGTCAGGACGCGGTCTACACCCACGTTAGACAGGAAGTCAGCAACAACTTTAGCCGTGATAGGAACACGTGCAGAACGAACGCGGCGGTCTTGGCGGGCATAACCAAAGTAAGGGATAACTGCAGTGATACGACCGGCGGAAGCTCGACGTAGGGCGTCGATCATTACAACCAGTTCCATCAGGTTATCGTTGGTCGGGGCACAGGTCGATTGAATGATAAAGACGTCGCTGCCGCGAACGTTTTCATTAATCTGAACACAGACTTCACCATCGGAGAAACGGTTCACTGTCGCGTCTCCAAGTGAAATGTAAAGACGGTCAGCGATGCGTTGGGCTAGCTCTGGTGTAGCGTTACCAGCAAACAGCTTCATATCAGGCACGGGGTAAACCTCAGTTGCGTCCAAGTTGTATTTACTGACTTTCCGCAGCATGTTCGTTCAGGGCATGGATCAATGGCGATTGATTCATCCCTTTGGCGACAAAGCCTTGGAGCCAGTCGGGTAGTTTGTTCAGAGTTGCAGTAGCCGCTTGCTGAGTGCTAAATTCAGCAAAAACACAAGCGCCAGTGCCGGTCAATCTAGACGGCGCGTATTCTAACAGCCACGAAAGCGCCATATCAACCTCAGGGTAAATTCTTCTCACGATTTTTTCGCAATCGTTTTCGTATTGGCTGTCCAACAGCACGGATAACGGCCGTTTCGGGGTATTTCGCGTTAAATCAGGTGCAGTGAACACATCTACGGTTGCGATACTGACCTGTGGCTTCACCACCAGATACCATTTTTCTTCAGGTTCCGCAGGCTGCAATAATTCCCCGACACCTTCTGCAAAGGCGCTGAAACCGCGGACAAACACAGGCACATCAGCGCCCAGCGCCAGCCCGAGCCCTGCCAGTTCATCGGCGGTAAACCGGGTTTGCCACAAGGCGTTCAGCGCAACCAGTGTGGTGGCCGCATTGGAGGAACCGCCACCTAAGCCACCGCCCATCGGCAGTACTTTATGGAGCTGAATATCGGCGCCAGCGGTGATTCCGGCTTGCTTTCGTAACGCATCTGCTGCCCGGTAAATCAGGTTATCTTCAAGTTTGACCCCGTCTACTGCAGGCGTCAAAGTAATGACGTTATCTTCCCTGGGGGTCATGGTGAGCGTGTCGCCATAATCCAGAAACTGAAACAGGGTTTGCAGTTCATGATAGCCATTGGGCCTGCGCCCGGTGATATAAAGGAACAGGTTCAGTTTCGCGGGTGAGGGCCAGGTTGTTGTTGTCAGATGCATGTTGGATGCCATGAAGGTTAAGGTTGAACTTGCCAGCGGTTGATCAGCAGCGTGATGCGAATGTCGCCTTGTGATAAGACCAGACGACTCGGCAGGGCTGGTGTTGCGGATTCATCATAGACGTTGTAATCCAGTTGCCAGAGCTGACTGCCGACCTGCTTGGCCAGATAAGCCACACGATTTTCCGCATTGAGCTGATAAGTGTCAGCACCGCTCGGCAGGCCGATCAGCCAGTCGCGCATCTGATTCACGGGCAATGAAATGCCAGTCAGTTTCAGCACCAGTGCAGCGGCGTCGGGCCCCTGATAGCGTTTGCCGTCGTTATCAATCAACACCGCCCGGCCCGGCTGCGTATCCAGTTTGAGTAAGGTGGTTCCTAAAAAGTTGGTCAGCCGGAGGTGATCCGCGCCGGTCTCATTTTTCCAATTCAGATTGGCGGTGAACCGTTGTTCCGGACTGATATAGCCCAGCTTGCCAGTGGCCTGATAGCCAGAAATTGTCTGAAGCGCTTGTTGATGGATGTCCCAGCTCGTGACGGGCTGACCGGATTGGGAGGTGGTGGTGCAACCCGACAAGATCAGCAGAAAACTGCCGATGACGCGTGTTTTACCCGCTCCTGAACTTTTTTTGTTTTGGTGTTTTCCTGCCGCAAAACCAGCGGCGAGGGCAAAAAGAGGTGCGGTTACTTTTTGCATCAATTGCATACATTTCCCCGAAAGATCAGCCGATGCTGAATTTCATTTTTCTTGATTAATCATTGCATCAAGCGGTTATCATAACATGACTTTCTTTTCAGAATCTTTCCACTTTGTTCAGCCATGACATTTTAGAAAATTGCCTGTAAAGTCAGGTTTTTTATCCTTGGCGAATGCACTGAAAACGTGTTCAGCCAGACAGAATCAACGCATATCCTTTTATTACGCAGGGTCATCAAGTAAAATGCCCCGCTGGATCTTTCGCATCGAGAAGTAGGTAACACCATCTCCATGACCTTGCTTGCATTAGGAATCAATCACAAAACAGCGTCTGTAGACCTGCGTGAACGTGTTGCCTTTTCGCCGGAAAAAATGACTGAAGCGCTGCAAACGCTGGCTCAGCACCCGGAGGTTCACGGCGGTGTGATCGTTTCGACCTGCAATCGAACGGAGATTTACTGCGATGTGTCTCATCGTGGTCCGGGGATCATGATCGACTGGCTCAGCCGTTTTCATCAGATCTCTGCTGAAGAACTGATGCCGAGTCTTTATTACCATGAAGAGCAGGCAGCAGTCCGGCATTTGATGCGAGTGGCCTGCGGGCTTGATTCTCTGGTGCTAGGTGAGCCGCAGATTCTGGGGCAGGTGAAGCAGTCTTATTCTGAATCCCGTGATTATGACACCATGGACGGGATGCTGGAGAAACTGTTCCAGAAAGCCTTTTCCGTGGCGAAGCGGGTCCGGACAGAAACAGATATTGGTGGCAATGCGGTGTCGGTTGCTTTTGCAGCCTGCACGTTAGCCCGACAGATTTTTGAGTCGATGAGTGAAGCCCGCGTGCTGCTCATTGGCGCAGGTGAGACCACGGAACTGGTCGCACGTCATATGGTGGAGCATGGTTGCCGCAGTCTGATGATTGCCAACCGTACTCAGGCGCGGGCACAGGCACTGGCCGAAGAGTTTGGGGCCGAAGTGCTGACGCTGCCTGAAATCCCGGAGCATATTCACCGGGCAGACATTGTAATTAGTGCCACGGCAAGTCCTTTACCCATTCTTGGCAAAGGCATGGTCGAAAAAGCACTGAAAATGCGTCGCCATCAGCCGATGCTGCTGGTTGATATTGCTGTGCCAAGAGACATTGAACCTGAGGTGGGCGAACTGGATGACGCCTATCTGTATACGGTGGATGATTTGCAAACGATTGTTGAACGAAATCGTGAGCAGCGGAAAGTTGCGGCGATTCAGGCTGAGGCCATTGTCAGTGAAGAGAGTGCAGCCTTTATGCGCTGGCTTCGTTCACTGGAAGCGGTTGATAGCATCCGTCAGTACCGTTGTTATGCGGATGATGTGAAAAACGAACTCTTAAGCCGGAGCTTACAGGCGCTGGCCAATGGCACTTCGCCAGAGAAAGTTCTGGCTGAGCTCAGTAACCGGCTGACCAACAAGCTGATTCATGCGCCAACCAAAGCAATGCAGCAGGCCGCCCATGATGGTGAGCCTGAAAAGCTGGCTGTGATTCGCGAAACCCTGGGGCTGGATGTCCTGAAAGATTAACCGGGCGGATTGACGCCGGTAAACCGAATTTGATTGATAAATTGGCCTGCCGCTGGATGATCAGCCGCAGGCCGTGATTTAGGTCTGATGTTGTCAACATGATGAAACCGTCCATTTTAGCGAAATTAGAATCTCTGGTTGAACGCCACGAGGAAGTGCAGCACCTGCTGGGTGATGCCACCATTATTGCCAACCAGGATAAATTCCGTGCGCTGTCCCGTGAATATTCACAGCTGGAAGAAGTCAGCCAGTGTTTTCGGGCTTACCAGCAGGTTCAGTCTGATCTGATCACCGCAGAAGAAATGGCCGATGAGGATGATCCTGAGCTGCGTGAGATGGCACAGGAAGAACTCAAACAGGCCAAAAGTGAGATTGAGCGTCTGGAAGATGAACTTCAGGTGCTGTTGTTGCCAAAAGATCCCAACGATGAGCGCAACTGCTTTATTGAGATCCGTGCCGGGGCGGGCGGTGATGAAGCGGGTATCTTTGCCGGCGATCTGTTCCGGATGTACAGCAAATACGCGGAAAGCCGTCGCTGGCGTGTCGAAGTGATGAGTGCCAGTCAGGCGGAACATGGCGGTTATAAAGAAATGATTGCCAAGATCAGCGGTGAAGGTGCCTATGGTGTGCTGAAGTTTGAATCCGGCGGTCATCGCGTTCAGCGTGTTCCGGCAACTGAATCGCAGGGGCGCGTGCACACTTCAGCCTGTACTGTGGCTGTGCTGCCTGAAATTCCGGAAGCCGAAATTCCTGAAATTAATGCCGGTGATCTGAAAATCGACACCTTCCGTGCCTCGGGTGCCGGTGGTCAGCACGTCAACACCACAGATTCAGCCATCCGGATCACTCACTTGCCAACAGGCATTGTGGTGGAGTGTCAGGATGAGCGTTCTCAGCATAAGAACAAAGCAAAAGCGATGTCTGTGCTGGCAGCGCGTATCATCAAAGCTGAAGAAGAGAAACGTCAGGCGGAAGAAGCCAGCACCCGACGCAACCTGCTGGGCTCGGGTGACCGTTCAGACCGGATCCGGACTTACAACTATCCGCAGGGACGGGTCTCGGACCACCGTATCAACCTGACCATCTACCGCCTGAATGAAGTCATGGAAGGTGAGCTGGCCAGTTTGATCGAGCCTGTATTGCAGGAACATCAGGCCGACTTGCTGGCTGCGATGGCTGATCAGGGCTGATGAATCCTTCTATTGAAGCGGCCTTGAAACAGGCTGCTACTCAACTGACCCAAGCCGGTTCGGACAGCCCGCACATTGATGCGGCTGTTTTGCTTTGCCATGTTCTGGACAAACCGCGCAGCTACCTGCTGACCTGGCCGGAAAAAGCGTTGACGGATGCAGAAAATACTGCATTTCAGGCGCTGCTGGCGCGCCGTCAGCAAGGTGAACCGGTGGCTTATATTGTCGGGGAACGCGAGTTCTGGTCGCTGCCTCTGAAAGTGGCCCCGCATACGCTGATTCCAAGACCGGATACCGAGCGGCTGGTTGAACTCGCACTGGAGAAAATTCCTGCAGGTGCTGCCGTGCTGGATTTGGGCACCGGGACCGGAGCGATTTTGCTTGCTCTGGCTTCTGAGCGGCCAGATTGTCGCTTTACCGGCATTGATTTGCGTCCGGAAGCGGCGGCACTGGCAGAAGAAAACCGTCAGCGACTGCACTTTGAACATGTCCGGATTTTGTGCGGTAGTTGGTTCAGTCCGCTGTCTGACGATGAGCGATTCAGTGTCATTGTCAGTAATCCGCCTTATATCGATGAAACCGATCCGCATCTCAGTCAGGGCGATGTTCGTTTTGAGCCTCGCAGTGCGCTGGTGGCGGAAGAGGCCGGATTGGCGGATATTCGCTGGATCTGCGACCATAGCAGACGATTTTTAAATCCGGAGGGCTGGCTGTTGCTGGAGCATGGCTATCAGCAGGGCGCGGCCGTCCGGGAAATATTTGACACACTGGGTTATCAGCACGTGATGACCGTTCAGGATTATGCAGGCCAGGACAGAGTAAGCTTAGGCTGCTGGTCGGACTGATGGAGACCTTCCGGTCAATATCATTCATGGAAACGATAAAGAGAAAAACCAGATGTACATAGCACTAAAACATTTTCATTTAACGATTATTGCGATGAGCGTGCTGCTGTTTGTCGTTCGTTTTGGCCTGATGATGGCTGATTCGCCCTTGATGCAGAAAAAAGTCCTGAAGGTGACACCACATGTCGTAGATACCTTCCTGCTACTCAGTGGGGTCGGACTCATTGTTTATACCGGCTTCATGCCATTCAGCCCAGGTGCGGACTGGCTGAATGAGAAACTGACCTGTGTGCTGGCTTATATTGCACTGGGCTTTTTTGCGCTGAAGTTCGGGAAGAACAAGGTCTTCAAGACTTTTGCATTTTTAGGTGCACTGGGCTGGCTGGCGATGGCCGGCAAACTGGCGGTCACTAAAATGCCGCTGCTGGGGTAAGACAGATGCACTTTACTGAAGTAAGCAGCCGCAATTACGAAGCCATTACGCTGGTGGATGGTGCCATCGATATCATGATGGATCTGGAGCCGGGTTTTCCGTCTCAGTGGGTTCGCCTGCAACTGGATAAGCTGGTTCAGGACGCTGAAGCGGCTTTGATGACTGAAACCAACCCGCATTTACGTCTGGAAGGGCTGATCCGCCTTTTCTATCACGAATGGGGCTTTTGCGGGGACCGCAATCAGTATTACGCGGCAGAAAATGCCTATCTCGACAAGGTCCTGGAACGTCGTAAAGGCATTCCGGTGAGTCTGGGCGCGGTACTGATGTATGTTGCGCAGCATCTGGAATTGCCGGTGTCCGGTGTGGCTTTTCCGACCCAGTATATTTTGCGTGTCGACTGGCCGGATGCGCCGGTTCAGTTCATCAATCCGTTTGATGGTGAGTTTGTGAGCCAGCAAACCTTGGGGTCCTGGCTGAAAGGTCACAAAGGCCCGCTGGCGCCATGGCGCGACAGCTATCTGACGCCGACCAGCCACACCGATGTGCTGGCTCGCTGGCTGACGGTGCTGAAAAGCGCGCTGCTGCGTGAAGAACAGTACGCTGATGCACTGCGCTGCAGCGATCTGGCATTACTGCTGCGACCCGGTGATCCGCATGAAATCCGCGATCGGGGCTATATTTATCAGCAACTGGAATGCAGCCATGCCGCGGCGATGGACTACAGCTATTTCATTGAGCAGTGTCCGGAAGATCCCGCAGCGGAACTGTTGAAGCTTCAGGTAAAAGTATTGAATGCGCAGGCACCGGTGCTTCACTAAGTGCCGGTGACTGAAAAGAATCACAAAGAAAAGAAGAGAAGCATCATGGAACAGAAAGTGGTTCGTATTGGCGATATCGACGTCGCGAATGACAAAGCCTTTGTCCTGTTTGGGGGCATGAATGTCCTGGAGTCTCGTGATCTGGCGATGCAGATCTGCGAGCATTACGTCAAGGTGACGGAAAAGCTGGGCATTCCTTATGTATTTAAGGCTTCTTTTGATAAGGCGAACCGTTCATCGGTTCATTCTTACCGTGGTCCGGGTATGGAAGAAGGCCTGAAAATTTTTCAGGAACTGAAAGATACCTTTGGCGTGAAAATCATCACCGATATCCATGAGCAGTATCAGTGCCAGCCCGTGGCGGATGTGGTGGATGTGATTCAGCTACCTGCGTTTCTGGCCCGTCAGACTGATCTGGTCGAAGCCATGGCAAAAACCGGTGCCGTGATTAACGTGAAAAAACCTCAGTTCATGAGTCCGGGGCAGGTCGGCAACATCGTCGAGAAATTTGCTGAGTGTGAGAACGATCAGATCATTCTGTGTGAGCGTGGTGCGCTGCATGGATACGATAATCTGGTGGTTGATATGCTGGGCTTCGATGTGATGAAGAAAGCTTCCAAAGGCAGTCCGATTATCTTTGACGTTACTCATGCACTGCAATGCCGTGATCCGCTGGGTGCTGCATCCGGCGGTCGTCGTGAGCAAACAGTTACACTGGCGCGTTCCGGAATGGCGGCTGGCATTGCTGGCCTGTTTATGGAAGCGCATCCGAATCCGAATGAAGCGCGCTGTGATGGCCCGTCTGCATTCCCGTTGGATAAGCTGGAACCTTTCCTGAGCCAAATCAAACAGCTCGATGATCTGATCAAAGGCTTTGATGCGATTGAAATCGACTAAATCGCAACAAACTTCATGTGCGAATCGCGCTTGAAATACAGGTGAAGCCAAGAAAAACAAAAGGGGTGTCTGACGACACCCCTTTCTATTTTGTGTTCAGAAAGCCGGTGACTGACCGGCTTTGTGGCATTACAGCTTAAATCGGCTGATTTCCTGTTGCAGTTCGTGAGACAGATCAGACAACTGCGCGGCCTGTTGGGCGGCTTCACCGGCTTCCTGCGCCAGCTCATTCGAGACATCCCGGATCCCTTCGGTATTACGGGTGATCTCAGACGTCACAGAAGACTGCTCTTCCGCCGCTGACGCAATCTGCGTGGCCATATCGCTGATATTGGTGATGGCAGAAATGATCTGAGTCAGGCTGGCTGAAGCTGAGTTGGCATCATCCACGCTGGTCTCCGCCAGACGGCGGCTGTCATCCATAATTCCGACGGCACGGCCTGTGGTCTGCTGCAGGGTTTCAATCATCTGCTGAATTTCCTGCGTCGATGCATGAGTGCGCTGGCTCAGCACACGCACTTCATCTGCCACCACGGCAAAACCACGACCCTGTTCACCGGCACGGGCCGCTTCAATGGCCGCATTCAGTGCCAGCAGGTTGGTCTGCTCTGCGATATTCTGAATAGTCGACAGAATGGTGGTGATACTTTGCGCGTGATGATTCAGCTCGCTGATGACATCCGTTGCGGTTTCCACTTCACCGGCCAGACTGGTTGTGGACGACTGACTCTGTTCAACCTGCTCTGCACCATGTTCGGCCGCTTTCACGGTATCCGTTGAAGTGCGGGCAGTATTGTCGGCATTGCCGGCAATTTCCTGCGTGGCTGCCGCCATTTCATTGATGGCTGTGGCCACCATGTTGATTTCATCCTGCTGGTGGCGGATGCGGGTGCTGCGCTCTTCCGCCTGAGAAGCGGTCTGGTGCGCCTGTGAACTCAGTGACTGAGAGACATCCCGCAGGCGCATCACCATGCCGTGCATGTTGCCGACAAAACGGTTGAAGTTGTGGGCCAGCTGGCCGACTTCATCATCGCTGCGTGGCTCCAGACGCTGGGTCAGATCACCTTCACCGGTGGCAATTTCAGCCAGTGCGTCAGACACTCGGCCCAGATCGCGGAACAGGTAACCGACCAGCCAGGCCACAGCGGCCAGCACAGCCAGCGTAATCACGATTGAGGTCAGGATCAGTCGGGTCAGCAGTTCGCTCTGGCTGGCTTCTTCGGTCGCCTTGTCCATTTCCAGACCTAAAATCCACGGTGTACCGGGGACTTCGGTAAAGTAGAACAGCTTGGCTTCTCCCTGAATGGTTTCATGCACAAGCGTTCGGGTGCTGACGGCTTTTTGAATGACGCTTATACTGAGCGCAGCATCATACTCACTGATCGGTTTGAGCAGCAGAGATTGATTGCGGTGTGCCAGAAACGTGTTGTCCTGAGTATTGATCAGCATGGCTTCTGCATTCTTGCCGGCATCCAGACTGATCACATCGGAAATCAGCTGATCAATCAGAACGTCAGAACCGATGACAGCAGCTAATCGCCCGTTTTTGTTCACAGGCTCTGCCAGCGTGACCAACAGTGCATTGGTAATGGCATCGCGGTAAGCCGTGGTAATAATAGGTTTGTTGGCTTTTTGTGCATCGATGTACCACGGACGCTGACGTGGATCATATCCGGCACGGTTTCGCTCCGGATAGGAGCGCACCATACGGCCTTCCGTTGTTCCGAAATAGATTTCATCAAAGCCAGCAGAATTTCGCGCTTGCTGAAGATGCGGTACGGGCGCGTCAGCATCCAGATAGGGTTTAATCGCGCTGGTGACGCCACGACGAATTTCTACCCAGTCGCTGATCCCTGCGGTTGCTGTTTTGCTCAGGCTGTCTGCTCGGCTGAAAATACTGTTTTGTGTTTGTTGATAAAGTTGGTTTGCGGCCAGCCAGGTCAGCGCGGTTGCCATAACCACGACGGCAGATAAGCTGGCACCTATGAGTTTTTGCTTTAGGGTCAGTTTCATGATGAGTCTCGATGGATGGAACAGAAGCTGAAATTGATGCTTTCTCATTTGTTGCACAAAAAATGTGACAAATGGAGAAAAAGAATCCTGAGAATTCTATATAGCTATACGACTGTTGTATATGTAAATTTAAGGGTTTGATCTGACTGATAATTGACAGTAATAGGATAAAAATTTGTCATTCCTGCCGATTGGCCAGATATTCAGCGTATTGTATATATGCGGAGGGATATGCATAAAAGTTAATTTGGCGGCGTGAATTTCAATGTCATGCATATGGATGTTTAGACGTCTAGAAGTTGACACGTGTGGATGCAGCAATTAGTCTAGGCGACCCATTTATCAGTATGCCCTGTAGTCATTATGTCGTACGACCACACACAATCCTCTTCTGACCCCATCAAACCGTCTGCACTGGCGTTATTGCCACTGGCTGTTTTTCTGGCTTTGTTTATCGGTGTCGGGAGCTATCTGACCTGGCAGGATGTTGACTTTGCTTTTTATCAGTTGCCTGCGCCGGTTGCCGCTTTACCGGCTGTGTTGCTGGCCATTTTGCTGAGCAAAGACAAGCTGAATCAGAGCATTGAAAGCTTTATGCGTGGGGTCGGACACAGCGACATCATTGCAATGTGCATGATTTATCTGCTGGCGGGTGCGTTTGCCGCTGTGGCTAAAGCGACCGGCGGTGTGGATGCAACGGTAAATCTGGGCCTCTCGCTGTTACCTGCCAGTCTGATTCTGCCTGGGATTTTCGTGATTGCGGCCTTTATTGCAACGGCGATGGGCACATCAATGGGAACCATTGCGGCGGTTGGCCCTGTCGCATTGGGGATTGCAGAAGTTGCCGGGCTGGATAAAGCCCTGACGGCTGGTGTGGTCCTGAGCGGCGCGATGTTTGGTGATAACCTGTCGATTATCTCGGATACCACGATTGCCGCCACCCGCTCGCAGGGATGTGCGATGCGCGACAAGTTCCGTGAGAATATTGCTATTGCGTTACCGGCTGCGATGGCTGCGATTCTGTTATTCCTGTTTCACTCAACCCCATCTGAAGCGCCGACGGTCCCCCAAATTGAATGGCTGAAAGTTATGCCATATCTGACTATTCTGGTTCTGGCTGTCGCGGGTCTGAATGTGTTTGTCGTGCTCAGCCTTGGACTCATTCTGGCGGGGAGCGTTGGATTACTCTCGGTGTCGGACTATGGTCTGGCAAACTGGGGGCAGGATATCTATGCCGGATTCGGCAATATGCAGGAAATTTTCCTGCTGTCGATGCTGATTGGCGGGCTGGGGGAACTGATGCGTCGTCAGGGCGGTCTGGCGTTTCTGACCCGACTGATGAACAAGCTGATTGGGGCTTTCAGCAAGAATAACGGCGGAGAGCCATCGCAGCGAGCCAGTGAACTGGGCATCGCTGGCCTGGTCAGCCTGACCAATGTCTGTACGGCAAATAACACCGTCGCCATTATTGTTGCCGGGGGCGTTGCCCGTGAGCTGGCGGAGCAAAACAGCGTCACACCGCGTCGTTCTGCGAGCCTGCTGGATATTTTCTCCTGCGTGATTCAGGGGATCCTGCCCTATGGTGCGCAGGGGCTGTTGCTGGGTTCGGTATTCGGCTTATCGCCACTGGCAGTGGTCAGCCATTCTTACTACTGTTTCTTCCTGGCAGCCAGTGCGTTGATTGCTGTGTTTGTGAAGCATCAGCGGCGAATGGCTGCGACAGCATGAGTCTGAATCACCCGGCATAAAAAAACACCCCGACATGGGGTGTTTTTGCAAAACGTTCAGAATCATCCGTAATACTGGCCGTCGAGGGCAGAAATCAGAGCTTGAATCGGCTGATTTCCTGTTGCAGTTCGTGCGACAGTTCAGACAACTGCGCCGCCTGCTGGGCTGCTTCCGTAGCTTCCTGCGCCAGCTCATTCGACACATCCCGGATCCCTTCGGTATTGCGGGTGATCTCCGACGTCACAGAAGACTGCTCTTCCGCAGCAGAAGCAATCTGAGTGGCCATATCACTGATATTGGTGATGGCAGAAATGATCTGAGTCAGGCTGGCTGAAGCCGAGTTGGCATCATCCACACTGGTTTCCGCCAGACGGCGGCTGTCATCCATGATCCCGACGGCACGACCTGTCGTCTGCTGCAGGGTTTCAATCATCTGCTGAATTTCTTGCGTGGACGCATGGGTGCGCTGGCTCAGCACACGCACTTCATCGGCCACCACGGCAAAACCACGACCCTGTTCACCGGCGCGGGCCGCCTCAATGGCCGCATTCAGTGCCAGCAGGTTGGTCTGCTCTGCAATATTCTGAATGGTCGACAAAATGGTGTTAATGCTCTGCGCATGATGATTGAGCTCGCCAATCACACCGGTTGCCGTTTGTACTTCTCCGGCCAGACTGGTGGTGGAATGCTGGCTCTGTTCGACCTGTGCGGCACCATCTTCCGCCGCTTGCACGGTTTCTGTGGACGTGCGGGCCGTGTTGTCGGCATTGCCGGAAATTTCCTGCGTTGCGGCCGCCATTTCATTGATGGCCGTGGCCACCATGTTGATTTCATCCTGCTGGTGGCGGATGCGGGTACTGCGCTCTTCCGCCTGAGAAGCGGTTTGATGTGCCTGAGAATTCAGGGACTGAGAGACGTCCCGCAGGCGCATCACCATGCCGTGCATGTTACCGACAAAACGGTTGAAGTTGTGGGCCAGCTGGCCGACTTCATCATCGCTGCGCGGCTCCAGACGCTGGGTCAGGTCGCCTTCACCGGTGGCAATTTCCGCCAGCGCTTCCGATACCCGACCCAGATCGCGGAACAGGAACCCAACCAGCCAGGCCACTGCAGCCAGTACAGCCAGCGTAATCACGATTGAAGCAAGGATCAGCCGGGTCAGCAGCTCGCTCTGGCTGGCTTCTTCTGTTGCTTTGTCCAGCTCCAGACCTAAAATCCACGGGGTGCCGGGGACTTGGGTAAAGTAGAGCAGCTTCTCTTTTCCTTTGATGGTTTCATTCACAAGGGTCCGGGTGCTGACCGCCTGATGGATGATGCTCATGCTTAAAGCTGAATCGTATTCGTTGATGGGCTTCAGCAGTAGCGATTTGTTTGGGTGTGCTAAAAAAGTGTTGTCCTGAGTATTGAGCAGCATCGCATAGGCATTTTCACCCACATCCAGACTGATCACATCCGAAATCATCTGATCAATCAGAACATCTGAACCTACAACCGCAACCAGTTGACCGTTTTTCTTCACAGGCTCGGCCAGTGTAACCAACAGGGCGTTGGTCAAGGCATCATGATATGCCTCGCTGATGATCGGTTTGTTTTCAGACTGAGCACTGATATACCAGGGACGAACACGCGGATCGTAGCCTGCACGGTTGCGTTCTGGATTTGAACGAACCATGTTGCCGGAAGGCGTTCCGAAATAGGTCAGGACAAACCCGCCGGCATCACGCGCTTGTTGCAGATAAGTCACTGGATCTTCTGCCTCGATATAAGACTTCATTGCCCCGGTAATATTACTGCGAATATGGATCCAGTCACTGATCCCTTTGGTTGCAGTTTTGCTCAGGCTGTCCGCCCGGTCAAAAATGCTGTTTTGAGTTTGTTCATGAAGTTGGCTTGCCGCCAGCCAGGTCAGCGCGGTGGCCATCACCACAACGGCAGACAAGCTGGCACCAATGAGTTTTTGTTTGAGCGTCAGTTTCATTTTAGGTCTCGACGAAGGAACGGATGCTATCAGCGATGTTTCTCATCAGGTTGCACAAAAGCTGTGACAAACAGACGAAACAACGCAGAGATTCTAATGAGTAAAACGACGCTTGTATGTTCAAACTTAAATATTAGATGCGGCTAATGTTGTGATGCCTTGGGTATATTTAGACTCCTGCAAGGCATAACTCTTCCGGATTCAATACATTAGAAAGATGTGAAACACGTGATGATTTCCTGAGGGAAATGATTGATAAATTTTTCAATTGTACAAATTATCACCGATCTGTAGGAGGGCAGAGGATGAGAGTGCGATGTTGTACTTTGAATGCTGTCAACTGGTGAATTAACCTTGTGGATGTCGGCGCTTGAAGCAATGTGACTTCGGTACATAAACGCGATGAAATCTTCGCTAAGGGTCGCAATATTGTTGCTATCTCCTTCAAATTCAAAAATGGTATCGATTGCATAGTGATCGCCCTAACACTCTGATGAAATCACTTGCCACCGTGAAGAGTGATTCCTTTACACTGAGCGCTGTTTTGGTACTGCCACCACCATGGAGGGGCGGCAACCTTGAAACTGCGTAAGGTGAAGACAAATGACAAAAAAACTGTTTACCCGCACGGCATTAGCTGCAGGTCTGTTCATGGTACTGACAGGTTGTGCAACTCAGGAGCAGGCTGTCGGCTGGCAGCAAGACCAAACTTATCAATTTACGATTCTGCATACCAATGATCACCATGGCCGCTTCTGGACGAACCGCGATGGCGAATATGGGATGGCGGCGCGCAAGACGCTGCTGGATCAACTGCGTACAGAAGTCACTGCACAAGGCGGTACCAGCCTGCTGTTATCCGGCGGGGATATCAATACCGGTGTGCCTGAGTCCGACCTGCAAAATGCTGAACCGGATTTCAAAGGGATGAATCTGCTGGGTTACGATGCCATGGCGGTGGGTAATCATGAGTTCGACAATCCAATTGAGGTTCTGCGCAAGCAACAAGGCTGGGCGAACTTCCCGATGCTGTCTGCCAATATTTATGACAAGGCAACAGGCGAACGCCTGTTTCAGCCGTACCAGATTTTTGAACAGCAAGGGATCAAGATTGCCGTTATCGGTCTGACCACTGAAGATACCGCTAAGATCGGTAACCCCGAGTACATTGGCAGCATCGAGTTCCGCGATCCGAAAACGGAAGCGCAAAAGGTCATCGCTGAACTGAAAGCGAACGAAAAACCGGATGTGATTATTGCGACAACCCATATGGGTCATTACGCCAATGGCAAACATGGCGTGAATGCGCCGGGCGATGTTGCTCTGGCCCGATTCCTGAAAGAAGGCGATCTGGATCTGATTGTGGGCGGTCACTCACAGGAACCTGTATGCATGGAAGGCCAGAATCTGGCGAAGCCGAGTTTTGTACCGGGTGATGAATGTCAGCCGGATCAGCAAAACGGCACCTGGATTGTTCAGGCCTACGAATGGGGCAAGTACGTCGGTCGTGCGGATTTTGAGTTTAAAAATGGTGAATTGAATCTGGTGAGCTACAACCTGACTCCGGTGAATCTGAAGAAGAAGATTAAGCTGGCTGATGGCTCTTCTCAGAAAGTCTTTGTGGCGCAGGAAATCCCGCAGAACGAAGACGTGAAAGCCTTCCTGACCCCTTATCAGGAACGTGGCCAGGCGAAGCTGAACATTCAGATTTCTGAGTCGAACGGCAAGCTGGAAGGGGATCGTAATGTGGTCCGGTTCCAGCAAACCAATCTGGGGCGTTTGATTGCCGCATCACACATGCAGCGTGCCAAAGCTGATTTTGCTGTCATGAATTCCGGTGGTGTGCGCGATTCGATTCCGGGTGGTGCGATTACTTATAAAGATGTGCTGAAAGTTCAGCCGTTTGGCAACATGGTCACTTATACCGATATGACTGGTGCTGAAGTGCTGGATTATCTGAATGCAGTGGCAACCAAGCCGGTGGATTCCGGTGCTTACGCGCAGTTTTATGGTCTGACGATGGAAGTTCAGGACGGCCAGGTTCACCATGTGAAAATTGGCGGCAAAGCGCTGAACCCAAGTCAGGTATACCGTTTCACCGTACCAAGCTTTAATGCAGCGGGTGGGGATGGTTATCCGAAACTGACCAATCATGCCGGTTACGTCAATACAGGCTTTGTGGATGCGGAAGTGCTGAAAGATTATCTGGAAGCGAATCGTCCAATCAATGTTCAGGCGTTTGAACCCAAAGGTGAAGTGGTTTACCGCTGATCGCGTTTCAGCCTGACTGCGAAAGCTCATCCGGTCGACGGGTGGGCTTTTTTATGGGCGCGGCACGAGCGATTTCCTGCTCATTCTGGCGCCGTGAGGCCGCTTGGGTATATAGTGATGCCGATGAATCTGTCGGAGGAAAGGATGACACCTGCAATTAATCTGGCCAAAAAACATAAGATTGCCCATCAAGTCCATCAGTATCAGCACGATCCCAACAACAGCAACTTTGGCATGGAAGCGGCCGAAGTGCTGGGACAGGATCCGGCGAAAGTCTTTAAAACCCTGCTGTTTGCCTGTAATGGGGATCCGAAACAGCTGGCAGTGGCAATCGTCCCTGTCGCTGGCATGCTGGATCTCAAAGCTGCCGCAAAAGCAGCGGGTGCCAAAAAAGCAGACATGGCGGATCCGGCTATCGCGGAAAAAACCACGGGCTACATTGTCGGTGGGATCAGTCCCCTGGGGCAGAAAAAACGCCTGCCGACCTTTCTGGATACCTCGGCCGGGCAGTTTGACACCATCTGTGTCAGTGCCGGACGTCGCGGCCTTGAAATTGAGCTGGCACCAGGCGACCTGTTGCAACTGACTGGCGGCGAACTCGCCCCGCTGGCCCGCTGAAGCGGTTTCCTTTTTTCATCCCTTGCCTGACAGGAGACACGGATGACTTTATCGATCTGGCTATCGTTGCTGATGATATGCATGCTGGGGGCCATGTCTCCGGGACCAAGCCTGGCTGTGGTGGCTAAACACAGTCTGGCCGGTGGCCGTTTACATGGGATAGCGACGTCCTGGGCGCACGCGCTGGGAGTCGGGGTGTATGCGCTGGTCACTTTGCTGGGACTGGCTGTCGTACTCAGGCAATCGCCGGTGTTATTTCAAGTGATGACGTACGCAGGCGCGGCTTACCTGACCTATCTGGGTTGGAACGCATTGCGCTCCAAGGGGGGCGTCGCGGCGAAGCTGACGGCGGGTCAGTGTGCCAGTCTGAAAGAAGCCGCGCGGGATGGCCTGATGATTTCCATCCTGAATCCGAAGCTGGCCCTGTTTTTTCTGGCTTTGTTCAGTCAGTTTGTGGCTGTGGGCAGTGAGTTGAGTGATCGCGCGATCATCGTTGCCACCCCTTTGCTGGTTGATGGCCTGTGGTACACCCTGATTGCACTGGTATTATCGCGCCCTGCGGTGCTGGAAGCGCTGCGACACCGTGCACAGTTGATTGACCGTTTATCGGGCATCGTGTTGCTGGCGTTGGCGTTGCGGGTGATCTGGCAGGCATCATTGCCTGCGTTTTAGCCCTGACGTTTCTGGTGGCGCTCTCTGTTTTCCAGCTTTCGCTCCGGGCTTTTCTTCAGCATCACATAAAGCGCACCATTGCCGCCATGCTGTCGTAGTGCAGAGTGGTAGCCCATCACATCACTGATTTGTATCAGCCAGGTTGCTAAATAGCTTTTCATTAGGGCGGGTGGATTGGAGCGTTCGCCTTTGCCGTGCACAATCAGCACGGTGCGAATATCCATTCGCTGACACTGTTTCAGGAAACTGAGTACCTCATCCCTGGCTTCTTTCAGGGTTTTGCGGTGTAAATCAAGTCGGGCCTGAATGTCGTATTTTCCCAGTCTCAGCTTGCGGATCACGCCATCCTGAACTCCGTCGCGTTTGAAATCCAGCATATCATCCGGTTTGACCCTGTTGGCATAATCCAGCGACAGATATTCCGGATCGCTGTCTGCCAGACTTTGCGCGGCGACCTGACGGGCAAGCTGAGCTTCAGAGACCTGATGCTTTTTTTCCAGGGTCACTTTGTCCTGTTCCAGCGGCGCGACATCAGCCATCATTTCACGGAACAGATCCAGTTCATCTTGATCAGACATGGTGCTGTATTTTCTACTGCGGAATTTAAAGCGATTATACGTGGCTGGCGGGGAAAAAAAAGAATCCTGGGGCCTGTCAGTTTCCGCAGGATTCAATCAAAGTTGGAGATAACGGGAACATTACTGCTGATTTTCATCAGCCTTCATTGCTTTATAGACGAAATAGCCGCCATAAAAAATCATCAGTCCCAACGCGCCGAAAATCACGATCATTGATGACAAACCGACTGGGTTACCGAAGAGCAGATCGAGCCAAAATTCCATGTGATATCCTCCGTCAGGAAACTAAAACCAAGCTTAAATCAGCATGGACAGCGGCTGGATGATCTGGATCAAGTCCGTTATCGATTGGTCGTTTGAATGCATATTTGGTGATTCATCTACAAAAAATGGCTGAAATGATGATTTCATAATCAAGTGATAAGCTTGGGCGGAAATTTTTTTTCCATCCCCTTGCGTTCGTTTGATTTGCCAGTATTATAGGCCACCTCGAAAGGCAATCAGCTTTTTGATGATTTCGGTAAAGCGAAAGCAGAATTATCGGTGAATAGCGCAGTTTGGTAGCGCATCTCCGGCTCTTGGGAATAGCGGACCAGAGGACCCCTCTGGAAC